>NZ_JBJGYL010000004.1:0-213491 GCF_054049975.1 Geodermatophilus sp. SYSU D01119 | reverse complement strand
GCGCAAGGAGGAGATCGAGGTCGACGGCGGCACCACCGGTGTCGCCGGCACCGGCACCACGACCGGCACCACCGGCCGTGACGAGCGCGGCTTCGTCCAGAAGGCCAAGGACGCCCTCGACCGCGACGACGACGGCACGATCGGCCGCTGAGCCGAGGCCCCGTCCCGCTCCGGTCCCGGAGCCGGGACGGGGTCCCCCCGGCCCGCCACCGGTGGGCGCCGGGCCCACACCCCGCGACCGGTCGGCCGGCATCCCCGGACGGCCGGTCGCGTCCGTTCCCAGGAAGGCACCATGAGCTCCTCCTACGGAAGCGACGCCACCTCGGCGTCGGCCGGCGCGTCATCCACCCGCGGCAAGGCCCGGGACGCCGTCGACGCGCAGCACGCCCGCTTCGGCGGGATCAAGTGGGGAGCGGCCTTCTTCGGCTGGCTGTCCGCCAACGGCCTGGCCGTGCTCCTGCTGGCCCTGCTGTCCGCCGCCGGCGTCGCCTTCGGCCTGACCCAGGTCGGCGGCGTCGACCAGGCCGTCGACCAGGCCGCGGACCAGGCCACCGCCCAGGCCGACACCATCGGCCTCGTGGGCGGCATCACGCTGCTGGTCGTGCTGTTCCTGGCCTACCTCGCCGGCGGCTACGTCGCCGGGCGCATGGCCCGCTTCGACGGGGTCCGGCAGGGCATCGCCGTGTGGGTGATCGGCCTGCTGGTCGTCATCGCCCTCGCCGTCCTCGGCGCGGTGCTCGGCTCGGAGTACAACGTGCTCTCGCAGCTCAACCTGCCGAGCATCCCGATCAGCGGCGACACCCTGACCACCGCCGGGATCGTCGCCGGCATCGCCGCGCTCCTGGTCACGCTGCTCGGGGCGGTCCTGGGCGGCAAGCTCGGCACCCGCTACCACCGCAAGGTCGACCGCGCCGGCTTCGACGTCTGACGCGCTCCGACGGGGGCCGGTCCACTGCGGACCGGCCCCCGTCGCCGTGTCCGGGCCCGCCCGCGCCCGGCGTGGTGTCATGGCGGCATGAGCGAGCCCGGGCCGACGGTCCACCTCGGCGTCCCCGTCATCCGGCCCGCCGAGCCGCGCGACGTCCCCCGGGTCGCCGCCACGGTGACCGTGTCGCTGGCCGAGTCGCGGTGGGTGCGCTGGGCGCTGCCGCTCGACGGGCGCACCCAGCGGCTGACCCGCCTGGCCGAGCTCGACGCGCACCGCGGCGTGGCCACCGGCACCACGTGGGTGAGCGAGGACGTCGACGCCGTCGCCTCCTGGCAGGCACCCGAGGGCGCGGCGGACCCGCTGCCGGCCGACGTCGCCGCGGCGCTGGGCCGCGAGGTCCCGCGGCTGCACGCCGACCGGGCCGACGCCGTCGCCCGCACCGACGAGGTGCTCGCCGCCGCGCTCCCCCGCGAGCCCCACTGGCGGCTGCGGGTGCTCGTCACCCGGCCGCGCTCGCGCCGCCGGGGCCTCGGCGGCGCGGTGCTCGCGCCCGTGCTCGACCGCTGCGACCGCGACGGCGTCCCCGCCGCGCTGGTCGCTCCCGCCTGGGCGGTGGTGCGCTTCGCCCGCGGGCTGGGCTTCGAGGTGGTCGAGGCGACCCGCTCGGCCGACGGCCAGCTGCCGCTGTGGGTGGCGGTGCGCCCGCCCGGCGTGCCGATGCCCGAGCTCTAGTCCCAGCCGCCGCGGCGGCGCTTGAGCTCGCCACGGCGCTTCTTCGCAGCGATGCGCCGCTCCTGCGAGCCGCGGGTCGGCTTCGTGCGCCGGCGCGGGGGCGGCGGCGGGGCGAGGGCGGCGCGCAGCACCGCGGCCAGCCGCTCGCGGGCCGCCTGCCGGTTGCGCAGCTGCTGCCGGTGCTCGCTCGCGGCGATGGTCAGCACGCCGTCGGCGAGCCGGCCGGCCAGGCGCTGCGCCAGCCGGTCGCGCTGGGGGCCGCTGAGACCGGGCAGCTCCAGCGGGGCGACCGACAGCTCCACGCGCGAGTCGGCGGTGTTGACGCCCTGCCCGCCCGGGCCGGAGGAGCGGGAGAACCGCCACGACAGCGCCGACGCCGGTACGACGAGGGAGCCGGTGACCGGGAGGTCGCCGGTGGTCTCGTCGCTCGCGGGCACCCGGACAGTCTCCCCGACGCCCCTCGCCTCCGGTCCGGCCGTGGACGTCACGCGGGCACCGGCGGGACGACGGCGCCCAGTAACCGGCGCACCACCGCCGCGTCGCCCTCGATGCGCAGGTCACCGGCCGCGAGCGCGTCGTCGAGGGTCCGCCGGCCGAAGGCGACCGGGCGCAGCACCGCGCCGGGCCCCGCGAGGACGGCGTCGGGCTCACCCGCGGACCCGCGCACGGCCGCGAGCCGGTCGCCGTCGACGGTGAGGGTGACGCGGTCGGGCGCGGCGTCGTCCTCGATCCGCAGCTCCACCCGCGCCGACCACCCCGCCAGCCGCGCGGGGTCGGCCGTCGTCCGCAGCGCGAGGACGAACGCGTCGGCCGACAGGGCGCCGGCCGACGTCTGCTCCGTGCGCGAGCCCCACCGGCCCAGCGCGAGCAGGACGTCGTCGAGCTCGCGGCCGCGCGGCGTCAGCGCGTAGACCCGGCCGCCTCCCGGGGGACCGGCCGTCGTGCGGGCGACGATCCCGGAGGCCTCGAGGTCGCGGAGCCGCTGGCTGAGCACCGTGGGGCTGCTGCCGGGCAGGCCGCGGGCGAGCTCGCTGTAGCGCTTGGGGCCGAGCAACAGCTCGCGGACGACGAGCAGCGCCCACCGCTCCCCCACCACGTCCAGGGCGCGGGCGATGCCGCACGGGTCGTCGTAGCTGCGCTCGGGCATGGGACGAGGCTACCCCTTGCGCTACGACTTGCGTAGCGGCTACTACTACTTCCGTACCAACCGGAGCGGAGGAGCGACATGGCCACCATCTCGATCGTCGAGAACGTCAGCCTGGACGGCGTCGCCCAGGCCCCCGGGTCACCGGACGAGGACACCCGGGGCGGGTTCGCCCACGGCGGCTGGTTCGGCCCCTATCCCGACGCGGTCCTGGGCGAGGTGATGGGCCGCGGGATGGCCGGCGAGGGCGCGATGCTCTTCGGCCGACGCACCTTCGAGTCGATGCAGGCCGCCTGGGCCGGGACCACGGACAACCCGTTCGGCCCGGTGCTCGACGCCAAGCAGAAGTACGTCGCCACCCGGGACGCCGGCTACGCGCCCACGTGGGCCAACACCACCGTGCTGGCCGGCGACGCCGCGCGGACGGTGGCCGAGCTCAAGGCCGGCACCGACCTCGACCTCACCGTGCTCGGCAGCCCCGACCTGCTGGCCACCCTGCTGCCGGCGGGCCTGGTCGACGACGCGTGGCTCGCCGTCGCCCCCGTCGTGCTGGGCGGCGGCCGCACGCTCTTCCCCGCCGGGGCGCACCTGCGCTGGGAACTGGTCGAGTCGGTGCCCACGACCACCGGCGTCGTGCTGAGCCACTACCGCCTCGCCCGCTGACCTCAGGCGGCCGTGGGCACCGGGTCCGCGCCGCCTGCGGCCCCCGGGCGGCAGCGCACCAGCCGGCGGACGGTCATCCAGGAGCCCCGCCGGGCGCCGTGCCGTTCCAGGGCCTCGACCGCGTAGGCCGAGCAGGTGGGGCTGAACGAGCAGCACGGTGGGCGCCGCGGGCTGATCTCGCGCTGGTAGACGCGTACGGCGGCCACCAGCCGCTCCGCGACGCGTGAGCCCCGCGGGCCGGTGCCGGCGGCGGAGACGTGGCGGACCGTCGTCGGCACGAGGAACAGGCCGTCGACGCCGCACCCGATCGCGTTGGCCAGGCAGCAGCCGGTGTTGAGGAACAGCAGGTCGCGCAGGCACGAGTCGTCCCGACGGCGGTGTCCGTAGCCCGGCGGGTAGCCGTAGCCCGGCGGGTAGCCGTAGCCGGGCGGCGGGCCGTACCCGCGACGCCGGCGCCGGGGCCGCCAGTTGCTGCTCCAGATGAAGACCATCCGCCGATCCTGCGGGCACCCCGGCCGGCCCGCAGGGCGGACGATGGACCGGTGACCTCCCTCGCCGACGCCCTCGCCGCCGGTCCCGTCGTCCTGGACGGCGGGCTGTCCACCGAGCTCGAGGCCCGCGGGCACGACGTCTCCTCCACGCTGTGGTCGGCCCGGCTGCTGCGCGACGACCCGGCCGCGGTGGTGGCCGCGCACGCCGCCTTCGCCGCGGCCGGCGCCCAGGTGGCGACGACGGCGAGCTACCAGGCGACGGTCGAGGGGTTCGCCGGCGCGGGCCTGGACCGGGAGGAGGCGCTGGGGCTGGTCGCCCGGTCGGTGGCGCTCGCCCGTGAGGGCGCGCCGGGCTCCTGGGTGGCCGGGTCGGTCGGGCCCTACGGCGCGGCACTGGCCGACGGCTCGGAGTACACCGGCGCCTACGTCGGCGAGGTCGGCGTCGACCGGCTGCGCGCGTTCCACCGCCCGCGGATGGCGGCGCTCGCGGAGGCCGGCGCCGACGTGCTGGCGTGCGAAACCCTCCCCGCGGCGGCCGAGGTGGAGGCGGTGCTCGCCGAGGCGGCGTCGCTCGGCGTGCCGGTGTGGCTGTCGCTCACCACCGTGGTCGACGTCGACGGCGCGGCGCGCACCCGCCGCGGGGAGCCGGCGGCGCAGGTGTTCGCGATGGCGCGCGGCGTGCCGGAGGTGCTCGCCGTCGGCGTCAACTGCACCGACCCGGCGGGCGTGGGCCCGGCGCTGGCGGCGGCGTCGTCGGCCGGGGTGCCGCTGGTGGCCTACCCGAACTCCGGGGAGGGCTGGGACGCGGCGGCCCGGCGGTGGACCGGCGCCGGCGGGATCGACCCGGACGACGCCGCGGCGTGGGTCGGCGCGGGCGCCCGGCTGGTCGGCGGCTGCTGCCGGGTGCGCCCGGCCGACGTCGCCGCGCTCGCGGAGGCGCTGCGCGGCTGAGCGACCCCCAGGCCGTGGTGCCCGACCTCGCGCTGCAGCGCGAGGCCGGGCACCACGGCGCGAGGTCCGCGGACGTCAGAGGATCGGGTTGCCGCCGGTGACGGCGACGCGGGCGCCCGACACGTAGGACGCCTCGTCGCTGGCCAGCAGCACGTACACCGGCGCGAGCTCGGCCGGCTGCGCGGCGCGGCCCAGCGGCACCTGCTGACCGAAGCTGGCCACCTTCTCCTCGGGCATCGTCGAGGGGATCAGCGGCGTCCACACCGGCCCGGGCGCCACGCTGTTGGCCCGGATGCCCTTCTCCGCGTAGAGCTGGGCGAGGCTCGCGGTGAAGTTGGCGATGCCCGCCTTGGTCATCGCGTACGGCGCGAGCGTGGGGCTCGGCATGTCGGAGTTCACCGACGACGAGTTGATGATCGACGCGCCCGGCTGCATGTGCGGGATGGCGTCCTTGCAGAGGATGAACATCGCCGTGAGGTTGGTGGCGAGGGTGTGGTCCCACTCGTCGTCCGGGATCTCCTCCAGCGACTCGTGGGTCATCTGGAAGGCGGCGTTGTTCACCAGGACGTCGACCTTGCCGAACTCCTCGACGGCCTTGGGGATGATCGTCTTGGCGTGCGCCTTGTCGGAGATGTCGCCGGGGACGAGGACGCACTTCCGGCCGGCCTCGCGCACGTACTTCGCGGTGTCCTCGGCGTCCTCGTGCTCGTCGAGGTAGCTGATCAGGACGTCGGCGCCCTCGCGGGCGAAGGCGATGGCCACGGCGCGGCCGATGCCGCTGTCACCGCCGGTGATGACGGCGGCCTTGCCGGTCAGCTTGCCCGAGCCGCGGTAGGTCTCCTCGCCGTGGTCGGGCTTGGGGTCCATCTCGCCCAGCGTGCCGGGCGGGGTCTGCTGCTGCTCGGGCTGGGACTCGGGACGGGGTGACGACACGGGGTCTCCTCGGTGCACGGGTGGACGGCGCGCGGCCCCGGGGGTGGTCTCCCCCCGCACCGCGTCGCCGTCCGCCTACCCGGGCACCCGCCCGCGGAACCCGAACGGACTCCTCAGGCCGTCTTCCGCAGGCGCGGCGCCTCGACCGGCACGCCCAGGGCGGCGGCGTCCCAGCGCATCTCCATGTGACGACGGCCGTCCCGGCCGGTCACGGGCACCCAGTGGATCAGGGGTCGTTCCTCGACGCGCATCTCTACCTCACTTCGCGTTCACCTGTTGTTCACCTTCTCACCATACGACGGCCACCTCACACGCGATCGAGAGAGGTCGTTGCCGTTTCGTTACCTGCGGGCGTCCGCGGGAGCCCCGCCGGGAAGCCCCGGGCCGTCGGGCACGCTGTTCCCCACGATGACCGCGACCGCGCCCCTCCCCCTGCTCGACGACCCCCGCGACCTCAGTGCGCTGCGGGCCCGCGGCGACGACCCCGACGAGCTGTTCACCTCCTTCGCCGCCTGGGCCGAGGACGGCGGCACGCCGCTGTACCCGCACCAGGAGGAGGCGCTGATCGAGCTGGTCGGCGGCGCGAACGTCGTCCTGGCGACGCCGACCGGCTCCGGCAAGTCCCTGGTCGCCACCGGCGCGCAGTACGCGGCGCTGGCCGCCGGGCGGCGCAGCTTCTACACCGCGCCCATCAAGGCCCTGGTGAGCGAGAAGTTCTTCGCCCTGTGCGGGGTGTTCGGCGCGGCCAACGTCGGCATGCTCACCGGCGACGCCGCGGTGAACCGGGACGCACCGGTCATCGCCTGCACCGCCGAGGTGCTGGCCAACGTGGCGCTGCGCGAGGGCGCCGACGCCGACATCGGCCTCGTCGTCATGGACGAGTTCCACTTCTACGGCGACCCCGACCGCGGCTGGGCCTGGCAGGTGCCGCTGCTGGAGCTGCCGCGCGCCCAGTTCCTCCTGATGAGCGCCACCCTCGGCGACACCACCCGGCTGCGCGAGGACCTCGGCCGGCGCACCGGCCGGCCCACCGCGCTGGTGGCCACCGCCGAGCGCCCGGTGCCGCTGCACCACTGGTACGCGACGACGCCCGCGCACGAGACCATCCAGGAGCTCCTGGACACCCGGCAGGCGCCGGTCTACGTCGTCCACTTCACCCAGGCCCAGGCACTCGAGCGGGCGCAGGCGCTGATGAGCGTCAACGTCTGCTCCAAGGAGGAGAAGGCCGCGATCGCCGACGCGATCGGCGGGTTCCGGTTCACCTCCGCGTTCGGGCAGACGCTGTCGCGGCTGGTGCGCCACGGCATCGGCGTCCACCACGCCGGGATGCTGCCGAAGTACCGGCGGCTGGTGGAGACCCTCGCCCAGGCCGGGCTGCTCAAGGTCATCTGCGGCACCGACACCCTCGGCGTCGGCATCAACGTGCCCATCCGCACGGTCGTGTTCTCCGCGCTGTCCAAGTACGACGGCACCCGCACCCGGCTGCTCAACGCCCGCGAGTTCCACCAGATCGCCGGCCGGGCCGGGCGGGCCGGCTACGACACCGCGGGCACCGTCGTCGTGCAGGCGCCCGAGCACGAGGTGGAGAACCTGCGGCAGTTCGCCAAGGTCGCCGACGACCCGAAGAAGCGCCGCAAGCTCGTGCGCAGGAAGGCGCCCGAGGGGATGGTGCCGTGGTCGAAGGCGACGATGGAGCGCCTCGTCGCCGCCGAGCCCGAGCCGCTGCAGAGCTCCTTCCGCGTCTCGACCTCGATGCTGCTCGACGTCGTCGACCGGCCCGGCGACCCGTTCGCCGCGATGCGCCGGCTGCTCACCGACAACCACGAGCCGCGCAAGCGGCAGCTGCGGCACATCCGCGAGGCGGTCGGCATCGCCCGCTCGCTGCTGCAGGCCGGCGTCCTCGAGCGGCTGCCCGAGCCCGACGCCGACGGCCGCCGGTACCGGCTGACGGTCGACCTGCCGCCGGACTTCGCGCTCAACACCCCGCTGTCGACGTTCGCCCTCGCCGCCGTCGACCTGCTCGACCCCGACGGCGACACCTTCGCCCTCGACGTCGTCAGCGTCCTGGAGGCCACCCTCGACGACCCGCGGCAGGTCCTCGCGGCGCAGGCCAACAAGGCGCGCGGCGAGGCGGTCGCGCAGATGAAGGCCGAGGGCATCGAGTACGAGGAGCGCATCGAGCTGCTCGAGGACGTCACCTACCCGAAGCCGCTGGAGGAGCTGCTCGAGCACGCCTTCGACGTCTACGTCCGCAGCAACCCGTGGGCCCGCGACGCGCACCCCTCGCCGAAGGCCGTCGTGCGGGAGATGTGGGAGCGGGCGCTGACGTTCAAGGAGTTCGTCTCGCTCTACGGGCTCACCCGCTCCGAGGGCGCGGTGCTGCGGTACCTCTCCGACGCGGTCAAGGCGCTGCGCTCGGGCGTCCCGGCGGCCGCGCGCACCGAGGAGGTCACCGACGTCGTCGAGTGGCTCGGCGAGCTGGTCCGGCAGGTGGACTCCTCGCTGCTCGACGAGTGGGAGCAGCTCACCAGTCCCGACCAGCCGCTGGACGAGCCGGTCGCCGTCCCGGCCCGCGCCCGGCCGCTCACCGGCAACGAGCGCGCGTTCACGGCGATGGTGCGCAACGCGCTCTTCGCCCGAGTCCAGCTGTGGGCCCGGCGCCGCTGGTACGACCTCGGCGAACTCGACGCCGGATCCGGCTGGGACGCCGAGAGGTGGGGCGAGGTGGTCCGCGCCTACTTCGCCGAGCACGCCGAGGTGGGCACCGGCGCCGACGCCCGCGGGCCCGCGCTGCTCGTGTGGGACCGCGGCGAGCCCGGCGTCTGGCGGGTCCGGCAGATCCTCGACGACCCGGCCGGCGACCACGACTGGGGCATCGACGCCGAGGTGGACCTGGCGGCCTCCGACGAGGCCGGCGAGCTGGTGATGCGCGTGGTCGACGCCGGCCGCAAGGACGCGTGACCCCCGCCGAGGCCCTCGCCGTGCTCGCTGCCGGGCTCGCCGCGGGGGCGATCAACGCCGTCGTCGGCTCCGGGACGCTGGTCACCTTCCCGGTCCTGCTGGCCACCGGCCTGCCGCCGGTCACCGCGAGCGTGACCAACAGCCTGGGCCTGGTGCCCGGCAACGTGGGTGGCGCGGTCGGCTACCGGCGCGAGCTGGCCGGCCAGCGGGGGCTGCTGCTGCGGCTGCTCCCGGCCTCGGTGCTCGGCGCGCTCACCGGCGCCTTCCTGCTGCTGCACCTGCCGGCCGCGGCGTTCGAGGCGGTCGTGCCGGCGCTGGTCGGGCTGGCGGTCGTGCTGGTCGCCGTGCAGCCGCTGCTCACCCGGCGACTGGCCGCCCGCCGCACCGGCACCCCCGGGCCGCCGCGCGGGTGGCGGCTGGCCGGCCTGGTCGGCGCCGCCTACGCCACCGGCAGCTACGGCGGGTACTTCGCCGCCAGCCAGGGCGTGCTGCAGGTCGGGCTGTTCGGGTTGCTGCTCGCCGAGCCCCTGCAGCGGCTCAACGCGCTCAAGAACGTGCTGACCTCCGCGGTCAACGGGGTCGCGGCCCTGGCCTACGTCCTGGTGGCCGCCGACCGCGTGCACTGGCCCTCGGCGGCCCTGGTGGCGGGCGGCTCGCTGGCCGGTGGCCTGCTCGGCGCCCGCTTCGGCCGGCGGCTGCCCTCGGCGGTGCTGCGGACGGCGATCGTCGTGCTCGGCGTCGTCGCGGTCGTCGTGCTGGTGGCGCGGTGAGCGTCCTGGAGTGGCTGCTGCTCGTGGCCGCCGGCGTCGGCGCGGGCCTCACCGGCAGCATCGCCGGGCTCGCGTCACTGGTCAGCTACCCCGCGCTGCTGGCCACCGGCCTGCCGCCGGTCACCGCGAACGTCACCAACACCGTGGCCCTGGTGCTCACCAGCGTCGGCTCGGTGAGCGCCTCCCGGCCCGAGCTCGCCGGGCAGGGCCGCCGGCTGGTCCCGTTGGTCGTCGCCGGCGTGCTCGGCGGGACGGCGGGCGCCCTGCTGCTGCTGGTCACCCCGGCCGAGGCGTTCGAGCGGCTGGTGCCGGTGCTCATCGGCGCGGCGGCGCTGGCCATCCTGCTGCAGCGGCCGCCGGCGGAGCTCGCCGCCGAGGGCCGCCGGGCGCACCGGGTGCGCGACCCGTGGTGGCTGGTCGCGCTCACCGGGCTGATCGCCGTCTACGGCGGCTACTTCGGCGCGGCCGCGGGCGTGCTGCTGCTGGCCACGGTCCTGCTCGGCACCGGCGAGGCGCTGCCGCGCGGCAACGCGCTCAAGAACGTCGTCCTCGGGTCGGCCAACGCGGTGGCCGCCGTCGGCTTCGTCGTGCTGGCGGACGTGGCGTGGAGCGCGGCCCTGCCCCTCGCGCTGGGCTGCCTGGCGGGCGGGCGGCTGGGCCCGCGGGTGGTGCGCCGGGCCCCGCAGGCGCTGCTGCGGCGGGTCATCGCGGTGGCCGGGCTGGCCCTGGCCGTGGTGCTGGCCGTCGACGCCTACAGGTGAGCCACCCCGGTGTGGTGCCGCCGGCGGCGGGGGGCCAAGGTGGTCGGGCGATCGACACGTGAGGAGACCGGATCGGTGACGTCGGACGACGCGGCGGGGCGCTTCCTCGAGGCACTGCGGGAGCCTCCGGCAGACGGCGAGGACCGCCCGGAGATGGCGCCCTCGCGGCTGGCACGGGCCTTCGCGGAGGCGGTCGGCGTCGACGGCGCCGCACTGAGCATCCACGAGGGGGCGGGCCTGCGGACGCCGATCGGAGCCAGCGACCGCACCACCTCGCGGGCCGAGCAGCTGCAGTTCACCGCCGGCGACGGGCCGTGCCTGCGCGCGCACGACACCGGCCGGGCGATCGTGTTCGACATCGAGGACATCAACCGCAACTGGCCCGAGCTGCACGACGCGCTGCTCGGCGAGACGCCCTTCCGGGCGGTGTTCTCGCTGCCGCTGGCGCCGCCGCTGGGCCCGACGGTCGTCGTCGACCTCTACGCCCGCGAGCTGGACACGCTGACCGCCGTGCCGCGCGAGGACGTGGAGGCCGCGGTGCTGGTGCTCACCGAGGAGATGGTGCGGTCCTCGGGCGGCGCGCGGGCCGACGAGGGCGCCCGCTGGTGGGACTCCCCCGACGCCCGGCGCCGCAACCGGGTCTGGCAGGCCACCGGCGTCGCCTCGGTGGCCCTCGACCTCGACGTCGTCGACACCCTCACGGTGCTGCGGGCCCACGCCTTCGCCACCGGCCGCGTCGTCGACGACGTCGCCGACGACATCGTCGACGGGCGGATGGACCCGGGCGAGCTGCGCGACCCCGACCACCACCCGGAGGTCTGAGGGAGCGGCGGGTCGGGTCGCGGCGGTCAGGTGGCCGCGGTCAGGTGGCCGCGGTCAGGTGGCCGCGGTCAGGTGGCCGCGGTCAGGTGGCCGCGGTCAGGTGGCCGCGGTCAGGTGGCGGCGTAGGCCGAGAGGAACAGCACGAACGCCGAGGTGCCCAGCAGCAGCCGGGCGGGGGTGAGCCCGTTGACCAGGCCTGCCGTGGCCTCCACCCACTGCGGGCGGACGCCGGCGTCGCGGGTGCCGCGCCGCACGACCTGCACCTCGTCGGCCAGCAGCACCCCGGCGGCGCCGAGCAGGGTCAGCCCCACGACGAGCAGCACGAGGGACAGCCCCTCGGCGTAGCCGTCGGCGCGGTCCGCGAGCAGCAGGACGGCGACCACCCCGGCGACCAGGCCGAGGGCCGCCCCGGCCACCGGCGCCCACGGGCCCATCCGCACCCGCGGGACCGTGCGCCGGCGCGGGCCGACCGACGGACCGGCCGGCGGGGCCGGCGGGCGCCCCGGCAGCGGGCCGGTGCCCTGGTGCCCGGGCGGCAGCGGCTCGGGCGCCGGCGGTGCGACGGACGGCGACACCGACGGCGCCACGGTGGGTCCCTGGGCCGTCGCCGCGCCCGCGGCGGTGGCACCGGGCGCGGCCAGCGGGGCGGTGACCGGCGCGCCGGCACCCGGCGAGGCGGCGGGCGGGACGGGCGGCTGCGGGCCGGGAGCGTGCGGGACGGGCTGGGGAGCCGGCTGCGGGGCGGCGGGATCGGTCATCGCCTGAGCACGCTAGGCGGGGCGTCCGACAGCGCCGCACAGGCCCGCGGGCGCGCCGGGACCGCCGCCGGGCCGCGCCCACCCGCCCGGCGCGCGGGTACGGCCCGTCGAGCTCCCGTGACCGGTGGTCACAGGAGCCGGCGGCTGCCCTCGGCGACCACCCGCAGCCAGCGGTACCCGTAGCCGTCCAGCGTCAGCTCCACGGCGCCGCCCTCGCCGATCGGCGTCGACTGGGTGACCAGCAGGTCCTCCAGCCGGTGCGAGGCGTCGCAGCCGTCCAGGGTGAGCGGCACGGTGCGCGGCTCCGGGCCGAGGTTGTGCACGGCCAGCAGCGTCCCGTCGTCCCACTCGCACACGTGCGCGAGCACCGAGGCGTGCGGCTGCTCGAGCACCCGGAAGCTGCCCCAGCCGAGCTCCGGCGACTCCCGGTAGCGGCGGATGAGCAGCTTCATGAACGACAGCAGCGAGTCCTCGTCGCGGCGCTGGTCGCCGACGTTGACGAACTCCGGCGCGAAGCCGCCCTCGACCACCGGCCCGGGCAGCCGGTCGGGATCGGCGGTGGAGAAGCCCCCGTTGGTGCCCGCCGTCCACTGCATCGGCGTGCGCACGGCGAGGCGGCCCTCGGCGGAGAGGTCCTCCCCCATGCCGATCTCCTCGCCGTAGAAGAGCACCGGCGTCCCCGGCAACGAGAACAGCAGGCTGTAGACCATCCGCACCCGACGCGGGTCGCCGTCGAGCATGGGCGGCAGGCGGCGGCGCAGGCCGCGGCCGTAGACCTGCATGCGCTCCTCGGGCCCGAAGGCGGCGAAGACCTCCTTGCGCTCGTCCTCGGAGAGCTTGTCGAGGGTGAGCTCGTCGTGGTTGCGCACGAACGTGGCCCACTGGCTGTCGGGGTCGACGAACGGGCGCTCCACCAGCGCCTTCACCAGCGCGCCGGCGTCGGCGCGGGCCAGCGACAGGTACATCGCCTGCATGCCGACGAAGTCGAAGAGCATCGTGAGCTCGTCGCCGTCGTCACCGCCGAAGAAGTCCCGCTGCTGCTCGTGCGGCAGGTTCACCTCGCCCAGGAGCACGCCGCTGCCGGTGCGGCGGCCGAGGAACGAGCGCAGCGACCGCAGGTACTCGTGCGGGTCGGGGAAGCGGTCGGCCTCGGCGCCGCCCTCGGTCTCGAGGAAGAACGGGACGGCGTCGACGCGGAAGCCCGACAGACCCAGCTGCAACCAGAAGCCCATGATCTTGGCGACCTCGTCGCGGACCCGCGGGTTGGTGACGTCGAGGTCGGGCTGCTCCTTGTAGAAGCGGTGCAGGTACCACTCCCCCGTCGGCTCGTTGAACGTCCAGACGGAGTCCTCCTGGTCGGGGAAGACGACCTGGTCGGAGGTGTCCGGCGGCTCGTCGTCGCGCCAGACGTAGAAGTCGTGGAACGGGTCGTCCTTGCTGCGGCGGCCCTGCTGGAACCACGGGTGCTCGATGGAGGTGTGGTTGACGACGAGGTCGGCGATCACCCGGATGCCGCGGTCGTTGGCGGTGCGGATGACCTCGACCAGGTCGCCGTGGCTGCCCAGCCGCGGGTCGACGCCGTAGAAGTCGGTGATGTCGTAGCCGTCGTCGCGCTCGGCCGTGGGATAGAAGGGCATGAGCCACAGGCAGGTGACGCCGAGGTCGGCGAGGTGGTCGATGCGCTGGGCCAGGCCCGCGAAGTCACCGATGCCGTCGTCGTTCCAGTCCAGGTAGGTCTCGACGTCGAGGCAGTAGACGACGGCCGTCTTCCACCAGAGGTCCGCGGTGTCGGTGATCTTCACGCGGGCGAGCCTCTCGGCCCACGGCCCGCGCGGCAACGGGACGGAACGGTGCCGGTGGTCGAGGCGAGTCCGCGGTCGTTGATCACCGGACGCGTGCACGCGACACGCGCGGACGCGCCGGGAGCCCCTGCACGCATCCGATGATCGACAGCGAGCAACCGGCCGGCTACTTCAGGACGGCGGGCTGCGGCTCCTGTTGCGGCCGCAGCGGGCGCACCGCGACCGCGGGCGCCGGGCGGGTGACGCCGAGCTGCGGCAGCACCTTCTCGCCGAACGCGTCGAGGAACGCCGTCTGCTCCTTGCCGACGTGGTGGACGTACACCTGGTCGAAGCCGAGGTCGATGTACTCGTTGAGCCAGGCGGCGTGCTGGCCGAGGTCGGAGGACACCCGCACCGCCGTCGTCACGTCCTCGGGGCGGACGTGGGCGCTGGCCTGGTCGAAGGCCGTCGTCGTGTCGAGGTCCCAGCACAGCGGCGGCGGGAAGACGTTGCTGCGCCACTGGTCGTGGGCGATCTCCAGGGCGCGGTCCTCGTCGGGGTCCCAGCAGACGTGCACCTGGATGGTCAGCGTCCCCTGCCCGCCGTTGTCGCGGTAGGCGGCGATGACGTCGCGCAGGACGTCGTGCGGCTGGTTGATGGTGACCAGCCCGTCGGCCCACTCGGCGTGCCGGGCGGCGGTGCGCGCCGTGACGGCGGGCCCGATCAGGGCGGGCTGCTGCTCGGGCAGCGTCCAGATCTGCGCCCGGTCGACGACGACCAGCCCGTCGTGGCTGACCTCCTCGCCGGCCAGCAGCGCGCGGATGACGTCGATGCACTCGCGCAGCCGGGCGTCGCGCAGCTCCTTGTTCGGCCACACGTGGCCGGTGACGTGCTCGTTCATCGCCTCACCGGAGCCCAGCGCCACCCAGAACCGGCCGGGGAACATGGACCCGAGGGTGGCGATCGCCTGGGCGACGATCACCGGGTGGTAGCGCTGCCCGGGGGCGTTGACCGCCCCGAACGGCAGCCCGGTGGTGGCCAGCGCCGCGCCCAGCCACGACCACGCGAAGCCCGACTCCCCCTGCCGCGGGTTCCACGGCGTCAGGTGGTCGGAGCACATGGCGGCGGTGAAGCCGACCTCCTCGGCGTGCTGCGAGGCGGCCAGCAGCGCCGCGGGGTGGACCTGCTCGTGCGAATTGTGGAAGCCGATCACGGTCACCGCTCGTGCCTACCCGAGTCGGCGGTCCCCGGCCACGGGACCGGCCCGTGCCGCAACCGGTCAGCCGAGCAGCTCGGCCACCCGCGCGGGGGCGGTGGCGACGTCGAGGTGCTCGCCGCGCCCGTCGCCGGCGACCGGCCAGCCGCGGTCGCGGGCCGCCGCGGCGTCGCCGTCGTAGGCCGCCGACAGGTGCACGTACCGGGCCGTCGCGGTCACCGGCGGGACCGCGACCGGGGTGGACCAGAGGTCGGCGGGCAGCCGGTGCCCCTCGGCGAGGACGGCGCCGCGCAGGCCGGCGTCGGGCAGCAACCCCGTCATGGCGTCGGGCCCCCACCACGTCGTCCAGTCGGCGACCCGGCCGTCGTCGGCGGTGAGCGGGCCGATGCGCTCGCGCACCTCGTCCGGCCACCCCGCCGTCCCCGGGCCGGGCGGCAGGACGGCGTCGAGCCACACCGCGCGGCCCGCCCCGGCCGCGGCGGCCACCGCGGGCAGCACGATGCCCGCCCCGGAGAAGGCGACGGCGACGTCGGCGGGCGGGACGGCCGCGGCCCAGCGCCGGTCCCAGCCGGCGGCCGACGGCGACGACGACGCCGGGTCCTGCACGAGCCCGCGCAGGTCGGGCACGGCCACGGTCGCCCCGCGGGCGCGGAGCTCCGCGGCCAGCGGCCCGAGGACGGCGGGCCCGAGCAGGGGCGGGTGCACCAGCAGCCAGGTCGGCACGCGGCGAGTCTGCCCCGACCGGTGGAGGAGAGCGGCACCACGACGCGCCTGCGCTGCGATCACCCGGCCGCACCCTGAGGATCGAGGGGTGACACGCACCCCCAGCACCGACCGGTGGGGCATCGACGCCACCTGGCTCGACGCCCTCGACGAGGAACACGAGGTCGCCCAGGCCACCATCGACCGCCTGCGGGAGGTGATCGGCGAGCCGCCGGAGGACCTCGAGGAGCGCGCGCCCATCGTGGCCCGGCCCGGGGACGTGCTGGAGGTCGACGAGGCCGAGGTGACCCTGGAGGACGGCTCCTCCCGGCACGTCGACGGCGAGCTGCCGGCCGACTTCCCGCTCGGCTACCACTGGCTGCAGGTGCCCGGCGGGCCCCGCCGGCGACTGGTCGTGTCGCCCGGCCGCTGCTGGCTGCCCGAGGACCGCGCCTGGGGCTGGGCGGTGCAGCTCTACGCCACCCGCAGCCGCGCGAGCTGGGGCATCGGCGACCTCGCCGACCTGCGCGCCGTGCGCGAGATGGCGGCCGACCAGGGCGCGGGCTTCGTGCTGATCAACCCGCTGCACGCCGTCGCCCCCACACCCGGCCAGGAGGCCAGCCCCTACCTGCCGGCCACCCGCCGCTTCCGCAACCCGCTGTACCTGCGGGTCGAGGAGGTGCCCGGCGCCGACCGCGTCGACGTCGGCTCCGGCACGGACCTCTCCGACGGCGAGCTCATCGACCGTGACGCGATCTGGGCGCGCAAGCGCGAGGCGCTGCGCCGGGTCTTCGACGCCACCGGCCGCGACGACCCCGCCTTCCCCGACTGGTGGTGGCACCAGGGGCAGAAGCTGCAGGACTGGGCCACCTGGTGCGCGCTCGCCGACGCCCACGGTCCCGACTGGCACACCTGGGCCGAGGAGCTGCAGGACCCGCGCAGCGACGCCGTCGCCTCCTTCGTCGCCGGGCACGAGCGCGACGTCGCCTTCCACGCCTGGCTGCAGTGGTGCCTGTCGCGCCAGCTGGAGCGCGCCACCGAGGGCATGACCGTCATCCAGGACCTGCCGATCGGGGTGGCCGGCGGCGGGGCGGACGCCTGGACCTGGCAGGGCGTGCTCGCGCAGGGCGCCACGGTCGGCGCGCCCCCGGACGAGTTCAACTCGCAGGGCCAGGACTGGGGCTCCCCGCCGCTGGTGCCGTGGCGGCTGCGGGCGTGGGACTACGAGCCGTTCGTCGAGTCGATCCGCGCCACGATGGCCGGCGCCGGCGGCCTGCGCATCGACCACGTCATGGGCCTGTTCCGGCTGTGGTGGGTGCCCACCGGCGGCTCCGCGGCCGACGGCGCCTACGTGCGCTACCCCGCCGAGGACCTGCTCGACATCGTCGCGCTGGAGAGCCACCGGGCGCAGGCGGTCGTCGTCGGCGAGGACCTCGGCACGGTCGAGGACGGCGTCCGCGAGGCCATGGCCGAGCACGGCATCCTCAGCTACCGGCTGCTGTGGTTCGAGGACGACGACCCCGCCGAGTGGCCCGAGGAGGCGATGGCCGCCATCACCACCCACGACCTGCCGACGGTCGCCGGGCTGTGGAGCGGGGCCGACGTCGAGGAACAGCGCCGCTACGGCACCGGCACGGACGAGGAGCTGGAGCGGGGCCGCTCCTCGCTGCTCGAGCGCCTCCCCGGGCTGCGGAAGAACGCGCGGCCGGAGACGGCGGTGAAGCGGGCCCACGAGCTGCTCGGCCGGGCGCCGTCGCTGCTGCTGTCGGCCACGCTCGACGACGCCCTCGCCGAGCGCCGCCGTCCCAACATGCCCGGCACCACCGACCGGCCCAACTGGTCGCTGCCGCTGCCGGTCACGGTGGAGGACCTGCCCGGGCACGCGCTGTTGAAGGAGGTGGCGCGCACGCTCGCCGACGGCGTCCGCGCGACCGCCGACCCGGAGGAGGACGCGATCGGCGAGCAGCCCGGCGGGGAGGCCCGCGAGGGCGCCTGAGCCCGCAGACACGTCCGGCGCGGCACCCCTCTCGGGGTGCCGCGCCGGACGCGTTCTCAGGTGCGGATCAGGACTCGCGGCCGTCCTGCTCGCTGCTGCCGGCGCCGCGGCCCTGGGTCAGGACGTCGTTCGCGCCGGGGCCGCCGACGAGCGCGTCGTCGCCGTTCCCGCCCTCGAGGGTGTCGACGCCGAACCCGCCGAGCAGCACGTCGTCGCCGTTCTCCCCGGCCAGCCGGTCGGTGCCGGCGCCGCCGCAGATCACGTCGTCGCCGTTGCCGCCGGTGAGGACGTCGTTCCCACCGAGACCCATGATCACGTCGACGCCGTTGGTGCCGCGCAGCGTGTCGTTCCCGGCCGTGCCGCGGATCGTCGGGACGAGGCCGTTGCAGCGCTCGTCCAGGTCGATGCCGAACACGATCGGGTCGTGGTCGCTGGACCGGTACGGGTTCGGGGCGTACAGCGCCGGGTCACCGGTGTACTGGTAGGCGAACGACTCGACCGAGTTGATGTTCCAGTGCGCCAGGTCGGTGACCTTCGCCGTCAGCTCCGCCGTCGCCATCGCGTGGTCCAGCGAGCCGGACATGTCGTCGAAGACGTAGCTGTAGCGGCCCTCGTCGAACCGCTCGCCGAGGTCGGTGAAGCCCGCGTCGCGCAGCCGCTCGATCGGGTCCTCCTGGGTGTAGGCGTTGAGGTCGCCCATGAGGACGACGTCGGGGTCGCCGGTGCGCTGCGCGATCTGCGCCGCGAAGGCCGCCACCGACGCCGCCTGGCGGACGCGGTCGCCGTTCCACTGGCCCTGGCCGTCGCCCCGGTCCACGTTGTCGCCGGTCGCGTCGCCGGCGCTCTTGGACTTGAAGTGGTTGGCGATGACGGTGAACGCGTCGCCGTCCTTGACGAAGGTCTGCGCCTGCGGCTCGCGGGCGTTGGACCAGACCGCCTCGTCGACCAGCCCGGCCGGGGCGCCGACCGGCTGGACGACGTCGTTGCGGTAGATGATCCCGTTGCGGATCACGTCCCGGTCGACGGCGTAGAGCTCGGCCGGCATCGGGACGTAGCTCCAGACCTCGGCGCCCGCGGCGGTGTTCAGCCGGCGGACCAGGTCGGCGAGCGCGGTGTCGGCGTTGCCGGGGGTCAGGCCCGTGGAGTCGGTGTCCTCGATCTCCAGCAGGCTGACGACGTCGGCGTCGAGCGCCGCGATGGCCGGCACGATCTTGCCGGCCTGCCGCTCGAACTCCGCGGCGTTGCGGGCGCCGCGGCCGACGCTCTGGTCGAAGGTCAGGAAGTAGTTCAGCACGTTGAACGCGCCGATCTGCACGTCGCCGCCGACCGCGTCGGGGGCCGCCGGCCGGGTGTTCTGCGGGGCGAGGACGCCGTTCGCCGTTCCGTCGGCCGGCTGCAGCCGCCACTGGCTGAACCCGTAGCCGAGGACCACCGGCTCGGTGAAGGAGACCTCGTCGCCCACCCGGACCGGGGTGGACGGCGACAGGTACGGCCGGGTCGTGGTGCTGACCCGGGCGCTCAGACCGTCGTCGAGGACGATGCGGCGCAGGGTGTTGGCGGTCGTGACCGCCGCGGCCTCCGGAGTGCCCGGGCGGGCGACCTCGGTGGGCTGCACGAGGACGCCGCCCTCGGAGAGGGTGAGCTCGCCGAAGCTGGTGAGGTCGAAGACCTCGCTGACGGTGAGCGTGTCCACGGGCGCGACGAGCATGCCCTCGAGGCGCTCGCGGGCGGCGTCGTCGGCCGGGAGGTCGAGCGGGGCGGCCGCGGGGAGGTCCTCGGCGGAGCCCTCGGCGCAGACCGCCACGTCCTGGCGGCTGGTGACCTGCGTCTGGCCGCCGAACTCGGTCACCTCGCCGGTGACGGCGACCGTGTCGCCGAGGTCCACCGGGACGGGGCTGAAGACGAAGACGCCGTCGGAGGTGCCCGCGTCGCCGTCGCCGTCGACGTCCTGCAGGTAGAAGCCGCTGAAGCCCTCGACGTCGCCGACGACGGTGCCCCGGACGGTGACCTGCTGCCCGGCGAGCGGGCTCGTGGCGCCGGTGCCCTGGACGGCACCGATCTCGTGCGTCGGCGCGACGGTGCAGGGCTCGGTCGGCTCCGGCTCGGGCTCCACCGCGGCGGAGGGGTTGACGCGGGCACGGGTCGCGGCGGCCGGGGCCGCCCACACGAGCCGGTCGCCCGTGGCGTCGTAGGTCCGCGACAGCGACTGGCCGACCGGCTCGCTGCCCGCCTCGCTGACGCCGATGTCGGTGCTCGACGTGCCGGCGGCCGGTCCGCCGGTGGCCGTCATCGTGCCCTCGTACGAGAGGAACTCGAGGACCTGCGTGCCGCGCACGAGGGCCACCGCGTCGGGCGAGCCGTTCTGGATGCCGTTCGCGGGGTAGTCCAGGACGGCGACCGCGGAGGCATCCGGCGGCGCCGTGACCACCGGCAGCGCGTCGGTGTCGTACACCGCGCCGTTGCCGCCGTTGTAGAGCACGACCGACAGGCCGGCCGAGCTCGTGCCCGGCGGGAGCTGCACCTCGACGAACTCGCCGGTGTCCGTGCCGGCGTTGTCGTAGTGGATCTCGGAGATGAACGGCTGGGACGGCGGGGCGGCCGAGGCGACCGTGGGGAGACCCACGACGGCGATGGACGCGGCGGCGGTGCCGAGTGCCATCCGGCGCGCGAGCACGCGCCGGTCGGGCGGGAGGAGGTGCACGGAGGTCCTCTCGGATGGTGACGGAACGGTCCCACCGTAGACACCCATCGTGACGGTTACGCTGACGGCCGGTGACACATCGGCAACGACGAGCGAGCGGCTCGTCGGTGCCCGCTCACCTGCCGGTCACAGTCCTGTCACCTCCGTGAGGGACCGTTCCCGGGCCCGCACTCCCCCGACCCCCGGAGCGTCATGTCCCACCGCACCATCCGCCGCGGCGTCGTCCTGACCGCCGCCGCGGCGACCCTGGCGAGCGGCGTCCTCACCGGCACCGCCTCGGCCGCCCCCGGCGGGGGCCAGTCCTCGCCCCGCCCCGACTTCACCCTGACGATCCTGCACGCGAACGACCTCGAGTCCGCGCTGCTGCCGACCACCACGAGCACCGGCTACACCTACGGCGGCGTCGACCGGTTCGTGGAGCTCGTGCAGCGCGAGCAGCACGCGGCCACCACCGGCCGGCCGGGCGCGGGACAGGCCGGCAAGCGCGGGGTGCTCACCATCTCCGCGGGCGACAACTTCCTCCCCGGCCCGAACCTCGCGGCCAGCCGGCAGGAGGGCGCGCCGAACTACGACGCCATCGCGTTCGACGAGGCCGGCTTCGACGTCTCGATCCTCGGCAACCACGACTTCGACCTGGGCCCCGAGTTCCTCGCCGACTGGCTCGGCGACGTCGACGACACGACGTTCGTCTCGAACAACCTCGGCTTCGGCGCGGAGCCCACGCTGAACGCCCGGGTGGCCGACGGCACCATCGTCACGAGCTCCGTGCAGGACGTCCGCGGCGAGCGGATCGGCATCATCGGGCTGACCACGCCCGACCTGCCGCAGCTGACCAGCTCGCGCGGCGTGACCGTCGACCCGGCGCTCGCCCGGATCGCCAACGCCCAGGCGCAGGCCTACACCCGCGCCGGCGTGGACAAGGTCGTGCTGGTCTCGCACCTGCAGGACATCGACAACGAGCTCGCGCTGGCCCGCCAGCTGCGCGGCGTCGACGTGATCGTCGGCGGCGGCGGCCACGAGCTGCTCGCCGACGCCGACGACCCGGTCGTCGCGAACAACACCCCCCGCTACGGCGACTACCCGCAGACCCCGACCGACGCGGACGGCCGCGTCGTCCCGGTGGTCACCACCGCGGCGCTGTACTCCTACGTCGGCCGCCTGGTCGTGAACTTCGACTCCGCCGGCCGGGTCATCGGCTTCGACGAGCCGGCCTCCCGTCCGCTGCCCGTCGTGGCCGCCGGTCCCGACGCCGTGCAGGCCGACGCCGTCGTCGCCCGTGACGTCGTCGCCCCCGTGCAGCAGTACGTGACGAGCCTGGCGCAGCGGACCGTGGCCACGACGGAGGTGCCGCTCAACGGCGTCCGGAACGACGTGCGCAGCCGCGAGACCAACCTGGGGAACCTGGTCGCCGACTCGCTGCTGGCCGCCGGCCGGCGCGAGGCGGCAGCCGCGGGGATCACCGCCCCGGTGGTGGCCATCCAGAACGGCGGGGGCATCCGCAACGAGTCGGTCATCCCGGCCGGCCCGATCAGCGAGCTGACCACCTACACGGTCCTGCCGTTCAGCAACTTCGTCGCGGTCGCGCCGGCGATGCCGGCGGCCACCTTCATCGCGGGCGTCGAGCGCGGCCTGTCCGGCCTGCCGGGCGCGGCCGGGCAGTTCGCCCAGGCCGCCGGGTACCGGGTCACCTACGACGTGACGCGGCCCGCCGGCTCGCGGATCGTCGACCTGCAGCTGGACGACGGCCGGTACCTGGTGCAGAACCGGGTCCCGACCGGAGCGGTGAGCACGGTCTCGATCGCGACGAACGACTTCACGCTGCGCGGCGGTGACGGCTACCCCTTCGCGGGCGTCGCCTTCACCGTCCTGCCGGTCACCTACCAGCAGGCCTTCCTGCAGTACCTGCAGGAGGACCTCCGCGGCACCGTGACCGCCGCGGACTACCCGGTCGCCGGCGAGGGCCGCATCCGGGCGGTCTGACCGCACCGCACACCCGGACGCCCCCCGCGAGCCCGCTCGCGGGGGGCGTCCGCCGTCTCCGCCGGTCGAACGGGTGTTCGACCGGCGTGCCAGACTGCCCGGGTGGCAGGCGGGATGAACCGGGGGTCCTCACGTCCGTCGCTGGGCGAGCGGGCCGCCGACTCCGGCGTCCGCCCGGCCCCCGCCGCTCCCCCGCCCCGGGCCGTCCCACCGCGCGCCCGCGAGGACGGCACCGGCCGGCACTGCTGGGTGCACACCCCGCCCGGCACGTCGGGCACCGTGCCGGGGCTGCTCGTCGAGTGGCGCCAGCACCCGGAGGGCTGGCAGGGCCGGGTGGCCTACGCCGTCCCCGGACCGCACGGCCCGGTGCTCGTCGAGGCCTGGCTGCCGGCCGCGTCACTCGAACAGCGCTGAGCGGTTACCGGGGCGGCGTCACGGCTATGGCCGTTCGGGACCGATCGACGATGACGCAGCGGAGGTACCGCGATGACCGAGCCCGACCGCCCCACCCTCGACGACGTGATGGACACCGAGGAGTCGGCGCCGCGCGACCGCCAGGAGCACGCGGGGGCCGACCCGCGCCCCAACGACGACGCCCTGCAGCACCGCACCGAGCAGGAGCGGCAGGCCGTCGGCTCCGACGACGCCAACCCCGCCGGCGCGGAGTTCCACGCCGCGACCGACTGAGGCCACCGACCGAGGCCACCGACCGAGGCCACCGACCGAGGTCCCCGGGTGGGCGCCGCGCCGGCGCCCACCCGCCCCCGCGGCGCCGGCTCAGCGGCCCTGCAGGCTCCGGCTGCGGCCGAGCAGCAGGGCCAGCAGCAGCGCCCCGCCGAACCCGGTACCGGCGACGGCGGCCGCGGCGGGCCACCCGCCGTCGGCCCACGCCCGCCCGGCCAGCGTGCCGCCGACCGACGAGCCGACGTAGTACCAGAACGAGTACAGCGAGGCCGCCTGCCCGACCGGGCGCCCGCCGAGCGCGGCCCGCGCCGCCACCCAGCCGCTGGCCACCCCGTGCGCGGCGAAGAAGCCGACGGTGAGCACCGCGAGCCCGGCGACGACGAGCACCAGCGGCCGTGCCAGGGTCAGCGCCAGGCCGGCCCCGGCGACCAGCAGCGCCAGGGGCACCACCAGCCGCCGCCCGGCCCGCTCGGCCAGTCCCCCGGCCACCGGCGAGCTCACCGAGCCGAACAGGTAGGTGAGGAAGACCAGCCCGGCGAGCGCCGGGGACAGTCCGTACGGCTCGCTCTCCAGCCGGAACGTCACGGCGTTGTAGACGGCGACGTTCCCGCCCATCAGCAGCGCCGCCAGCGCGTAGAGCCCGAGGAGCACCGGGTCGCCGAACCCGCGGGCGAGCTGGCGGAGCACCGGCGTCTCCCGCGGCACCCGGGTGAACCGGCGCGAGGCGGGCAGCAGCAGCCAGACGGCGACCGTGCACCCCACGGCGAGCGCGGCGATGCCGCCCAGCGCCGTCCGCCAGCCGCCGAGGTCGGCCAGCGCACCCGAGAGCACCCGGCCGCTCAGGCCCCCGATCGCCGTCCCGCCGACGAACAGCCCGATCGCCCGCGAGCTCACCGAGGGGTGCAGCTCCTCGCGCAGGTAGGCCACGCCCACGGCCGGCAGCCCGGCGAGGGCGAACCCCTGCAGGCCCCGCAGGGCGAGCAGCACCGGCCAGGTGGGGGCCAGCGCGGCCAGGACGGCGAGCACCGCGGCCGACGCGAGCGCGGCCCGCAGCACCGGCGTGCGCCCCACCCGGTCCGACAGGGGCCCGAGCACCAGCAGCCCCAGCGCCAGCCCGACGGTGGCCGCCGAGACCGACAGCGTGGCCGCCGTCGGGGTCACCCCGAACGCGCGGGTGAGCTCCGGCAGCAGCGCCTGCGGGGCGTAGAGGACGGCGAACACGGCGAGCCCGGCGAGGAACACCGCCGTCGAGGCGCGCCGGAGGGCCGGGTCCCCCGGGCGGTGACCCGGCGGCGGCACGCGCCCATCGTGCCGTGCTGGTGGGATGGCCCCGTGACCCGCCTCGGCCCCGACGACGTCGGCTGCTGGCTGGTGAAGACCGCCCGGCCGCCGCAGGCGCTGGTGCCGGGCTGGCGGCCCGGCGAGGAGCGCGAGCTCACCCGCTGCCTGCGCGCCTCCTACCGGGTGGGGCTGATGCGGCCGGGCGCGCCGGTCCTGCTGTGGCTCAGCGGCCGCGACCGCCCGGGCGTGCACGCGACGGGGGTGCTGGAGGGCGACGTCGGATCCGACGGGCGCGGGCCGGTCGCCGTCGTCCGGCTCACCCTGCTGCCGGCCCCGCTGCCCCGCGCGGACCTGCTCGCCGACCCCGTGGCCCGCGGCGCGGAGGTCCTGCGCATGCCCGCCGGCAGCAACCCCTCCTACCTGACCCCCGCCCAGCACGCCGCCGTCCTCGCCCTCCTCCCCTGACGACCCGGCCCGCGGGCGGGGGCTGGGACGATGGGTCGTGTGCCACGGAAGCGGATCACCTGGGGCGCCCTCGCCTGGGTGCTGACCCTGCAGTTCTTCGTCGTGGAGACGATCGTCGAGCTGCGCTCGCCCCTGCCCTACTCGCGCTCCGCCGACGTCATCAGCGCGCTCGGCGACGCCACCAGGCCCGGCGCGGCGCTGATGAACACCTCGTTCGTGGTGCAGGCGGCGCTCATCGGCGCGGGCGCGGTGGCGCTGCTGCCGGCGCTGCGCGGGCGCGCCGCCCGGCCGGCGGTCGGCCTGCTCGGCGCCGCGGCGCTCGGCGTCCTGCTCGTCGGCGTCTTCCCGCGGCTGACCAGCCCGGCCCTGCACACCGCCGGGGCCGTCCTCTACCTCGTCGCGGGCGCCCTGGGCGTCATCGCGCTGGCCTACGCCGTGCGGCCGTGGTCGGAGGCGCTGGGCACCACGCTGGCCCTCGGGGGGCTGTTCGCGACCGCGATGACCGTCTTCTACGGCGCCGGGGTGGTGGAGCTGCTGGGCGAGGGCGGCACCGAGCGCGCCGCGGCCTACGTGCTGCCGATCGCGCTGGCCCTGACCGGCCCGGCGCTGTGGTCGCTGACCCGGACCCGCAGCGAGCCGGTCACCGGCCCCACCCGCCGCCAGCGCCGGGCCGCCGAGCGGGAGGAGGAGCGGCTGGCCCGTGCCCGCCGCGCCGCCGAGCGCGACGACGCCCTCGAGGCCGCCGCCCGCCACCGGGAGTCCGCTCCGGCGCCCGACGACGGACCGGACGACGACCTCGACCCCGACGACCCCTGGGCCGACCCGCGCCGTCGCTGAACCGGTCGCGGGCGTTCCGCGGCGCGGCCAGGATGGGCCCGTGAGCGCCTCGATGCAGGAGATCCCCGTCGACGAGTGCCACCGGCTGCTGGCCGGCCAGGAGATCGGCCGGCTGGCCCTCAACGCCGAGCGGCACCCGCTGGTCTTCCCGGTGAACTACGCCATGGACGGCACGACCGTGGTCATCCGCACCGCACCGGGCACCAAGCTCGCCGCGGCCGACCACGCCAACGTCACCTTCGAGGTCGACGAGATCGACCGCCGGACCCGCAGCGGCTGGAGCGTGGTGGTGCACGCCGTCGCCGAGGAGGTCGGCCCCGGCCACCGGGCCGAGCTCGTCGCCCGTACCGAGGCCACCGGCCTGCGGCCGTGGGCGCCGGGCGAGCACGGGCACTGGCTGCGGCTGATCCCCACGGCGGTGACCGGCCGCCGGGTCGTGCCCGGCGAGCTGCCCCCGGCCGTGGACCCGCGCGCCTACCTCTGAGCCGGCGCGGGCACCGGCGCCGCCGCGCGCACCGGACCCCGCCGCCGGGACAGCGCCACCCCGGTCAGGCACACCACCCCACCGACGACGGCCAGCGCGGCCGGCACCTCGTCGAGCAGCAGCCAGGACAGCAGCACCACCAGCGGCGGCACCAGGTACGTGGTCACGCCCAGCCGCCCGGCCGGCATGCGCGCCAGCGCGTAGGCCCAGGTGCTGAACGCCAGGGCGGTCGGTACCACGCCGAGGTAGACCATGCCGAGCACCGACGACGCCGGCGCCGCGGCTCCCTCGGCCACCAGCGCGCCCGCCCACGGCAGGCAGCACACCGCGCCGATCGCGCACGCCGTCGCCGTCACCTGCAGGCCCGGCAGCCGGCGCAGCAGCGGCTTCTGCGCCACCACCCCGACGGCGTAGGTCACCGCCGCGACCAGGCACAGCAGCACCCCGAGCAGGTCACCGCCGGCCCCCCGCCCGGCGATCCCGATCAGCAGCACGCCGGCGAAGGCGACGGCGAGCCCGGCCACGAGCCAGCGCGGGAAGCCCTCGCCCAGCCAGACCCCGGCCAGCACGGCGATGAGGATCGGCCCGATGTTGACCAGCATCGCCGTCGTCCCGGCGTCGAGGTGGCGCTCGGCGGCGTTGAGCGCGACGTTGTAGACGCCGAACCAGCCCACCCCGCAGACGGCGAGCAGGGCCCACTCCCGCCGCGTCGGCGCCACCCAGCCGCGGCCGAGCGACAGCAGCGCGAGCACCGCCGTGCCCACCAGCAGCCGGCCCAGCGCGAGCGCACCGGGCGAGAGGTCCGCACCGACGGCGCGGATCCCGATGAACGCCGACGCCCACGCCAGCACGGTGACGACGACGGCGGACAGGACCGGGAGCGAGGCGGCGCGGGCGGGGTGCACGGGCGGACCCTAGGCGGGCCCGGCGACCTCCCGCTGGCGGTTTCCCGACGCGGCAGCGGGCCTGGCAGCCGGGCTGCGGAGAACGGCAGCGGACGCGCGGTCAGACGCCGCGCAGGTGCTCGCCGTAGGTCCGCCGGCCCCGCGCGGACCGGGGGCCGGGCAGCACGCCGCCCTCCCGGAACGCCGCCGACAGCTTGCCCGGCAGCGGCGTGGACACGACCCGCACGTTGGGTTCGCGGGCGGCGCTCCAGGCCCGCGCGAGGTCGGCCGCCGAGAGGTCCTCGGGCCCGCCGAACTCCAGGACGTCGCCGGTCGGCTGCCCGCCCGCCACCTCGGTGAGGAACCCGGCCGCCTCGCCGACGTCGACCGGCGCGGCGCTCCAGCCCATCGGCACCACGAGCACCGGCCCGCGCCGGGCGGTGGAGAGCATCTCGTCGACGAAGTGGTGGTACTGGGTGATCCGCACCAGCGTCACCGGCAGCCCG
The DNA here is from genome assembly GCF_054049975.1 of Geodermatophilus sp. SYSU D01119. NCBI lineage: Bacteria > Bacillati > Actinomycetota > Actinomycetes > Geodermatophilales > Geodermatophilaceae > Geodermatophilus > Geodermatophilus sp. SYSU D01119. The sequence goes on along the minus strand of NZ_JBJGYL010000004.1, from coordinate 186,060 downwards.
GAGGCCAGGAGCACCTGCTCGGCGGAGAACTTGGCGCGGTAGTAGTTCCAGGGCACCCGGTCGACGCCGACGATCGACACGTAGACCAGGTGCCGCAGCCGGTCGCGGTCGAGCGCCTGCACCAGCCGGCGGGTGCCCGCGACGTCGACCTCCCACGGATTGCCCCGCGGGTCGCTGGCGGCGTGCACGACCACCTCGGCGCCGCGGACCGCCTGCGCGAGGTCGCGGCCGGTGGCGAGGTCGCCGCGCACCCCACCCGGCCCCGCTCCGCGCCGCGACATCTGCCGCACGTCGTGGCCCGCCGCTTGCAGGGCGGGCACCAGCCTCCGGCCGAGCGGGCCGCTGCCTCCGGTGACGAGGACCTCCATGCCGACAGTCTGCCGAACCGGGTGGGCGGACCGGTCCCTCCCGGCGTGGCGCACGGCCCCATCTCATGTGCGAGATAACGTGGCCTCCCGTGACCGCGACCGAGATCCCGGCCGAGACGACGGCCTCCTCGCCCGCCCCCTCCCCCCTCGGCTCGGCGGCCAGCGCCGCCCGGATCGGCGCGCTGGTGCGCGACGCCCGCCGCCACCGGGGCCTCACCCAGCAGCAGCTCGCCGAGCGCCTCGGCACCAGCCAGAGCGCCGTCGCCCGCATCGAGCAGGGCGGCCAGAACCTGACCCTGGAACTGCTCGGGCGCCTGTCGGAGGCGCTGGAGAGCGAGCTGATCAGCGTCGGCCCGGCCGGCCCCACCCACCTGCGCGTCACCGGCGGCACGCCGCTGCGCGGCAGCGTCACGGTCAAGTCGTCGAAGAACGCCGCCGTCGCCCTGCTGTGCGCCGCGCTGCTCAACCGCGGCCGCACGACGCTGCGCAACGTCGCCCGGATCGTCGAGGTGGACCGGATCCTCGACGTGCTGCGCTCGATCGGCGTCTCCGCCACCTGGGACGAGGCCGGCCGCGACCTGACCCTCGTCGTCCCCGACGAGCTGGACCTGGCCGGCATCGACGCCGACGCCGCCCGCCGCACCCGCAGCATCATCATGTTCCTCGGCCCGCTGCTGCACCGGGCCCGCACGTTCCGGCTGCCCTACGCCGGCGGCTGCGACCTCGGCACCCGCACGGTCGAGCCGCACATGATCGCGCTGCGCCCCTTCGGCCTGGACGTCGAGGCGCACGCCGGCGAGTACCACGCCACGGTCGACCCGCGGGTCACCGAGCGGCGCACCATCGTGCTGACCGAGCGCGGGGACACCGTCACCGAGAACGCGCTGCTGGCCGCCGCCCGCACCGAGGGCACCACCGTCATCCGCAACGCCAGCTCGAACTACATGGTCCAGGACCTGTGCCTGTACCTGCAGCTGCTCGGCGTGGGCGTCGAGGGCCTCGGGACGACGACGCTCACCGTGACCGGCCGGGCCGTCCTCGACGCCGACGTCGACTACACAATCAGCGAGGACCCGGTCGAGGCGATGAGCCTGCTGACCGCGGGCATCGTGACCGGCTCCGAGCTGACCGTGCGCCGTGCGCCGGTGGAGTTCCTCGAGATCGAGCTGGCGGTGCTGGCCGAGATGGGGCTGCGCTTCGAGCGCTCCGCGGAGTACCTGGCCGACAACGGGCACACCCGGCTGGCCGACGTCACGATCCACCCGTCGCAGCTCAAGGCCCCGATCGACAAGATCCACCCGATGCCGTTCCCGGGCCTCAACATCGACAACCTGCCGTTCTTCGCCGTCATCGCGGCGTCGGCGACGGGGTCGACGCTCATCCACGACTGGGTCTACGACAACCGGGCGATCCACCTGTCGGACCTCACCCGGCTGGGCGCCGACGTCCGGCTCATGGACCCGCACCGGGTGCTGGTGACCGGCCCGACCCGCTGGCGCAGCGCCGAGGTCGTCTGCCCGCCGGCGCTGCGGCCCGCGGTGTGCATCCTGCTGGCGATGCTGGCCTCGCGCGGCACGTCGGTGCTGCGCAACGTCGACATCATCGCCCGCGGCTACGAGCACCTCTACGAGCGCCTGGTCGAGATGGGCGCCTCGATCGAGGTCTTCTCCGACTAGTCCGCGAGATCTGCACACCCGGGGTCCCCGGCACGCCGAGAGCCCCGGGTGTGCAGATCTCGCGCCGTCCTCAGCGCTCCTGGGCGGTGGGGCGGACCAGCACCTCGTTGACCGCCATGTGCGGCGGCTGGCTCACCACGTAGGCGATCGCGCGGGCGACGTCCTCGGCCTGCAGCGGCGTCATGTCCGCGACCATCCGCTTGGACGCCTCCCTCGCCTCGGGCTGGGTGATGTGGTCGGTGAGCTCGGTGGCCACCGCGCCGGGCTCCACGAGCGAGATCCGCACGCCCCGGGTGGTCACCTCCTGGCGCAGCGACTCGCTGAAGGCGTTCACCGCCCACTTGCTGGCGTTGTAGACGCCGGCGCCCTTGCGGGCGGTGCGCCCGGCGACGCTGGAGACGTTCACGACGTCGCCGGAGCCCTGCTCGACCATGCCGTCGATCGCGGCGTGCGTCATGTACATCAGGCCGAGGACGTTGGTGGACAGCATCCGCCGCCAGTCCTCGACGTCGGCGCCAACGATCGTGCCGAGCAGCATCACGCCGGCGTTGTTGACCAGGACGTCGAGCCCGCCGAGCCCCTCCCGGGTGCGGGCGACGGCGGCCCGGCAGGACGCCTCGTCGGTGACGTCGAGGTCGAGGGTCAGCACGCGGGCGCCGCCGTCGCGCAGCCTCCCCGCCAGCGCGTCGAGCCGGTCGGCGCGGCGGGCACCGATCGCCACGGCCGCGCCCGCACCGGCCAGCGCGAGGGCGGTCGCCTCCCCGATCCCCGACGACGCCCCGGTCACCAGGGCCACCTTCCCCGACAGCGGCCGGCCGGCCTCGATCATGCGGTCCTCCTCCCGCGCCGCCCGGTGCGGCACCCCGGACAGCCTGCGCCCGGGGCGCCGATCCGGCAGCGTGGACGGGACCCCCGCGGCGGTCAGGCCGGCGGCAGGACGACGCCGAAGCCGCGCACGGCCAGCCGCAGCAGCACCGGCCCGCCCCGGCGCAGGTCGGCCACCCGCGCGGCGGCGGCCGCCTCCAGCTGTGCCACGCGTCGGGCGTGGGCGTCCGGGCCGGCCAGCCGGGCGGCGTGCAGCGCGGTGGCGTTGGCCCAGACCTTGCGCCGCGACTCGCGCAGCAGCACCCGCGCGGCCCGCCGGTTGGCGCCCGCCATGGCCCGGTCGAGCAGGGTCCGCCGGGAGCCCGCCTCCTCCAGGGCGCGGTCCTCGGCGGCGACGCGGCCGGCGAGCACCTCGTCGATCCGCTCGTGGTCGCGGGCGCGGCTGCCCAGGACGGCGGGGTCGGCGAAGTCGGCCGGGCCGATGACCCGCACCAGCGACTGCGGCAGGTCGTAGTTGATGTGCGCGTTCATGCCGAGCAGCACGTGCCCCTCGGGGCGGGTGGCCGGGTCGGCGCCGAACGCCTCCCGCCACGGCGCCGGCGGCGACGCCGGGTCGCGGCGGTGCGCTTCCAGGGCGTCGAGGTAGAGCCCGGCGAAGTCGACGTCCCAGTCGGTCACCCAGCCGGCGTCCTCGAACAGCCCCTCGTCGATCGCGGCGCCCACCGCCTGCGTCGTGCGCAGGTAGGTGCCGAGGAAGAAGCGGGCCGGGTCGCGCGCGGCCTCCAGCCCGTCGAGCAGGCGCTGCATGCGGGCGACGAGCTCGTCCACCGGCGCGGTCACGCCCGCGATGCTGCCGGGCGGACGGCGTCCGCGCAGCCCGGTCGCCACAGCTCAGCGCCCCGGCGTCCCCGGCAACCGGTCGGGCGTAGAGGCGCCGTCGCCTGCCGGCTCAGATCAGCGCGTCGTAGCCGTCGTCGGGCGGGAGCAGCCCGGAGTCGACGGGCGGCCGGTGCGGCTGGTCCAGCCCGCGCATCCGCGCGGCGTGCAGCGCCAGCAGCAGGTTCAGCCGCAGCGTCGGGTCGGTGGTGAAGGGCCCGAGCAGCCGCTCCAGCTTGCCGATGCGGTAGCGCATCGTGTTGTAGTGGAAGTGCAGGCGGCGGGCCGACTCGGCGACGTTGAGGTTGGTCTCCAGCAGCACCCGCAGCGTCTCGCGCAGGTCGGCGGAGTCGGGATCGGAGGCGTCGGCGAGCGAGCCGAGCACCTCGTCGACGTAGGAGCGCAGCTCGGTCGAGTCGGGGATCAGCGACAGCAGCCGGAAGACGCCGAGCTGGTCGAAGTGGGTGACCGTCGACGGGCCGTGGATCTCCTGCCCGACGCCGAGCGCCCGCTGCGCCTGCTGGTGGGCCTCGCCGAGCGCCGAGATCGACTCCGCCGGCCGGCCGATGCCGGTGGCCAGCACCCGCCCGACCCGGCGCACGCGGGCGTTCACCCGGCTGGTGACGGCGGTGACCAGCGCGGTGATCTCCTCCGGCGTCCGCCCGTCCAGCGGCAGCACGGTGACGATCTCCGACGACAGCCCGGCGACCGCGGCACCCGACACCTCGGTCTCCAGCGCCGCGCGCCAGCCGTCGGCCAGCCGGTCCAGGACGTCGAGGGCGCGGGTGGGGTCGGCCTGCGGGTCGGCGGCGGTCTCGGTGGCCGTCACCAGGACGACGACCGGCCCGTCGAGGCGCCAGCCGAACGACCGGGTCTGCGCCAGCGCGCGCTCGGTGTGCCGCAGCGACCCGGCGACCAGCCGGCGCACCAGGTCGCCCTGGAAGCGCAGCTCCACCGAGTGCACGGCCTGCTGGCGGATGACCGACAGCGCCGAGACGACGGCGGCGCGCTCCAGCACACCGCCGGCGCCGACGACCATCTGCCCGCTGCGGTGCACCGCGACCAGCCAGCCGTGCCGCTGCTCGCCGGCCATGATCGGCGCGACGGCGTACTCCCCCACCCCGCCGGGCAGCTCGTGGTGGCCCGGGACGAGCAGGATGCCGTCGGCCGGCGAGAGGTCGGCGTCGGCGAGCACGTCGGCCGGCGTGACCACGGTCTGGTCGGCGCGCACGCCCGACAGGCGGTTGGCCGGCGCCATCATGGCGAGCTCGTCCTCGGCCTCGGCGTCGAGCAGCCACAGCCAGTCGCTGATCTCGGCGACGTCCTCCGGCGGACCGGCGGTGGTGACGATCTCGCGGTCGGGCCCGAGGCCCAGCACCGCGGCGCCCTCGAGGTAGGTGGCCAGCCGGTCGGTGACCTCGGCCAGCCCGCCGCCGCTCAGGGCGACGTCGATGAACTGGTCGTGCATGCGCGCCGAGAGGGTGAGCGCCTCGCCCTGCTTGCGGACGACCGCGCCGAGGACTTCCGACACCGCCTCGTCCATGCGCACGGTCGGGGGCAGCGCGAGCACGGGCAGGCCGCGCCGCTCGGCCTCGGCGAGCACCTCGGCCGGCACCGCGGCCGCGCCCTCGGTGCGGCGGTAGGCGAGCGCCGCGGTACCGAGCTGGTCGAGCCGGTCCACCAGCGCCCGGGCGTCGGTGACGTCGGCAGGGGGCAGCCGGGCCCCGAGGACGACGACGACGTCGGGACCGGCGGCGGCCAGCGGCCGCGCGGGGTCGTCCACGACCATGTGCCGGACGACGCGGTCCAGGCCGGAGCGCCCGGCGACCACCTCGACGCCGGACAGCCGCGGCAGCCGCAGGGCCTCGTCCACGCGCAGGCCGACCCGGTCCCGCCACTCGTCGCGCGCCGGGGCCGCCCGCCCCGCGCCGGCCGACTGCCACCCGCGGTGGAACGGCAGCGGCGCCGTGGGGTACGACCCCGAGGTCATCGAGACCTCACTGTGCGTCACGACTCGCCCTCCTCGTCGGCCTATCCCATTCTCGAGTTGCAGGAACCTGGCAGGTGTGCCTGGACGGCCACCCCCATTCTTGGCCACATTCGCCATACGAGGACGTGCGACGCGCCGCTTAGCTTCGAGACGCGGTCGGTTCCCGTCCGCTGGATGGTAGGCGGTCACCGCTCACGGTGCCCTCCTCCCTCCCAGCGGGAGGGCCGGCCGGACGGGGGCTCGAGCGGAGGGTCACCCGGATGTCCCGATGGGGAGAGGGCCAGCAGATGCGCACCATCGACCACACGACCACCACCGAGCGGGGGCGTGCGGCCCGCGCCGGCGTCCCCACGATCCCCCTGCCGCGCAGTTCCGCGCAGGAGACCGTACGCACCGCCGCGCCCGCCCGGACGGCGGGGGCCGTCCCGGCGTCGGCGAGCACCGGCGTCGCCGACCTGCTCCGCGGCCCGGTGCGCCCGGCGCGGGTGCTCATGAGCGCCCCGGCGGCGGTGTACCTGCAGGTGCCCACCGACCGCGGCACCGACGTCGTCGGCGTGCTCACCAGCGACGCGGCCCGGCTCCCCCTGGGCTGCATCCTCTTCCGGCCGAGCAACGGCCGCCCGCTGGTCGCGCTGCCGAGCGGCGCTCCGGCCGAGGTCGGGGGCGGCCGGATCGTGGTCGGCGACCTCGTCGTGCGGGCCGCGGCCTGGTGGGACCCGCGGCCGCGGCTGCCCAGCCCGCGCCCGGCGCTGCTGCCCGAGGGCGTGCGCCAGCTGCGGACCACGCTCTACGGCGAGGGCGTGCCGCACAGCGCGTTCACGCTGCCGGGCCTGCCGGCCGGGCCGGGCGGGCCGCTCGCGGCGCTGCGCGGCGCGGTGCGCCGGGCCGACCTCGACGCCGCGCTGCGCACCGCCGTCCGGCTGATCGGGCTCGGCCCCGGCCTCACCCCGGCCGGTGACGACGTCATGGCCGGCACGATGGCCGGGCTGGTCCTGCTCGGGCACCCGGCCGCCGAGCGGTTCGCCGCGGGTGTCTACTCGCTGGCCGCCGGCCGCACCACCGAGCTGTCGCGGGCGCTCCTGCGGCACGCCGCGGCCGGCCACGTCAGCGGCGAGTACGCCGCGGTGCTGCAGGGTCTGGTCGGCGAGCGCCCGCTGGGCCCGGCGGTCGAGGGCCTGCTGGCCACCGGCTCCACCAGCGGCCGCGCGATGGCGCTCGGGCTGTGCACCGCGATCGACCTGGTGGACCGCACCACCCGGCGCTGACCGCACCACCACGACACGGCAGCGGCCCCCTCCCCACCCGGGGAGGGGGCCGCTGCCGTGTACCGATGAGTCCGCCAGCCCCGGCCGGTCCCTCCCGCAGACCCCCACCCGAGGAGCACGCGATGTCCTTCCAGGCCTACCTCGACGCGATCGAGGACAAGACCGGCCTCACCCCGCGCCAGCTGATCGCGCAGGCGCACGAGCGCGGGCTCGACGCCCCGGGCACGAAGGCCGGCGACGTCCTCTCCTGGCTGGCGCAGGAGCACGGGCTCGGCCGCGGCCACGGCATGGCGCTGGTCCACGTGCTGAAGAACGGGCCGACGATCAGCTCGGAGCACGTCGGCGGCACCGGCACCCACCGGGACGAGTCCGACACCCTCTGGCTGGACGGGAAGGCCACCCGGCCGACGGGGTGAGGCGGTGGGGTCCTGCCTCAGATCCGGCTGGCGTGGATGCTCGTGACGATGATCGCCCGGGCGCCGAGCTCCCACAGCTCGTCCATGACCCGGTTGGTCTCGTTCTGGCGGACCATCGCCCGCACCGCCGACCAGCCCTCGGTCTGCAGCGGGCTCACCGTCGGACCCTCGAGGCCGGGGGTGAGCGCGGTGGCCCGGGCCAGCAGCTCGTTCGGGCAGTCGTAGTCGAGCATCACGTACTGCCGGGCGACCAGGACGCCGCGCAGCCGGCGGCGCAGCTGGGCCACCGCCGGGATCTCCTCGGCCCCCTCGCGGCGCACGAGCACCGCCTCGCTGGTGAGCACCGGCTCGCCGATGATCCGCAGCCCCGCCGCGCGCAGCGTCGTCCCGGTCTCCACGACGTCGCACACCGCGTCGGCGACGCCGAGCCGGCAGGCGGTCTCCACCGCGCCGTCGAGCTTGACCACGCTGGCCTTGACGTCGGACTCGGCGAGGAAGCGCTGCAGGAGCGTCGGGTAGGCCGTGGCGATCCGCTTGCCGGCGAGCTGCTCGACGGTGTCGATGCCGGACTCGACGGGGCTCGCGAACCGGAAGGAGGACCGGCCGAAGCCCAGGGGCATGAGCTCGACGGCGGTCGGGCCCTCCCCCTCGGCGGGCGCGGTCTCCAGCAGCATGTCGCGGCCGGTGATGCCGACGTCGAGGGTGCCGGCGGCCACGTAGACGGCGATGTCCCGCGGGCGCAGGTAGAAGAACTCGGTGTCGCTGTCGGGGTCGTAGACCGCGAGGTCCTTGGTGCTGCGCCGCTGCCGGTAGCCGCTCTCGGCGAGCATCGCGGCCGCGGGCTCGCTGAGGACGCCCTTGTTGGGCACGGCGATGCGCAGCACTGGTCTGTCTCCTTCGGTGAGCGGACGGAACGGCCCCCGCGCAGGGTCCCGCAGTGCGCGGAGCGCGCCGTGGGGGGCGCGGGGGTCCTTGATCAGAGGTGGGTGTAGACGTCGTCGAGGCTCAGCCCGCGGGCGAGCATGAGGACCTGCACCCGGTAGAGGAGCTGGCTGATCTCCTCGGCGGTGCGCTCGGGCCCCTCGTGCTCGGCGGCCATCCAGGACTCCGCCGCCTCCTCGACGACCTTCTTGCCGGCGGCGTGCACGCCGTCGCGGACGGCGGTCACGGTGCCGGAGGCGGGGTCGCCGGCGGCCACCTTCGCCGACAGCTCGGCGAACAGCGCGTCGAAGGTCTTCACGCCAGGCCCTGCCCGACGGGGGTGGCCTGGAAGCCGGTGGACCGCGGCGGGGTGCGCAGGCCGCGGAGGGTGAGCGCGGTGGCCAGCGCGGCCACGCAGGCCTCCCAGCCCTTGTCCTCGGCCGAGCCGGGCAGGCCCGCGCGGTCGCGCGCCTGCTCCTCGGTGTCGCAGGTGAGCACGCCGTTGCCGACCGGCCGGCCGGCGTCGAGCGCCACCCGGGTCAGCCCGGCGGTGACGGCGTCGCAGACGTACTCGAAGTGCGGGGTGCCGCCGCGGATGACCACGCCGAGCGCGACGACGGCGTCGTGCCGCTCGGCCAGCGCCTGGGCGACGACGGGCAGCTCGACGGCGCCCGGCGCGCGGACGACGGTCGGCTCGCCGACGCCGCTGGCGCGGGCCGCGGCGAGCGCGCGGTCGAGCAGCGCGTCGGTGATCTCGGCGTGCCAGGTGGTGGCGACGATGCCGAGCGTGAGCCCGGCGGCGTCGACGGCGCCCGCCTCGGGGCGTCCGGTACCGCTCACAGTCGCTGCTCCTGCTGGTGGAGGGGCACGTCGGTGCCGGGCACGGTGGCCGGCTCCCCGGCGACGGGCACGGGCACGTCGGCGGGGCCGGACTCGGTCTCGGGCTCGATGATGTCGAGCAGGTGGCCCATCCGGTCGCGCTTGGTGCGCAGGTAGGCCAGGTTCTCGGCGGTGACGTGGCTGGGCAGCGGCACGCGGCCGGTCACCTTGAGGCCGTAGCCCTCGAGCCCGGCGCGCTTGGCCGGGTTGTTGGTCAGCAGCCGCATGGTGTGCACGCCGAGGTCGGCGAGGATCTGCGCGCCGGTGCCGTAGTCGCGGGCGTCGGCGGGCAGGCCGAGGTCGAGGTTGGCGTCGACGGTGTCCACGCCGGCGTCCTGCAGCTGGTAGGCCTGCAGCTTGTGCAGCAGGCCGATGCCCCGGCCCTCGTGCCCGCGGATGTAGAGCACGATGCCGCGGCCCTCCCGGGCGACGGCGGCCAGCGCCGCCTGCAGCTGCGGGCCGCAGTCGCAGCGCAGCGAGCCGAAGACGTCGCCGGTGAGGCACTCGGAGTGCACGCGGACCAGCACGTCCTCGCCGTCGCCGATGTCGCCGTAGACGAAGGCGACGTGCTCGCGCTCGTCGTAGGAGCTGCGGTAGCCGACGGCGGTGAAGGTGCCCGGCGCCAGCGGCACGGTGGCCTCCGCGACGCGCTCGACCAGCTTGTCGAAGCGCTTGCGGTAGGCGATGAGGTCGGCGATCGAGATCAGGCACAGGTCGTGCTCGTCGGCGAAGACCCTCAGCTCCTCGGCGCGGGCCATGCCGGTCGGGTCCTTCTCGCTGACCAGCTCGCACAGCGTGCCGGAGGGGCGCAGCCCGGCGAGGACGGCGAGGTCGACGGCGGCCTCGGTGTGGCCCGGCCGGCGCAGCACGCCGCCGTCCTTGGCGCGCAGCGGGACGATGTGGCCGGGGCGGGCGAGGTCGGCCGAGGAGGTCTCCGCGTCGGCGAGCAGCCGGATGGTGTGCGCCCGGTCGGCGGCCGAGATGCCGGTGGTCACGCCCTCGCGGGCGTCGACGGTGACGGTGTAGGCGGTGCCGCGGCGGTCCTGGTTGACCCGGAACATCGGCGGCAGGTCGAGCCGGTCGGCGTCGGCCTCGGTGACCGACACGCAGATGTAGCCCGAGGTGTAGCGGACCATGAACGCCACGAGCTCGGGCGTCGCGAGCTCGGAGGCGAAGATGAGGTCGCCCTCGTTCTCGCGGTCCTCGTCGTCGACGACGACGACCGCGCGGCCGTCCTTGATCGCCGCGATGGCGTCCTCGACGGAGTCCAGCCGGACGGCGCTCATCGGCGTGCTCCCAGCAGTCGTTCCACGTACTTGGCGATCACGTCGACCTCCAGGTTGACCGGGTCCCCCGGGGCGCGGCCGCCCAGCGTGGTCTCGCGGAGGGTGGCGGGGATGAGGCTGACCTCGAACCAGGGCTCGGGGTCGTCGGCGGCGCTGAGCGCGCTGACGGTGAGCGAGACGCCGTCGACGGTGATCGAGCCCTTCTCGACGACGTAGCGCGCGAGCTGCGGGGGCAGGGCGACGCGGACGACGTCCCAGTGCTCGCTCGGCGTGCGGGACACGACCGTGCCGACGCCGTCGACGTGGCCCTGCACGATGTGCCCGCCGAGGCGGGTGTGCGGCGCGACGGCGCGCTCGAGGTTCACCGGGTCGCCGTCGGCCAGCCGGCCGAGGCTGCTGCGGCGCAGCGTCTCGGCCATGACGTCGGTGGACCACACCGAGCTGCCGTCGGCGTCGGGCTCGACGCCGGTGACGGTGAGGCACACGCCGTTGACGGAGATCGAGTCGCCGAGGTGCACGTCCTCGAGCACGCGCCGGGCGCGGATGCGCAGCACGGCGGCGTCGGCCGAGTCCTCGCGCGCGGCGAGGGAGCCGACCTCCTCGACGATGCCTGTGAACACCTCAGTCCCTCCCGTCGGCGCGCGGTCCGACCCCAGTGTGACCTGTGGGCCGCAGGCGGATCTGCACGTCCCCGCCCAGCGGGGTGACCTCCCGCAGCTCCAGGGACAGCGCGGCGCCGATCGTGCTGATTCCCAGGTCCCCCACCAGCGAGGGACCCGCGCCCAGCAGCTTGGGCGCGAGGTGCACCAGCACCTCGTCGACGAGGCCCGCGCGCAGGAACGCCGCGGCCAGGGTCGGGCCGCCCTCGAGGAGCACCCGGCGGACGTCGCGGTCGAAGAGCTCGGCGAGCAGCTCGGCGGGGCCGGCGGCGCGGCTGACGACCGTGGGGGCGGCGCCGTCGAGGACGCGGGCGCCGGCCGGGACCCGGCCGCGGCGGTCGTGCACGACGCGCAGCGGCTGGCGGGCGGCGTCGCGGCCGTCGGCGTCCCGGACGGTGAGCTGCGGGTCGTCGGTGAGGACGGTGCCCGACCCGACGAGGACGGCGTCGCACCCGGCGCGCAGCCGGTGGACGGCGGCGCGGGCGACCGGGCCGGTGATCCAGCGGCTGGTGCCGTCGGCGGCGGCGACCCGCCCGTCGAGGGTGGCGCCGACCTTCCAGACGACGAACGGCCGGCCCGCGCGGGCGCCGGTCAGCCAGGCGGCCAGCGCCCCGTCCTCGGCGGCCTCCCGCTCCACGCCCACCTCGACGTCGACCCCGGCGGCGCGCAGCCGGTCGGCGCCGCCGCCGGCCAGCCCCGTGGGCTCGGGGACGGCGACGAGCACGCGGGCGATCCCGGCGGCCAGCAGCGCGTCGGCGCACGGGCCGGTGCGGCCGGTGTGCGCGCACGGCTCGAGGGTGACGACGGCGGTGCCGCCGCGGGCGCGCTCGCCGGCCCGGCGCAGGGCGTGCACCTCGGCGTGCGGGCCGCCGGGCGGGGAGGTGGCGCCCTCCCCCACCACCGCGCCGGCGGCGTCGAGGACGACCGCGCCCACGGGCGGGTTCGGGCTGGTGGTGCCGAGGACGCTCTGGCCGAGCTCGCGCGCCCGGGCCATGGCGGCCGACTCGGCCGGGCTGACCGTCACCCGGCGGCCGGGGTGGCCAGCTCGCGCAGGGCTGCGATGGCGCGGGCGGGGTCGTCGGCGCCGTAGACGGCCGAACCCGCGACGAAGACGTCGGCGCCGGCCTCGGCGGCCTGCGCGATGGTGTCGGCGTTGATGCCACCGTCGACCTCGACGAGCACCTGCAGGTGGCCGGTGTCGACGAGCTCGCGGGCGCGGCGCACCTTCGGCAGCACCTCGGCCATGAACGCCTGCCCGCCGAAGCCGGGCTCGACGGTCATGACCAGCAGGGTGTCGAAGTCGCGCAGCACGTCCTCGTAGGCCTCCAGCGGGGTGCCGGGCTTGAGCGCGAGGCCCGCCAGGGCGCCGGCCGCGCGGATGTCGCGGGCGACGTCGCAGGGGTCGCCGGTGCAGGCCTCGGCGTGCACGGTGACGTTGCGGGCGCCGAGCTCGGCGTAGCCGGGCGCCCAGCGCTCGGGCGCCTCGATCATCAGGTGGCAGTCCAGCGGCACCGTGCTGACGGCGTGGATGGCCTCGACCACCGGCCGGCCCAGCGTCAGGTTGGGCACGAAGTGGGCGTCCATGACGTCGACGTGCAGCCAGTCGGCGTCGGCCACGCGGGCCACCTCGTCGGCCAGCCGGGCGAAGTCCGCCGAGAGCAGGCTGGGGGCGATCATCGGGGTGCGGGCCACGTCGTCGGAGTCTAGGTGCGCCGTGATCACCGCCGGTCCGGCCGGGTCGGGGGCGGGCACGGCACAGGTCGAGGCGAGCGCCGACGTCGACGCCGACCCGGACCTCGCCGTCGACGCCGCCGTCTTCGGGAAGTCCTTCCACCAGGGCCAGGTCTGCATGGGCCAGGTCTGCTTGGGCCGGGTCTGCATGATCACCAACCGGATCGTCGTGGACGACTCGGTGCACGACGCGTTCGTCGAGCGCTACGTCGAGCGGGCGCGCGGGCTCGAGGCCGGCGACCCGCGGGAGTCCGACACGGTGATCGGCCCGATCATCGACGGCAAGCAGCCCGAGGGGATCCGGAGGAGGTCGCGCAGGCCCGCGAGGACGGCGCCGAGCAGGTCCTCGGCGGCGACCCGACCGGCCCGATCGGCTCGGTGCTGCCGCCGCACGTGCTGCTCGGCACCGACGACGTCGCCACCGCCCGGCAGGAGGTCCTCGGGCCGGTCACGACGATCATCCGCGCCTCCGGCGAGGACGAGGCGCTGGCCATCGCCAACGACACCGAGTACGGCCTGTCCAGTGCCGTGTTCACCCGCGACACCGAGCGCGGCGTCCGGTTCGCGCTGCGGGTGGAGGCCGGCATGACCCACGTGAACGACTCACCGCTCAACGACGAGAACACCACCGCGTTCGGCGGCGAGAAGGAGTCGGGCCTCGGCCGGTTCGGCGGCGGGTGGGCGATCGACGAGTTCACCACCGACCACTGGATCGGCGTCCAGCACACCCGGCGGCAGTACCCGTTCTGAGCGTCGGGTCCTGAGCGGGGCGCGGCCGGCTCCCCGCAGGGCCGGCCGCGCCACGGGCGCTCAGTCCCGGTCGGGCAGGGCGGTCCAGTCGGCCCAGGACAGGTCGCGGCCGACGTAGCGGGGCGCCCGCAGCGGCCACTCGGCCTCCAGCCAGCGCGGCACGAACGCGTCGAGGGCCGCCTCGACGTCGGTGCCGACCAGCCGGTCGACCACCCACCAGGACACCTCGGCGTCGGCGTCGCCCACCTTCTCCGGCGGGTCGACGTAGACGCAGCCGAGCAGTTCGGTCTCGTCCTCGTCCAGCAGCGCGTAGTTGAAGCTCTCGTGCGCCTCGATCTCGCGCTCGTGGCGGGCGAGGTCCTCGCGGTCCTGGTCCTCGGTCATGGTCGCGGGCGGCCAGCCCCACGCCTCGCCGTAGGTGCCCCACAGGCGCTCGCGGGAGCCCATGACGGCGGGGAAGTCGATCGGGGTGTCGGACGCGCGGATCGGGCGCAGGTGCTGACCGGTGGGCAGGTCGGCGCGGGTCGGGTGGACGAAGTCGTCGGGGAGCCAGGGCACGGCGGGGCAGGCTAGGCGAGCCACGGCGGATCCGGAACGGATGTGCACGCCGCGCGGTCCGGTGGGTGGGGCGGCGCGGTGCGTGCACCCGGCGATCCGTCCCCGGACCCGAGGGACCTGCCCTGGACGGGGGTCGCCGGGGCGGGTGACCGGGAGGCGCCCCGGCCCGGCGGCAGCTACCGTCCGTGATCGTGCGCACCACGGCGTCCCCCGTCGCCCGCCGGCCGACCTGGCCGTCGGGTGATCCGGTGACCGTGCGTCACGGCTCGGTGACGGTCCGGCCCGAGCCGCACCGCGCGCCGGAGACCGGGACGGCGGGGCTGCTGCTGCCCGCCGTCGTCCTCGGGCTGGGCGTGCCGCGGATGCTGCTCACCGGCGACTACGCGGGCCTGCACGGCACCGCCGCCTGGGCGCTGCTCACCGCGGTGGCCGGGGTGGCGGCCGCCCTGGCGCTGCTCACGCCGGTGGTGCCGGGACTGTCCCGCCGCGCGGCCGAGGTCGCGCGGATGCGGCACGCGCTGCGCACCCACACCGACCCCGGGCCCGAGCTGCGCACCCGGCTGGACCGGTACGCCCGCCGCGTGCTCCGGCTGCACTGGATGGGCCGGGCGATGCCCGTGCTGCCCGCCGTGCTGCTCCTGCAGGGCGACTGGGACCGGCCCGCGACCTCACTGCCGGCCGCCGTCGTGCTCGTCGCGGGCTACACGGCGCTGGCGCTGTGGCACCGGCGGCAGACGCTCGCCGCGGCCTGGTGGGTGGCCGACCGGCCCGGGCCCGCGCGCCCGGCACCCCCCGTGCCGTGGTGGGAGCCGTGGCTGGGCGGCCGGCGCCTGCTCGCCCTCTCCTGCGGCTACGTGCTGCTCGTCGTCGTCCTGACGCTGCTCGGCGGCCGCTGACGCGGACCCCCGGCCCGCCGGGTCAGCGGGTGCGGCGGAGCAGGGCCAGGAACATCGCGTCGGTGCCGTGCCGGTGCGGCCACAGCTGCCCGTAGGGCCCGCGCTCCACCCCGGGCACCTCGCCGAACAGCGGCGCCACGGGCAGCACCTCGACGTCGTCGCGGGCGGCCGCGGCGTCGGCGACCCCGACCGTCTCCGCCGCGTGCGGCGAGCACGTCACGTACGCAACCACGCCGCCGGGGCGGACCGAGGCCAGCGCACGGTCCAGCAGCGCCGTCTGCAGCTCCACCAGCGGCGCGACGTCGTCGGCCGTGCGCCGCCAGCGCACCTCCGGCCGCCGGCGCAGCGCGCCCAGGCCGGTGCACGGCGCGTCGAGCAGGACCCGGTCGAAGGAGCCCTCCGCCCACGGCGGCTCCCGCCCGTCGGCGACGAGCACCTCGACGTCGTCCTCCCCCGCCAGCGCCCCGCGCACCAGCTCGGCGCGGTGCGGCGCCCGGTCGGCGGCGGTGAGGTGCACCCCGGCCGGGCGGACGGCGGCCAGCAGGCCGGCCTTGCCGCCGGGGCCGGCGCACACGTCGAGCCAGCGGGCGTCGGGCCCCTCCAGCGGCGCGCGGGTGAGCAGCAGCGCGGCGAGCTGGCTGCCCTCGTCCTGCACCGCGGCCCGGCCGGCCCGCACCGACGGCAGCCGGCCGGGGTCTCCCCCGCCCAGGCGGACCGCGTACGGCGACCACGGCCCGGGCGTCCCGCCGGACTCCTCGGCGAGCTCCGCGCGGTCGACGTGCCGGGCGACCAGGTGCACCTCGGGGGCGGCGTCGTCGGCGAGCAGCGCGTCCTCGAGCTCGGCCTCCCCGGCCGCACCGCCGCCCAGCGCCTCGCGCCAGGCGGCCACGATCCACTCGGGGTGGTCGGTGGCCAGGGCCAGCCGCCGGTCGCCGTCGGCCCCGAGCTGCGCGAGCCACGCGGCGCGGTCGCCGCCGGCGGCCACCTTGCGCAGCACCGCGTTGGCCAGGCCCGATGCGCCGGGCCCGACGATCGCCCGCACGAGGTCGACGGTGGTGGCGACGGCGGCGTGCGCCGGCACCCGCAGGTCGACCAGCTGGTAGGCGCCCAGGCGCAGCAGGTCCAGCAGCCGGCGGTCGAGGTCGGCCAGCGGGCGGTCGACCAGCCGGGCGAGGACGGCGTCGAGCGTGCCCTGCGCCCGCAGCGCGCCGTAGGCCAGCTGGGTGGCGAAGGCGGCGTCACGGGGCTCGAGCTGCCGCTCGCGCAGCAGCTGGGGCAGCAGCAGGTTGGCGAAGGCCTCGCGCGCGGAGACGCCGTCGAGGACGTCGTAGGCGGTGAGGCGGGCGCCGTCGAGCGGGGCCCGGCGGGGCGGGCGGCGGTCACGGTGCCCGCCGCGCTCTCCCCCGCGCTGTCCCCCGCGCGGGCCGGCGGGACGCCGGGGCGGGCCGCTCATGCCCCGAACCGCTCGCCGGCGGCGGGACGGGCGCCGCGGGCCCAGTCGGCGGCCGGGTGCATCCGCTTGCCGGCGGGCTGCACGTCGCCGAGCCGCACGGCGCCGCGGCCGGTGCCGACGACGACGCCCGTCGGGCCGACCGACACCTCCCCGGCCTCCAGCGCCAGCGACGTCGGCAGCGGCTCGACCGGGCCCAGGCGGAACCGGTCGCCGCGCCAGGTGGTCCAGGCGCCGGGCGCCGGCGTCACGCCCCGCACCCGGCGGTCGACGACGTGCGCGGGCAGGTCCCAGTCGACGCGGGCGTCGGCGGTCTCGATGCGCGGCGCGAGGCTCACGCCCTCGGCCGGCTGGGGCTGCGGCTCGAGCTCCCCGGACGCGATGCCGTCGAGGGTGGCGACGAGCAGCCGGGCGCCGCTGACGGCGAGCCGGCCGAGCAGGTCGCCCGCCGTGTCGCGCGGGCCGATCGGCTCGGTGACCAGGCCGAACACCGGGCCGGTGTCCAGGCCCTGCTCCAGCCGGAACGTGCAGGCGCCGGTGACCTCGTCGCCGGCCATGACCGCGTGCTGCACCGGCGCCGCGCCGCGCCAGGCCGGCAGCAGCGAGAAGTGCAGGTTGACCCAGCCGTGCGCGGGCAGGTCGAGCGCCGCGGGCGGGACGAGCGCGCCGTAGGCGACCACGGGCGCGCAGTCGACGGCGAGGCCGGCGAGCTCCGCGAGGAACTCCGGCTCCCGGGGCGAGCGGGGCTGCAGCACGGGCAGGCCGGCGGCGTCGGCGCGCTCGGCCACCGGGGAGCGGCTGACCTTCCGGCCGCGGCCGGAGCGGGCGTCGGGGCGGGTGAGGACGGCGGCCACCTCGTGGTCGGAGGCCAGCAGCGCCTCCAGCGACGGGACGGCGGCCTCGGGGGTCCCCGCGAACAGGAGCCTCAGTGGGGGCTCACCTCCACGCGCGGGACCCAGGCCTGCATGCCCTGCCACTCCGCCTCGGCGAGCGCGGCCAGGGCGGCGGTGCGGGCCTCGGGGTCGAGCCGGTCGACGAACACCACGCCGTCGAGGTGGTCCACCTCGTGCTGCACCGCGCGGGCCAGCAGGTGCGAGCCCTCCACCCGGACCGGGTCGCCGTGCTGGTTCCAGCCGGTCGCCACCACGTGCAGGTGGCGGCGGCAGTCGAAGCGGTAGCCGGGGATGGACAGGCACCCCTCGGGCGCCTCCTCGGTCTCGTCGCCGACCAGGTCGACCGACGGGTTGACCAGGTGCCCCACCTCGCCGTCGACGTACCAGGTGAACACCCGCAGGCCGACGCCGATCTGCGGCGCGGCGAGGCCGGCTCCCCCGGCCGCGTGCATGGTCTCGGTCAGATCGGCGACCAGCCCGCGCAGCTCGGCGTCGAAGTCGACGACCGGTGCCGCGGGCCGGTGCAGGACGGGGTCGCCCAGCAGCCGGATGGGGGTGACGCTCACCGGTCGATCGTAGGTGGCGCCCTCCCGCGCACCCGCCGGCCCGGACCAGGGCCGCCTCGCGCACGATCAGGCGGGCCCACCGTGGCGCGTCCTGGCTCACCGCCGGAGGTGCGCCAGGACGCGGCACGACCAGGCCGCCTGATCGTGCGGGGACCCGACAGGGAGGGGTCGCGCCCCGCGGGCTCAGACCAGCTCGAGGGGATCGAGCTGCACCCGCACGTGCTCGCTCGCCTTCCGGGCGCTGCGCACGCCCTGCACCTCCGCCAGCGCGGTGGCCAGCGCCGTGCCCTCCGCGCGCGGCACCCGCACCAGGTAGCGTTCCCGCTCCCCCTCCTGCCCGGGCCGCGGCGGCTCCGGCACCGGCCCGAGCAGGTCGGCGTCGCCGGGCAGCCGGGCGGCCTCGAGGAACTCCGCGAGGGCCGCCGGCGACCCCGACAGCGCCGCCATCCGGGTGGCCGGCGGGAAGCCGAGCGCGCGCCGGTCGGCGAGCTCGCGCTCGGCGAGCCAGCCCGGGTCCCAGCGCACCAGCGCCTGGACGACGGCGTGCGCGGCGTCGGCCGCGACGACGACGGTGCCCCGCGGGCGCACCAGCGTGGCCGCGTTCATCCAGCGGCGCAGCGTCTCCTCCCCCGCCCGCAGGTCGGCGCGGCCGAGCAGGGCCCACGAGTCGAGCAGCAGCGCGGCGCCGTAGCCGCCCTCGGCGACGGGCTCCGCGCCGGGCGTCGCCACCACAAGCGCCGGGCCGCCGGAGACCGTCGGCAGCACGCCCGACGACCGCCCGGACACCCGCACCGGTGCGCCGGGGAACGCCCGCCCGAGCTCCTCGGCGGTGCGGGCGGCCCCGACGACGGAGGCGCGCAGCTTGGTGCCGTGGCAGTGCGGGCAGTCGAAGACCGTGGCCGGGCGGGCGCACCACCGGCAGGCGGGGATGCGGGAGCCGCCGGGGCCGGGCGTGGGCGAGATGCCGAGCGGGCCGGCGCACACCGCGCAGCGGGCCGGTGCCCGGCAGCGGTCGCAGGACAGGCCGGGCGCGTAGCCGGCGCGCGGCACCTGCACGAGCACGGGGGTGCCCTCGGCGAGCGCCGCGCGGGCCACCCGGTGGGCGAGGCTGGGCAGCCGCGCGGTGCGGGCGGCCGGGTCGCGGGCGAGCTCGGAGTCCTCCCCCAGCGCCTGCACCCGCGGCATGACCGCCCGCAGGGTGGCCCGCTCGGCGGCCAGCTCGTGCGCCCAGCCGCTCTCCACCAGCAGCGCGGCCTCGGCGGTGCGCGCGGTGGCCGCGACGACGGCGGCGCAGCCGGTCAGGTGGGCGCGGTGCACGAGCACGTCGCGGGCGTGCGCGTAGGGCGCCCGGGGCTCGGCGTGCAGGTCGTCGCCGTCGTCCCAGACGGCCACCAGGCCGAGGTCGGCGACGGGCGCGAACGCCGCCCCGCGGGTGCCGAGGACGACCTTGGCGCTCCCGCGGGCGGCGTCGAGGAAGCGCCGGTAGCGGGCGTCGGGGGCGGCGTCGGCGCGCAGCACCACGAACGAGCCCGCCGGCAGGACGGCGCCGGCGGCGGCCTCCAGCCGGTCGAGGTCGCGGCCGTCGGGGACGACGACGAGCGCGCCGCGCCCGCCCGACAGCGCCGCCCGGCACAGCTCGGCCAGCCGGGCCGGCCAGTCCTCGCCGGGCAGCGCCGTCCACACCGCGCGGGCGGGGCGGCCCTCGGCGACGGCGGCCAGCAGCGCGGGCCCGGTCGGGTAGCGCGCGAAGCCGGCCGGGTCGGGCGGCTCCGGGGGCGGCGGTGGCTCGGCGGGCGGCCGCTTCTCCGCGGCGGCGCGGCGCGGCGGGATGGCCAGGCGCAGCACGTCGACGAGCGTGCCGCCCCAGCGCTGGGCCACCGAGCGGGCCAGCGCCGCGACCTCCGGGGTGAGCACCGGCTCGGAGGACACCAGCTTGGCCAGCGGCGCGAGCTTGCGGCCGGTCTCGCTGGAGTCCGCCAGCTCCAGCACGAACCCGTCGACGAGCTGCCCGGCGAAGCGCACCCGGACCCGGCACCCCGCGCGGACCTCACCGGCCATGTCCTCGGGGATCGCGTAGTCGAACGCGCGGTCCAGGTGCGCCAGGGGCACGTCGACGACGACCCGGGCCACCGGAGGGTGACCCGGGTCGCCGGGAGGTGGTGCGGCCGTGCTCAGGGCGCTCTCCGTCCGGTCGTCGTCCCGGGAGTCTCCCCCCGGGGTACGACGGGACCCGCTGCTGCGGCGATCAGGCGCCGACGGCCGACCGGAGCGCGTCGGCCCGGTCGGTGCGCTCCCACGGCAGCTCGACGTCGGTGCGGCCGAAGTGGCCGTAGGCGGCGGTCGGGCCGTAGATCGGCCGCAGCAGGTCCAGGTCGCGCACGATGGCGCCCGGGCGCAGGTCGAACACCGTGGTGACCGCCTTCTCCAGGACGTCGTCGGCGACCGTGCCGGTGCCGTGCGTGTCGACGAACAGGCCGACCGGGTGGGCGGCGCCGATGGCGTAGGCGACCTGCACCTCGCAGCGGCGGGCCAGGCCCGCGGCGACGACGTTCTTGGCCACCCAGCGCATGGCGTAGGCGCCGGAGCGGTCGACCTTCGACGGGTCCTTGCCGGAGAACGCGCCGCCGCCGTGGCGGGCCATGCCGCCGTAGGTGTCGACGATGATCTTGCGGCCGGTCAGGCCGGCGTCGCCCATCGGGCCGCCGATGACGAACTTGCCGGTGGGGTTGACCAGCAGCCGGTAGCCGTCGGTGGGCAGGCCGAGGGCCTGCAGCTCCGGCTCCACGACGAGCTCCTGCACGTCGGGGGTGAGCAGCTGCTCGATGGAGATGTCCTCGGCGTGCTGCGAGGAGACGACGACGGTGTCGACGCCGACCGGCCGGTCGTCCTCGTAGACGACGGTGACCTGGGTCTTGCCGTCGGGGCGCAGGTAGGGCACCGAGCCGTCCTTGCGGACCGCGGCCAGCCGGCGCGAGAGCCGGTGGGCCAGCGCGATCGGCAGCGGCATGAGCTCGGGGGTCTCGTCGGTGGCGTACCCGAACATCAGGCCCTGGTCGCCGGCGCCCTGGCGCTCGATCTCGTCGTCGTCGGCGGCGCCGGAGGTGCGCGCCTCGTAGGCGGTGTCCACGCCCTGCGCGATGTCGGGCGACTGCGCGCCGATGGAGACGCTCACGCCGCACGAGGCGCCGTCGAAGCCCTTGCGCGAGGAGTCGTAGCCGATCCGCAGCACCGTCCTGCGGACGATGTCGGCGATGTCGACGTAGCCGGCGGTGGTGACCTCGCCGGCGATGTGCACCTGGCCGGTGGTGATCAGGGTCTCGACGGCGACGCGGCTGCGCGGGTCCTGCGCGAGCATCTCGTCGAGGATCGCGTCGGAGATCTGGTCGGCGATCTTGTCGGGGTGGCCCTCGGTCACCGACTCGGACGTGAAGAGACGGCGTGGCACTCGGTTCTCCCTGCTGCAGTGACTGAGGTACGGCCACGGTGTGCCCGCGCCGCGTGAGCACGTTACCGGCGCGACACCGGGGCGGCAGCCGACGGTCAGGCCGGGCGGGGGGCGATCGCCTGCCACACGGCCGCCGCGACGGCGTCCTTGCTGCCGTGCGGCACGTCGGTGGCGGTGCCGTCGGCGGACAGCACGACGGCGGCGTTGTCGGGCCGGCCGAACACGCCGCCCCCGGAGACGTCGTTGACCACGAGCAGGTCGCAGCCCTTGCGGGCGAGCTTGGCGCGGGCGTGGGCGAGCACGTCACCGTCCGCGTCGCCGGTCTCGGCGGCGAAGCCGACGACGAGCTGGCCGGGGGTGCGCTTGGTGACCAGCTCGGCGAGCACGTCGGGGTTGCGGACCAGCCGCACCTCGGGGACCTCGCTGGGGTCGTCCTTCTTCTTCAGCTTGGTGGCCGCGACCGTGGCCGGCCGGAAGTCGGCGACGGCGGCGCTCATGACGACGACGTCGGCCTCCGGGGCCTCCGCCAGCATCGCCGCGCGCAGCTCCTCCGCCGTCCCGACGGGGACGACGCGGACGCCGAACGGCGCGGGCAGCTCGACGTTGGCGGCCACGAGGGTGACGTCGGCGCCGCGGGCGGCGGCCACGCGGGCCAGCGCCCAGCCCTGCTTTCCCGAGGAGCGGTTGCCCAGGTAGCGGACGGGGTCCAGCGGCTCGCGGGTGCCGCCGGCGCTGATCACGACGCGGCGGCCGGTCAGGTCGGCGCGCAGCGCGTCGGCGCCGGCGGCGAGCACGACCTGGGCGAGCGCGGCGACGTCGGCGGGCTCGGGCAGCCGGCCGGGCCCGGAGTCGGGGCCGGTGAGCCGGCCGACGGCGGGTGGCAGCACGATCGACCCGCGCCGGCGCAGCGTGGCGACGTTGTCCCGGGTGGCCGGGTGCAGCCACATCTCGGTGTGCATGGCCGGCACGAACACCACCGGGCAGTGCGCGGTGAGCAGCGTGGCGGTGAGCAGGTCGTCGGCGCGGCCGGAGGCGGCGCGGGCGAGCAGGTCGGCGGTGGCCGGGTTGACGACGACGAGGTCGGCGGTCTGGCCGATCCGGACGTGGGCCACCTCGGGGACGTCGTGCCAGACGTCGGAGGTGACGGGGTTCCCCGACAGCGCCTCGAAGGTGGCGGCGCCGACGAACCGCAGCGCCGACTCGGTGGGGACGACGCGCACGTCGTGGCCCGCCTCGGTCAGCGCGCGCAGCAGCAGGGCCGACTTGTAGGCGGCCACGCCGCCGCCCACGCCCAGCACGATCCGGCTCATGCGCTCCATCCTCCCCCGGACACGACGACGCCCCCGGCCTGGGCCGGGGGCGTCGTCATCCGTTCTGGGTGCCGGGCGCTCAGTTCTCGCCGGCGGTGTGGGTCAGCAGACCCTCGTTGATCTCCCGCAGCGCGATGGAGAGGGGCTTCTCCTGGGGCGCGGTGTCGACGAGCGGGCCGACGTACTCCAGCAGGCCCTCGGAGAGCTGGCTGTAGTAGGCGTTGATCTGGCGCGCGCGCTTGGCGGCGAAGATCACCAGGCCGTACTTGCTGCTGGTGCGCTCGAGCAGCTCGTCGATCGGCGGGTTGGTGATGCCCTCGGGGGCAGGTGCGACTCCGGACACGGGCGGGCGTGCTCCTCGTTCGATCGGCGGGAGTGAGGGGCCTCGGGCGGCCGGTCACTCGGAGGCGCCGACCGTCCTCCCGGACGACGGCGCAGCTAGCAAGGATACCAACTCGTCCGCGGCCCGTGCGACGTCGTCGTTGACGACCACGACGTCGAACTCCCCGGCGGCGTCCAGCTCGGCCTGCGCGATGGCCAGCCGGCGCTCCTGGACGGCGCGGGTCTCCGAGCCGCGGCCGGCCAGCCGGCGCTCCAGCTCGCCCCACGACGGCGGCGCGAGGAACACCAGCTGCGCCTCCGGGGCGCGGGCGCGGACCTGGCGGGCGCCCTGCAGCTCGATCTCGAGCAGCGCCGGCGCCCCGGTCGCGAGTCGCTCGCGGACCGGGGCGGCCGGTGTGCCGTAGCGGTTGCCGGCGTACTCGGCCCACTCGAGCAGGCCGTCCTCGGCGACCAGCCGGTCGAACGCGGCGTCGTCGATGAAGTGGTAGTGCACTCCGTCGACCTCGCCGGGACGGCGCGCGCGGGTGGTCACCGAGACCGAGAGCCACACCTCGGGGTAGCGCCGGCGGACCTCCGCCACCACGGTGCCCTTGCCCACCCCCGAGGGGCCGGAGAGCACCGTCAGGCGCGCCGGGACCGGGGACTGGTGGGCTCTGGGCACGGCGTCCTCGTCCTGGTGCGGTGGTCCTGTGCGGTGGTGCGGGGTGGTGCCGTGCGGCCGGTCAGCTCGCCGAGTCGGCGGGCACCTGGTCGGCGACGACCTGCTCCCCGCCGAACTCCGCCTCCAGGGCCCGGCGCTGGTTGGCGCCCAGGCCGCGGACGCGGCGGGTCGGCGAGATCTCGAGCCGCTCCATGATCTTCGCAGCACGGGCCTTGCCGACGCCGGGCAGGGACTCCAGGACCGCGGAGACCCGCATCTTGCCGATCACCTCGTCGGTCTCACCCTGCTTGAGGACGTCGCCGACCGTGGCGCCCTTGCTCTTGAGCCGCTCGCGCAGTTCGGCGCGGGCCTTGCGGGCCGCGGCGGCCTTCTCCAGGGCGGCGGCGCGCTGTTCGGGTGACAGGTCAGGAAGGGGCATGGTGCGTTCCGATCGTGTCGTCGCCGGGGCCCTGTTCGCCCCGGCGTCTCTGTGCTGTGTCTCGTGCCGCCTCAGCGGGTCCGGCCCCGGCTGCTCGGGCCCGGCGGTCAACCTAGTAACCGGGAATCCGCAGGTCACGCGCGGTGCGCGCGAGGTTCTCGATCTCTGAGCGTCCGAAGGTGACGCTGTGTGTACCGCTCGGATGACCGACCGTGAGACACGCAGGTCACACCATATACGGAACGGGACAGGACTGCCCGACGGGATCGCGACAGCCGTGCCGCGACACGCCGGGTCAGCGGGCGCCGCGCCGTCCCGACCTGCGGCCGAGCGCCCAGCCGCCCACCCCGGCGAGCACCAGCGCGCCGAGCACCGCGAGCCCGGCTCCCGCCAGGTGGCGGTACGTCCAGAGGACGTCGACGCGGTCGAAGGAGAGCTGCAGGGAGCTCTCGTACGCCCGGGTCGGCGTCAGCGGCGCGTAGCTCCCGCCGTAGGTCACCGTCCCCGGGAGGTTCTCCCGCCAGAAGACGGCGACCCCGGCGACGACGAGGACGAGCCCGAGCGCCGCGACCCCCCAGGGCAGCGCCCGCCTCACCGCGCGAGCTCCTCGGCCCACCGGGCCGCGGCCGCCCGCAGCGCCGCGGCGTCGGGGCCCGCGGCGAGCACGTCGCGGGAGACCGTGGGCACGACGGCGCGGCCGGCGCCGAACAGCCGCCGCAGGTCGGCCGGGGTGCCGCCCTGGGCGCCGAGGCCGGGGGCCAGCACCGGCCCGCCGAGGCCGTCGAGGTCGACGTCCAGCTCGCGCAGCGTGGCCCCCACGACGACGCCGAAGGACCCGGTCGTGGCGCCCCAGCGCGAGGCCTGGTCCCGCACCGCGCCGAGGTCGGGCAGCGGGTCGCCCACCACCCAGCCCGGCGTGTTCCACCCCCGGACGGTGTCGACGACGACCTGCGCGGCGCTCCGCTCCCCCACCGCGGCGGACTGCAGCGTGCCGGCGTCGGGGTTGGAGGTGCGGGCGAGCACGAACAGGCCGCCGCCGGTGAGCCTCGCGGTGTCCACGGCCGGCTGCAGCGACCCGGGGCCGAGGTACGGGCTGACGGTGAGCGCGTCCACGGCGCAGGGGTGCTCCGGCCGCAGGACGTCGGCGTAGGCGTCCATGGTGGAGCCGATGTCGCCGCGTTTGGCGTCGAGCAGCACGAGCGCCCCGGCCGCCCGGGCCCGCGCGACGCCCTCCTCCAGCACGGCCAGCCCGCGCGAGCCGTGCCGCTCGTAGAACGCCGACTGCGGCTTGAGCACCGCCACCTGCCCGGCGAGCGCGCCGACGACGGCGTCGGTGAAGCGGGTGAGACCGTCCGGGGAGTCGGGCAGGCCCCAGCGCTCGAGCAGCGGCGCGTGCGGGTCCAGGCCCACGCACAGCGGCCCGCGGGCGGCGACGACGTCCGCGAGGCGCTGCCCGAAGGGGGCCGTCACCGCGGCACCGACCGGGACAGGGTCTCCCCGTGCGCGGCGATGCAGTCGCGCGCGAGGAAGGGGTCGGCGAAGGCGCCCGACGCCGACTGCACGGCGTCGGCGCCGGCCTCCCACAGCGCGGCGAAGGAGGCCGGGTCGGTGACCCCGCCCATGGCCAGGACATCGAAGCGGTGCCCGCCGGCCTCGCGCAGCGCGACCAGCCGCCGGGTGGCGTCCAGCGCCCGCTCGCGGACGGCCGCGCCCGACAACCCGGCCACCGCGCGGCCCGGGAACGTCGGCTCGCCGTCGCTGCGCACCACCCGGCTCGCCGCGGTGTTGATCCCCGCGACGCCGTCGACCAGCGGGCCGATCCGGGGCACCAGCGCGGCCAGCCGCGGCTCGTCGAGCCAGGAGATCTTGGCGACCAGGGCGGTGCGGTCGTCGAGGCCGCGGCGCACGGCCTCGACCACCGCGACGGTGGCGTCGGCGTCGAGGCACAGCGGCGGCTTCACGCCGTCCGGCGAGGCCGACAGCGTGTTCGGGCAGGACAGGTTCAGCTCGACCACCCCGGCGCCGGCCTCCTGCGCGAGCCGCGCCACGGCGACGAAGTCGTCGGCCAGGTCGGTCCCGGCGCCTGTCCCCATCACGCTGACCAGGAGCAGCTGGTCGTCGTCGACGGCGGCCAGCGACCGCTCCAGGTCGGCCATCCACTCCGCCGGAGCCGGGGAGGGGACGCCGAAGGAGTTGACGGTGCTGACGCCGGGGTCGCCGGGCGCCGTCCAGTCCCACGGGTCGGAGACGACCTCGTCGGCGGGCCCGTCGCCGGGCGGGCGCGGCGCGAACGTCCAGTTGGGCTGCTCGTTCGGCTCGTGCGCGCGGCTGCGCACGGTCTTGTAGGTGAGCACGCTGAAGCCGTTGCGGGCGTGGAAGCGCACCCACTCCTCGCCGCCGTTGAGCACGCACGCGGGCACGCCGACCGGGAAGGCGACGTCGCGGCCGAGGACCCGCCAGCGCCGGTCGCCGGCCCGCGGGCGCTCGGGCAGCCGCGGGCCGACGGGCGTCGTCAGGTTGTCCCGGTAGGAGCCGAGCAGGTCGTAGGACGGCGTCCGCACCCCGTGCGCGGCGAGCACCCCGCCGAGCCGGCCGAGGAACAGCACGCGGGTGAGCAGCGGCAGGTCGTCGTCCCCGGCCTCCCCCGACGCCAGCCGCGCGGCCAGCCCCTCGGCGCCGGCGCGCAGGGCGTTCAGCTCGGGCGCCGGCGGCGTCGCGAACCGGGTGACCCCGGCCAGGAACGCCGCCGGCAGCCCGTCGAGCAGCCCGCGCGCCACCAGCTCGTCCCGCACGGCCCTCACCGCGCCGGGAGGGGAGCCAAGAGCGCTACGAAGGCTGTTCACGGGGTGGCGGTGAGCGCCGCGTGGACCTCCTGCAGGCTGCGGACCCCCAGGTCACCGCGGCGCAGCGCCTCGACGCCCTGCACGGCCGCGGCCATCCCCTGCACCGTGGTGATGCACGGGATCCCGGCGGACACCGCCGCGGTGCGGATCTCGTAGCCGTCCAGGCGCGGCCCGCTGTTGCCCGGCGAGCCGAAGGGCGTGTTGACGACGATGTCGACGTCGCCGGCCAGGATCCGCTCGACGCAGTTGCCCGGGCCCTCGCTGTACTTGCCGACCACCTCGCACCCGACGCCGTTGCGCCGCAGCACCCGCGCGGTGCCGGCGGTGGCGAGCACCCGGAAGCCGAGGTCGGCGAGCCGCTTGATCGGGAAGACGGCGGCGCGCTTGTCGCGGTTGGCCAGCGACACGAACACCGTGCCCTCGGTCGGCAGCGGCCCGTAGGCGGCGGCCTGCGACTTGGCGAACGCGGTGCCGAAGCCGTCGTCGAGGCCCATGACCTCGCCGGTGGACTTCATCTCCGGCGACAGCACGGTGTCCACGCCGTGGCCCTCGACGGTGCGGAACCGGTGGAAGGGCAGCACCGCCTCCTTGACCGCGATCGGCGCCCGCTCGGCGAGGTCGATGCCGTCGCCGGTGGCCGGCAGCACGCCCGCGGCGCGCAGCTCGGCGACGGTCTCGCCCACCGCGATCCGCGCGGCGGCCTTGGCCAGCTGCACCGCCGTCGCCTTGGACACGAACGGCACCGTGCGCGAGGCGCGCGGGTTGGCCTCCAGCACGTAGAGGACGTCGTCCTTGAGCGCGTACTGCACGTTCATCAGCCCGCGGACGCCGATCCGGGCGGCCAGCGCCTCGGTGGCGGCGCGGATCTGCTCGAGGTCGGCGGAGCCCAGGGTGATCGGCGGCAGCGCGCACGCCGAGTCGCCGGAGTGGATGCCGGCCTCCTCGATGTGCTCCATCACGCCGCCGAGGTAGAGCTCGGTGCCGTCGTAGAGCGCGTCCACGTCGATCTCCACGGCGTCCTCGAGGAACCGGTCGACCAGCACCGGGTGCTCGGGGCTGACGTCGGTGGCCTTGGCGATGTAGGCCTCGAGCGTGGCGTCGTCGTAGACGATCTCCATGCCGCGCCCGCCCAGCACGTAGGAGGGCCGCACGAGCACCGGGTAGCCGATGCCGGTGGCGATCGCGCGCGCCTCGGCGAACGTCGTCGCGGTGCCGTGCGTGGGGGCGAGCAGGCCGGCGTCGGCGAGGACGCGGGAGAACGCGCCGCGGTCCTCGGCGTCGTCGATCGCCTCCGGCGAGGTGCCGAGCACCGGCACGCCGGCGTCCTTGAGCCGCTGCGCGAGGCCCAGCGGCGTCTGCCCGCCGAGGGTGCAGATGACCCCGGCGACGGGGCCCGCGGCGCGCTCGGCCTCGACCACCTCGAGGACGTCCTCGAAGGTCAGCGGCTCGAAGTAGAGGCGGTCGGCGGTGTCGTAGTCGGTGGAGACGGTCTCGGGGTTGCAGTTGACCATCACGGCCTCGTAGCCGGCGTCCTGCAGCGCCATGACCGCGTGCACGCACGAGTAGTCGAACTCGATGCCCTGCCCGATCCGGTTGGGCCCCGAGCCGAGGATGAGCACCGCCGGCTTCTCCCGCGGCTCGACCTCGGTCTCCTCGTCGTAGGACGAGTAGTGGTAGGGCGTGCGGGCGGCGAACTCGGCGGCGCAGGTGTCGACGGTCTTGTAGACCGGCCGGATGCCCAGGCGCCAGCGCAGCACCCGGACGCCGTCCTCGCCCGCGAGTTCCGGCCGCAGCGCCGCGACCTGCCGGTCGGACAGGCCGTAGCGCTTGGCGCGGCGCAACAGGTCCGGGGTGAGCGCCGGGGCGTCGCGGACCTCGGCGGCGACCTCCTGCACCAGGGCGATCTGGTCGACGAACCACGGGTCGAAGCCGCTGGCCTGCGCCACCTGCTCGACGGTGGCGCCGGCCGCCAGGGCCGCCTCGGCGGTGTAGAGCCGCCCGTCGACCGGGGTGCGCAGCGCCTCGAGCAGCTCGTCGGCCGAGCGCGGGTCGGGCGCGCCGGTCCAGAAGCCGGCCACCTTCGTCTCCGTGGAGCGCATGGCCTTGCCCAGCGCCTCGGGGAAGTTGCGGCCCATCGCCATGACCTCGCCGACGCTCTTCATCGTCGTGGTCAGCCGCGGGTCGGCGCCGGGGAACTTCTCGAACGCGAACCGCGGGATCTTCACCACGACGTAGTCCAGCGTCGGCTCGAACGCCGCCGGGGTGACGCCGGTGATGTCGTTGGTGATCTCGTCGAGCGTGTAGCCGATGGCGAGCTTCGCGGCGATCTTGGCGATCGGGAAGCCGGTGGCCTTCGACGCCAGCGCCGACGACCGGGAGACCCGCGGGTTCATCTCGATGACGACCAGGCGCCCGTCGGCGGGGTTGACGGCGAACTGGATGTTGCAGCCGCCGGTGTCGACGCCGACCTCGCGCAGCACCGCGATGCCGACGTCGCGCATCCGCTGGTACTCGACGTCGGTGAGCGTCATGGCCGGCGCCACCGTGACCGAGTCGCCGGTGTGCACGCCCATCGCGTCGACGTTCTCGATCGAGCAGATGACGACCACGTTGTCGCTGCGGTCGCGCATGAGCTCGAGCTCGTACTCCTTCCAGCCGAGCACCGACTCCTCGATGAGCACGGTGTGCACCGGGGAGTCCGCGAGGCCGTGGGAGGCCATCCGGCGCAGCATCGCCTCGTCGGTGGCGAAGCCCGAGCCGAGGCCGCCCATGGTGAAGCTCGGCCGGATGACGACCGGGTAGCCGACCTCGGCGGCGGTCTCCAGCGCCTCCTCGACGGTGGAGCAGACCCGCGAGCGCGGGGCGTCGGCGCCGATGGAGCGCACGATGTCCTTGAACTTCTGCCGGTCCTCGCCGCGGTTGATCGCGTCGACGTCGGCGCCGATGAGCCGCACGCCGTACTTCTCGAGCGTGCCGTTCTCGTAGAGGCCGATGGCGATGTTGAGCGCGGTCTGCCCGCCGAGGGTGGCCAGCAGCGCGTCGGGGCGCTCCTTGGCGATGACCCGCTCGACGAACTCCGGCGTCAGCGGCTCGACGTAGGTGGCGTCGGCGACGTCGGGGTCGGTCATGATCGTCGCCGGGTTGCTGTTCACCAGGCTGACCCGCAGGCCCTCGCTGCGCAGCACGCGGCAGGCCTGGGTGCCGGAGTAGTCGAACTCCGCCGCCTGGCCGATGAGGATCGGCCCGGAGCCGATGACCAGGACGTGCTCGATGTCGGTGCGCTTGGGCATCAGGCCTTCTCCCCCGTGCTGTGCTCGACGACCGGCGCGGGGCTGACGGCCGCGCCGTCCCGCCGGTGGGCGTCCATCAGGTCGACGAAGCGCTGGAACAGCGGCGCGGCGTCGTGCGGGCCGGCCGCCGACTCCGGGTGGAACTGGACGCTGAACGCCGGGGCGTCGAGCAGCCGGAGCCCCTCGACGACGTCGTCGTTGAGGCCCACGTGGCTCACCTCGGCCCGGCCGTACGGGGTGTCGGTGGTCCGGTCCAGCGGCGCGTCGACGGCGAAGCCGTGGTTGTGGCTGGTCACCCGCACCGTGCCGCTGACCCGGTCGAGCACCGGCTGGTTCAGGCCGCGGTGGCCGAAGCGCAGCTTGTAGGTGCCCAGGCCCAGCGCGCGGCCGAGGATCTGGTTGCCGAAGCAGATGCCGAACAGCGGCCGGCCGGCGTCGAGGACGCCCCGCACCGCGGCGACGGCGTAGTCGGCCGCGGCCGGGTCGCCGGGGCCGTTGGAGAGGAAGACGCCGTCGGAGCCGTGGGCCAGCAGGTCGGCGGCGGTCGCCGTCGAGGGCAGCACGTGCGTCTCGACGCCGAGCGCGGCCAGGTGCCGCGGGGTCGCCGTCTTGATGCCGAGGTCGAGCGCGGCGATGGTGAACCGCCGCTCCCCCACCGCCGGGACCACGTAGGGCTCGCCGGTGCTCACCCGCGGCGCGAGGTCGGCGCCGGTCATGCCCTCGGCGGCCCGGACCCGGGCGAGCAGCGCGTCGGGGTCGGTGGACTCGCTGCTGATCCCGGCCCGCATCGCCCCGCGCTCGCGCAGGTGGCGGGTGAGCGCGCGGGTGTCGATGCCGCTGATCCCGACGACGCCCTGCGCGGCGAGCTCGTCGTCGAGGCTGCCGGTGGCCCGCCAGTTGGCCGGGCGGCGGGCGGGGTCGCGGACGACGAAGCCGGCCACCCACATGCGGCGGCTCTCGTCGTCCTCGCCGTTGACGCCGGTGTTGCCGATGTGCGGCGCGGTCATGGTGACGATCTGGCCGGCGTAGCTGGGGTCGGTCAGCGTCTCCTGGTAGCCGGTCATCCCGGTGGCGAACACCGCCTCCCCGACCGTCGTGCCGACCTTGCCGTAGGCCTCGCCGCGGAACGTCCGCCCGTCCTCGAGCACGAGGATCGCCTCGGTCACTTCACTGCCTTTCCGTCGAGCACCGTCGCCTCGCCCCGCAGGAACGTGGCGACGACCCGGCCGGGCAGCTCCCGGCCGGCGTAGGGACTGTTGCGGCTGCGGCTGGCCAGCGCGGCCGGGTCGACGGTGGCCCGGGCCGCGGGGTCCAGCAGCAGGAGGTTGGCGGGCTCGCCGGGCGCCAGCGGGCGCCCGTGCCCGTCCAGGCGGCCGATGGCCGCCGGGCGCACCGACATGCGGTCGGCGACGCCCGCCCAGTCGAGCAGACCGGGCTCGACCAGCGTCTCGAGCACCACGGACAGCGCCTGCTCCAGCCCGAGCATCCCGGGCCGGGCCTGCGCCCACTCGCTCTCCTTGTCCTCCACCGCGTGCGGCGCGTGGTCGGTGGCGACGGCGTCGATCGTGCCGTCGGCCAGGCCCGCGCGGAGGGCGTGCACGTCCTCGTCGGTGCGCAGCGGCGGGTTGACCTTGAACACCGGGTCGTAGGACTCGGCGCAGGCCTCGGTGAGCAGAAGGTGGTGCGGGGTGACCTCGGCGGTGACCTGGACGCCGCGGGACTTCGCCCAGCGCAGGATCTCCACCGACCCGGCCGTGGACACGTGGCAGACGTGCAGCCGCGCGCCCACGTGCTGGGCGAGCAGCACGTCGCGGGCGATCACCGCCTCCTCGGCGGCGGCGGGCCAGCCGGTCAGCCCGAGCCGGGCCGAGCGGTCACCCTCGTTCATCTGCGCGCCGACGGTGAGCCGCGGCTCCTCGGCGTGCTGGGCGACGACGCCGTCGAAGGCCTTCACGTACTCCAGCGCCCGGCGCATGAGCGCGGGGTCGGCGACGCAGTGCCCGTCGTCGGAGAACACCCGCACGCGGGCGGCGGAGTCGGCCATGGCGCCGAGCTCGGCCAGCCGCTCGCCCCGGAGGCCCACCGTCACCGCCCCGACCGGGACGACGTCGACCAGCCCGGCCTCCTGGCCCAGCCGCCACACCTGCTCGACGACGCCGGCGGTGTCGGCGACCGGGTCGGTGTTGGCCATGGCGTGCACCGCGGTGAACCCGCCGAGGGCCGCGGCCCGGCTGCCGGTCTCGACGGTCTCGGCGTCCTCGCGGCCGGGCTCGCGCAGGTGGGTGTGCAGGTCGACCAGGCCGGGCAGGGCGATTAGCCCGTCGGCGTCGACGACGGTGGCGCCGGTCGCGGACAGCCGGCCGCCGACCGCGGCGACCCGGCCGTCCTTGAGCAGCAGGTCGGCGGGCTCGCCGCCGAGCACGCGCGCCCCCTTGATCAGCGTGGTCACGCGTTGCCTCCGAGCAGCAGGTACAGGACGGCCATGCGGACCGAGACGCCGTTGCCGACCTGCTCGACGATCGTCGAGCGGACCGAGTCGGCGACGTCGGCGGCGATCTCCATGCCGCGGTTCATGGGGCCGGGGTGCATGACGATCGCGTCGTCGGACAGCGCGGCCATCCGCACGGCGTCGAGGCCGTAGCGGCGGCTGTACTCGCGCGCGCTGGGGAAGAAGGAGGCGTTCATCCGCTCGGCCTGGACGCGCAGCATCATCACCGCGTCGGCCTTGGGCAGGACGGCGTCGAGGTCGTAGGAGACCTCCACCGGCCAGGACCCGACGCCCACCGGCAGCAGCGTGGGCGGGGCGACGAGGGTGACCTGCGCGCCGAGCGTCGTCAGCAGCCAGACGTTGGACCGCGCCACCCGGCTGTGCAGGACGTCGCCGACGATCGCCACCCGGACGCCGTCGAGGCGGCCCAGCCGGCGGCGGATCGTGTAGGCGTCCAGCAGGGCCTGCGTCGGGTGCTCGTGGGTGCCGTCGCCGGCGTTGACCACGCTGCCCTGCACCCAGTTCGCCAGCCGGTGCGGGGCCCCCGAGGCCGCGTGCCGGACGACGATCGCGTCGCTGCCCATCGCCTCCAGCGTCAGCGCCGTGTCCTTGAGGCTCTCGCCCTTGGAGACGCTGCTGCCCTTGGCCGAGAAGTTGATGACGTCGGCCGACAGGCGCTTGGCCGCGAGCTCGAAGGAGATCCGGGTGCGGGTGGAGTCCTCGTAGAAGAGGTTCACCACCGTGCGCCCGCGCAGCGTGGGCAGCTTCTTGACCTCGCGGCCGGCCAGCGCCTGGTCGATCTGCGCGGCGGTGTCGAGGACGAGCGTGGCGTCGTCGCGGTCGAGGTCGGCGCTCTCCAGCAGGTGCCGCTTCACCCGGCTCCCTCCGTCACCAGCACCTCGTCGGTGCCGTCGGTCTCGGCCAGGTGCACGCGCACCTTCTGCGCGCGCGAGGTGGGCACGTTCTTGCCCACGTAGTCGGCGCGGATCGGCAGCTCGCGGTGGCCGCGGTCGACGAGGACCGCGAGCTGCACCGCGCGGGGCCGGCCGAGGTCGCGCAGCGCGTCCAGCGCCGCCCGGACCGACCGGCCGGAGAACAGGACGTCGTCGACGAGGACGACGAGCCGGCCGTCGATGCCCGCGTCGGGCAGGACGGTGTCCTCCAGCGCCCGGACGCCGCGCAGCCGCAGGTCGTCGCGGTAGAGCGTGATGTCGACGGTGCCGGTGTCGACCGTGGTGCCGCTGAAGGCCGCGACGCGGGCGGCCAGGCGCCGGGCGAGCGGGGCGCCGCGGGTGGGGATGCCGACCAGCACCAGGTCGGCGAGGGCGTCGCCGGCCTTCTCGATGAGCTGGTGCGCCATCCGGTCGACCACGCGGGCGACGTCGGCGGGGGCGAGCAGGACGCCGGGCGCGGACGTGCGACCGGCAGGGGGCTCCGGGGAGCCGGCCATCAGGCCTCCTTCCCCGCCTCACGGGACGGGTCGTTAAAGGAGTGGGGTGGACCGGCGTCGACGGTACTGCACCCTCCCGTGTGACCGTCGTCGCGCGTCGCGCTACCGCAGGTGGGCACGGGGAGTGAAGGATTCCCCAGGAGGAGGGAGCCGCTGTCGCACCTCCCGGCGAACCAGTACGCTCAGTCACCAACGAGCCTCCTCCACCACGACGGACAGTGAGCAGAGACGCATGAGCACGGACTACTCGCGGGCCCTGGGCGCCCGGCTGCGGGCCATCCGCAACCAGCAGGGGCTGTCCCTGCAGGGCGTGGAGGACAAGTCGCACGGTCGCTGGAAGGCCGTCGTCGTCGGCTCCTACGAGCGCGGCGACCGCGCGGTGACCGTGCAGCGCCTCTCGGAGCTGGCCGTCTTCTACGGCGTCCCGGTCTCGGAGCTGCTGCCCGACCCGCGGCCGAGCTCGGCGGTCACCTCGACCACGAAGATCGTGCTCAACCTCGAGTCGCTGGGCTCGCTGCCCGCCGACGAGGCCGGCCCGCTGGCCCGCTACGCCTCGACCATCCAGGCGCAGCGGCACGACTACAACGGCAAGGTCCTCTCCATCCGCGCGGAGGACCTCAAGTCGCTGGCGATCATCTACGACATGAGCCCCGACGAGCTCACGACGCGGCTCATCGAGTGGGGCGTGCTCAACCCCGGCGGGATGGACGGCATGGGCGCCGGCGCCGAGGACGACGACGAGACCTGGGACCGGCGCCGCGCCCCGCGCTGATCCCGACACACCTCCGAGGCCCGCTCCGGCACCCGCCGGGGCGGGCCTCGTCGCGTCCGGGCCGCGTCGCCCGCCCGGCCCGGCGGCGGTGTGTGCACGCGGCGCGCTCCGGGGCCTCCCCCGGCCGCGCTGCGTGCACGCAGCGGGCCGTCGCGACGTCGGGTTCCCCCGGTGGGCGACGCTCGCGGCGTCCTCCGCGCACCGCCCGTCACGGTGCGCGAGCGGGTGACCGCGCTCGGTCCCGGAACTGTCGGTGGGTGCTCCTAGCGTCCGGCCCGTCGCCGAGCACACGGCGCACGACGCGAGGAGAT
Source organism: Geodermatophilus sp. SYSU D01119 (assembly GCF_054049975.1). Classification (NCBI taxonomy): domain Bacteria; kingdom Bacillati; phylum Actinomycetota; class Actinomycetes; order Geodermatophilales; family Geodermatophilaceae; genus Geodermatophilus; species Geodermatophilus sp. SYSU D01119. Next base: position 150,725 of record NZ_JBJGYL010000004.1, on the reverse strand, counting down.
CCCGTGCACACCAGCCCACCGGTCGCCCTGCCCGACCCCGAGCTGCTGCTCGCCACCCGCCGCCGCGAGGCGCTGCGCCGGGCCACCCGGCGGCAGTCGAGCGCCCGGATGGCCGCGATGCTCACCGCCGCCGCGGGCACCGGCCGCCGCCCCTGAGCCCGCCCCTGTGGCCCGCTCCTCAGGCCCGCCCGCCCGGCCCTCAGGCGCCCGGCTCGAGCGCGGCCACGCACGCCTGCAGGTCGGCCAGCAGGCGCTCGCGCCGGTCCGGCGTCAGGCCGGCCAGCATCCGCTCCTGCACCCCGGCGACGGCGGCGCTGGCCTCGCGCAGCCGCCGTCGCCCCTCGTCGGTGACCGTCGCCGGCAGCGCCCGGCCCTGCGGCGCGACCGCCGGCCGCGACACCCAGCCGCCGTCCTGGAGGCCGGCGAGCACGCCGGTCATCGCCTGCCGCGTCACGAAGGCCGCCCGGGCGAGCTCCGCCACCGAGGAGCCGGGCCGCTGGTCGAGCAGCTCCAGCGTCGCGTACTGCGACACCGTCAGGCCCAGCGGCCGCAGGGCGGCGTCCATGGCGCCGCGCAGCACGGTCGCGGCCTGCTTGAGCACGTAGCCCACCGCCCGGTCGACGTCGCCGACCGCGTCCCCTTGACTCATGTCAGGATCCTGACACACTCGACCATGTCAACGTCCTGACATACCTCGGAGGAGCAGCCATGCCCGTCACCGGACCCGACTTCGTCGCCCTGCAGGTCACCGACCTCGAGCGCTCGGCGGCCTTCTACGCGGACTCCCTCGGCCTGCGCCGCGCTCCGGCCGGCCCGCCCGGCGCGGTCGTCTTCGCCACCACGCCGGTGCCCTTCGCCGTCCGCGAGCCGCTGCCCGGCGTCGACCCGGCCGCGGCCCGGCCCCGCCCGGGCCTGGGCGTGGCGCTGTGGCTGGCCGCCGACGACAGCCAGGCGCTGCACGACCGCATGGCCGCCGACGGCGTGACGATCCTGGCGCCGCCGGCCGACACCCCCTTCGGCCGGGCGTTCACCTTCGCCGACCCCGACGGCTACGCCGTCACCGTGCACGACGCCGGCTGAGCCGGCGGCGCCCGGTCAGGAGGAGGTGGGGACCTCGGCGTCGAGGATGGCGCCGAGGACGCCGTTGACGTAGGCCGGTGACTCGTCGGTGGACAGGGCCCGCGCGAGCTCGACGGCCTCGTCGATCACCACGGCGTCGGGCACGTCGTCGGCCCACAGCAGCTCGAAGACCGCCATGCGCAGGATCGCGCGGTCGACGTCGGGCAGCCGGTCCAGCGACCAGCCGCGGGCGTGCTCCTCGATCAGCTCGTCGATGCGGCCGGCGTGGGCGGCGACGCCCTCCACCAGCCGGACGGCGTGCTCGGGCACCGGCGGGTTGGCGTGCGCGACGCGCTCGCGCAGCATCTCCAGCGGGTCGGCGCCGCGGAGGTCGGCCGCATAGAGGACGTCGACGGCGCGCTTGCGCGCCTTGGTGCGTGCGGCCATGTGCAGCGGCGCGATCAGTTCACGCGGCCGAGGTACCGGCCGTCGCGGGTGTCGACCTTGAGCTTGTCGCCGGTGTTGACGAACAGCGGCACGTTGATCTGCGCGCCGGTCTCGAGGGTGGCGGGCTTGGTGCCGCCGGTGGAGCGGTCGCCCTGCAGGCCCGGGTCGGTGTGCTGGACGACGAGCTCCATGGTCACCGGCAGCTCGACGTAGAGCGGGGTGCCCTCGTGCACCGCGACGACGACCTCGGTGTTGTCGAGCAGGTAGTCCGCGCCGCCGCCGACGGTCTCGGACGGGACGTAGATCTGCTCGAAGGTGTCGCCGTCCATGAAGACGAAGTCGTTGCCCTCGCGGTACAGGTAGGTCATGTTCCGCTTGTCGACGGTGGCCGTGTCGACCTTGGTGCCGGCGTTGAAGGTGCGGTCGACGACCTTGCCCGAGAGCACGTTCTTCAGCGTCGTGCGGACGAACGCGCCGCCCTTGCCGGGCTTGACGTGCTGGAACTCGGTGACGGACCACAGCTGGCCGTCGAGGTTGAGGACCATGCCGTTCTTGAGGTCGTTGGTGGTAGCCATCTAGAGGACCAGCAGTTCCTTGCTCGTGAGGGTCAACAACTCGGGCGCGTCCGCCGTGACGACCAGCGTGTCCTCGATCCGGACACCGCCGTGGCCGGGCAGGTACACCCCGGGCTCCACGGTGACGGCCATGCCGGCGGCCAGCCTACCCGCGCCGAGCGGGCCGATGCCCGGCGCCTCGTGGATCTCCAGGCCCACGCCGTGCCCGAGGCCGTGGGTGAAGTGGTCGGCGTGGCCGGCCGCGGCGATGACGTCGCGGGAGGCCGCGTCGACGGCGACGACGTCGGCCCCGACCGCCAGCGCCGCCCGGCCGGCGGCCTGCGCCTCGGCGACCAGCGCGTAGACCTCGCGCTGCCAGTCGGCGGCGTGGCCGAGCACCACGGTGCGGGTCATGTCGGAGTGGTAGCCGTCGACGGTGGCGCCGAAGTCGAGCTTGAGGAAGTCGCCGCCGGCCAGCACCGTGCGGTCGGGCCGGTGGTGCGGGATGGCGGAGTTGGCGCCGGTGGCCACGATCGTCTCGAACGACGGCGCCTCGGCGCCCAGCGCGAGCATGCGGGCGTCGAGCTCGCGGCCGACCTCCAGCTCGGTGCGGCCCGGGCGGAGCGCGCCGTCGGCGGCCAGCTCGGCCAGCGCCCGGTCGGCGACCGCGCAGGCCCGGCGCAGCGCGTCGACCTCGTCGTCGTCCTTGACCGCGCGCAGCGCCTCGACGGCGCGCTGCACGCTGACCAGCTCCGGCACGGTGCCGCCGGCGGCGGCGTCGGTGAGCACCCGCTCGAGCTGGCGGTGCCCGTCGACGGTCACCTCGTGGCTCTCGTAGCCGAGCCGGCCGGCGCCGCGGGTCACCGCCTCGCGGGCCAGCGCCGGCACGGTGGCGCGGTCGACGAGCAGCTCGAGGTCGGGCACCTGGGTGCCGGCCTGGGTGGTGTAGCGGCCGTCCGTGCCGAAGACGTCGCCGCCGTCGGCGCGCAGCAGCAGCGCGCCGTTGGAGCCGGTGAACCCGGTCAGGTAGCGCACGTTGAGCAGGTTGGTGACCAGCACGGCGTCGAGGCCCCGCTCGGCCGCCGTCGCCCGCAGCCGCTCCCGCCGCTCGGCGGCACGCCCGGTCACCGGTGGCCCCGCAGCGACATCCACTGCAGCGCGAGCACGTAGCCCTCGACGCCGAGGCCGGCGATGACGCCGTCGGCCACGGCCGAGACGTAGGAGTGGTGCCGGAACGGCTCCCGCTTGTGCACGTTGCTGATGTGCACCTCGACCAGCGGCGACTGGAGCGCGGCGAGGGCGTCGTGCAGCGCGATCGAGGTGTGCGACCAGGCAGCCGGGTTGAGGATGACCGGGTCGCGGGCGTCGGTGGCCTCGTGCACCCAGCGGAGCATCTCGGCCTCGTCGTCGGTCTGCCGGACCCGGACCTCCATGCCGAGCTCGCGCCCCGCCGTCTCGAGGAGGTCGACGAGCTGGGCGTACGTCGTCGGGCCGTAGATCTCCGGCTCGCGGGTGCCGAGCCGACCGAGGTTGGGCCCGTTGAGCACCTGGATCGTCACTGTTCCTCCGATACCGCGGCCCACGCCGCGTCCAGCCACGCCTGCTCGGGGTCGGTCAGGATCGTCGGGTTGCCGATCCCGTCGAGGACGACGAAGCGCAGCGTCGCGCCGCGGGCCTTCTTGTCCACCCGCATCACCGCCTGCAGCGCCGCCCAGTCGCCGCGGTAGGTGGTCGGCAGGCCCATCGCCGCCACCAGCTCGCGGTGCCGGTCGGCCTCGGCGCGGGTGAGCGTGCCGGCCTGCGCGCCGAGCTCGGCGGCGAACACCAGCCCGACGGCGACCGCCTCGCCGTGCCGCCAGCCGAAGTCCTCGACCCGCTCGATCGCGTGGCCGAGGGTGTGCCCGTAGTTGAGGTACTCGCGCACCCCGGTGTCGAAGAGGTCCTGGCCCACCGCGTGGGCCTTCACCCGCACCGCGCGCTCGACGAGCTCCTCGGTGTCGCGGCGGCCGGTGGGGTCGGCGGCGAGCAGGTCGAGGATGGTGCCGTCGGCGATGAAGCCGCACTTGACCACCTCGGCCATGCCGGAGCGGAACTCCGCGTCCGGCAGGCCGGCGAGGACGTCGGTGTCGGCGAGCACCCCGGCCGGCGGGTGGAACGCGCCGACGAGGTTCTTGCCCGCCGCGGTGTTGATGCCCGTCTTGCCGCCGACCGCGGCGTCGACCATGCCGAGCACGCTGGTGGGCAGGTGGACGACGCGGATGCCGCGGGTCCAGGTGGCGGCGAGGAACCCGGCGAGGTCGGTGACCGCTCCCCCGCCGACGCCGACGACGGCGTCGGAGCGGGTGAGGCCGAGCCGGCCGAACTCCTCCCACGCGGCCGCGGCGACCTGCGCGGTCTTGGCGGCCTCGCCGTCGGGGACGACGACGGCCTCGGCGGCGACGCCCGCGGTCTGCAGCGTCTCGACGGCGGCCCCGGCCAGCGCGGCCAGCGGCGGGGCGTGCACGACGGCGGCCTTCGGCGTCCCGGCGAGCACCAGCCCGAGCTCGGCCTGCGCGCCGGCGCCGATGACGACGTCGTAGGGCTTCTCCCCCGCGACCGTCACCCGCCTCGTCGTCCGGCTCATCGCCCGGCCCCCGCGGGCAGCGCGGCGAGCACGTCGGCGACGACGTCCTCGGGGGTGCGACCCCCGGTGGGGACGACCACGGTGGCGACCTCCGCGTAGAGGGGGGCGCGCTGCTCGAGCAGGGTGCGCAGCATCGCCCGGGGGTTGACGGCCAGCAGCGGGCGGTCGCGGGACAGGCCGGCCCGCTTGGCTGCCGAGGGCAGGTCGACGTCGAGGTGCACGACGGTGCCGCCCGCCCGGCCGTGGGCGACGAGCAGCGCCCGGGTGGCCGCGCTGAGCACCGCGCCGCCGCCGAGGGCGAGGACGCCGTCGTGCTCGGCGAGTGCCCGGGCGACCGCCTGCTCCTCGAGGTCGCGGAAGTGCTGCTCGCCGTGCGTGACGAACAGGTCGGCGACGCTGGTGCCGGTGGTGGCCTCGACGTCGGCGTCGGTGTCGCGGAAGGGCAGGCCGAGCGCCGCCGCCACCGCCGTCCCGACGGTGGTCTTGCCCGACGCCGGCGGCCCGACCAGGACGAGGAGCGGACCCGTCACCGGAACGGGAGCGCGTCGAGGTAGCCCTGCACGTTGCGGCGGGTCTCGGTCACCGAGTCGCCGCCGAACTTCTCCAGGACCGCGTCGGCGAGCACCAGCGCGACCATCGCCTCCATGACCACCGCACCGCGTGGGACGGCGATCGCGTCGCTGCGCTGGTTGATCGCGACGGCGGCGTCGCCGGTGGCGACGTCGACGGTGGCCAGCGCGCGCGGCACGGTGGAGATCGGCTTCATGGCGGCGCGGACGCGCAGCACCTCGCCGTTGGTCATGCCGCCCTCGATGCCGCCGGCGCGGTCGGTGACCCGGCGCATCCGCTCGCCCTCGCGGACGATCTCGTCGTGGGCGACCGAGCCGCGGCGGCGCGCGGTCTCCAGGCCGTCGCCGACCTCGACCGCCTTCACCGACTGCACGCCCATGAGCGCCCCCGCCAGCCGGGAGTCCAGGCGGCGGTCCCAGTGCACGTGGCTGCCCAGGCCCGGCGGCAGGCCGTGCACGACGACCTCGATGACGCCGCCGAGGGTGTCGCCGTTCTTCCGGGCGTCGTCGACCTCGGCGACCATGACCGCGCTGGTGGCCGGGTCGGCGCAGCGGACCGGGTCGTCGTCGATGCGCGGGTTGTCCTGCGGGCCGGGGACGATGCCGTCGGGCACGGTGACCGGCCCGATGGCGACGACGTGGCTGACCACCTCGACGTCGAGCACCTGGCGCAGGAAGGCGCGCGCGACGGCGCCGAGCGCGACGCGGGCGGCGGTCTCGCGGGCGCTGGCCCGCTCGAGCACCGGGCGGGCGTCGTCGAAGCCGTACTTCTGCATGCCGGCGAGGTCGGCGTGGCCCGGGCGCGGCCGGGTGAGCGGGGCGTTGCGGGCCTGCCCGGCGAGCACCTCGGGATCGACCGGGTCGGCCGCCATGACCGTCGTCCACTTGGGCCACTCGGTGTTGCCGACCTGGACCGCGATCGGGCCGCCCATGGTCACGCCGTGCCGGACGCCGCCGGTCAGGGTGACGGCGTCCTGCTCGAAGGACATCCGGGCGCCGCGGCCGTGACCGAGACGGCGGCGGGCCAGGTCGACGTCGAGGTCGGCGGTGGTGACCCGCACGCCGGCGGGCAGGCCCTCGAGGATGGCGGTGAGCTGCTGGCCGTGCGACTCACCGGCGGTCAGCCAGCGCAACATGCACGGGATTGTGCCAGCCGGGCCGCCGGGCCCCGGTTCAGGCCAGCGGTCCCTGCCCCAGGAGGGCCAGGACGGCGCCGAGCAGCAGCGGCGGGCCGAACGCCACCGGGGTGCGCCAGCCCGCGCGGCCGGCGGCCACCAGCACCAGCGACAGGCCCGCGCCGGCCAGCAGGCCGAGGAACACCCCGGCCAGCAGCGCGCCCCAGCCGGACCAGCCGAGCAGCAGGCCGAGCAGCGCGAGCAGCTTGACGTCGCCGAGGCCGAGGCCCGAGGGCCCGGCGAGCGCGGCGAGCAGCGCGATCCCGCCGGCGGCGGCCGCGGCCAGCAGCGCCCGCAGGAACGCGGGCCAGGTGCCGAGCAGCGCGGCGTCGGCGAGGAGGGCGGCCCCGCAGACGGCGGCGGCCGGGTAGGTGACCCGGTCGGGCAGCCGGTGGACGGCGAGGTCGACCTGGGCGAGGACGACGGCGGCGCCCGCCGCCCAGGCGTAGGCGAGCGTGGCCGGCCGGGCGCCGCCGAGGAGCACCGCGCCGCACAGGAGCACGGCCAGGACGGCGGCGGTGGCCAGGGCGCGGGTGGGGGTCGCCCGGGCCGACGGCAGCCGGGTGGCCAGCCGGACGGCGGTGCGGGCCAGCAGCGGGCCGGCGGCGGCGGTCAGGACGGCGAGGGCGAGCAGCACCCCGCGCGGCAGGACGTCGTCCACGGGTCGGGCGGGTCGTCTGCTCAGCCGGGCGCGGTCAGCGGGCGTCCAGGGCGGCCCGCATCGGGCCGATCGGCGCCGGCTGCCCGGTCATGAGCTCCACCTGGACGGTGGCCTGCCAGAACAGCACCTCCAGTCCGCTGACCACGGTGGCGCCGGCCGCCTCCGCGGCCGCGGCGACCGGGGTGGGCCACGGCGCGTAGAGGACGTCGAGCAGGGTCTGGCCGGACCGCCAGGAGAGCCCGGCGAGGTCGGGGTGGGCGCCGATCGGCACGGTGCTGACCACCACCGGCGCCTCGACCGGGCCGGGCGCGAGCGGCCGGACGGCGGCCTCGACGCCGAGGGTGCCGAGCACCCGGGCGACGTCGGCGGCCCGGGACGGCTCGCGCACCAGGACGTCGACGGTCTCCGCACCCAGCTCGGCCAGCGCCACGGCCGCGGCGGCCGCCGTCCCGCCGGCGCCGACGACCGCCGCGTGGGCCACCCGCTCGACGCCGCCGACCTGCAGCGCCATGCCGACGCCGTGGACGTCGGTGTTCTCCGCCCGCCACCCGCTGCCGGTGTGCACGAGGGTGTTGGCCGCGCCGAGCAGCCGGGGCAGCGGCTCGACCTCGTCGGCCACGGCGACGGCGGCCTGCTTGCACGGCATGGTCACCGAGAAGCCGCGCCACTCGGGGCCGAGGCCGGCCAGCAGGTCGGGCAGGTCCTCGGCGCCGACGTCGAGGGCGTCGTAGGTCCAGCCCTCGAGGCCGAGCGCCGCGTAGGCCGCGCGGTGCAGCAGCGGCGAGAGGGAGTGCCCGACCGGGCGGCCGAGGACGGCCGCCCGGCCGGCGGGACCGTCTCCGGGCACCGGCCGGTCAGCCACCGCACCCGAGGCCGGCGTCGGCGCAGCGCTGCCGGGCGGCCATGAACTCCTCGTAGCTGGCGGTGAAGAAGTGCCGCCCGTCCTGCGACTCGAGGACGTAGTAGAGGAGGCCGCCGGTGGTGGGCGCGAGCGCCGCCTCCAGGCTGGCCTCGCCGGGCGAGCTGATCGGCGTGGGCACCAGACCCGGCTGGGTGCGGGTGTTGTACGGGCCGGGGGTGCGCAGGTCGGTGACGGTGAGGTCGTTGCCGTTCTTGCCGAGCCCGTAGGCCAGCGTCGCGTCGATGCCGAGCGCGATGCCCTGGTTGAGCCGGTTGTAGATCACCTGCGCGACGTTCGGCCGCTCCTCGTCGAGCCGGGTCTCCGACTGGACCATCGAGGCGACGATGACCACGTCGTACACCGAGCGCCCGGCGGCGGCCGCGCGCTGCTCGAGCTGCATGTCGGCGGCGGTCTCGGTGAACCGGGAGACCATCGCCCGCAGCACGTCGGCGGCGCTGGCGTCGGGCTCGACGTCGTAGGTGGCCGGGAAGAGGAAGCCCTCGAGCTGACCGTTGGCATAGGCGGGCAGGCCGAGCGCCGCGGGGTCGGCGGCGGCCGCCTGCAGCTCCTCGATCGGCAGGCCGGTGGTCTCGGCGATCCGCTGGAGGGTCGCCGCGACGGTGAAGCCCTCGGGCACGGTGACCCGGGAGACCTGGCGGGCGGCCGGGTCGAGCAGCAGGTCGAGGGCGGCGGCGCCGCTCATCTCGGCGCGCAGGCTGTAGACGCCGGGCTGGATGCCCATGGCGGCGGGCTCGGTCTCGGCGGCCTCGACGAAGGGCGCGGCGGAGGCGATCACGCCGGCGTCGACGAGGGTGCGGGCGATGTCGCTGAGCGTGTCGCCCTCGCCGACGCGGACGTCGACGATGCCGGTACCGGAGCCGGCGAAGTCCTCGGCCTCGGGGTTGACCAGGCCGATGAGCGCGCGGCCGCCGAAGACGATGCCGGCGACGAGGGCGGCGAGCACGAGCAGCGCGACCAGGTTGGCCAGCGGGCTGCGCCGGCGCCGGCCGGTGCGGGTACCGCGGCCGCTGCCGAGCACCGGGTGCTCGTCGGTCGCGGGGTGGTCCTCGTCGTGGTGATCGTGGTGCGGGTCGTCGTGGTGCTGCTCGGCGCGGCGGCCGCGCCGTCCGCGGCGGCGCTCCTCGCGGCCGCCGGCCCCGAGGACGTCCAGGCCGCCGGTGGCGTCGTCGTCCCCGTGGTCGTCCCCGTGGTCGTCCTCGTGGTGGTCCTCGTGGTGGTCCTCGTGGTACCCGTGCACGTCGGCGAGCGGGTGCGCCTCGGTGGGCGCGTCGGCCTCGTGCGGGACCACGGCCGCGACGGTGGCGTCCGGGTCGGCGTCGGGGCGCTTCGAGAGCCGCGACCACGCGCCCTGCGGGCGGGGCGGCAGGCCCTCGGCTCCGGGGCCCGGGCGGGCGCCGCCGGACACCGGGCCGGTGCGGTCCTCGTCGGCGGCGGCCGCGGGGGTCTCACCGCGGGCGGGCTGGCCGTCGGGCGCGGCGTGCCGGCCGGCGGTCACCGGGTACGGGTCGCGGTCCAGCAGCGAGGCGCCGCGGCCGGGGCCGCCTGCGCGCTGGGCGGACGGCCCGACGGGCAGCCAGGTGGTGGCCGGCCCGACGCCGCCGTGCGGCGCGGGCCAGCCGGCGGCGGCGGTCCCGCCGACGCCGTCGGACACCGGCCGGCCCCGCCCGTAGGGCGGGACCGGCGGGGTCATGAGCGCCCCCGCTGGGAGTCGAGATAGGCCTGGAGGATGACCACGGCCGCGGCCTGGTCGATCACGGGGCGCTGGGCGCGGCTGTCGAGCCCGTTCGCCCGCAGGGAACTGGCTGCGGTCACGGTGGAGAGCCTCTCGTCGACGAGGTGCACGGGCACGCTGCCGATGCGCCCGGCGAGTGACCGAGAGTAGGCACGCGCTTCCCGGGCGGAGGCGCCCGACGCACCCGACAGGTGCCTCGGCTCCCCCACGATCACCTCTGTCACCTCGTGTTCCTCGACGAGGGCGACGATGCGGTCCAGGTCACCGCCGTCGCGGCGCCGCTCGACGGTCTCCAGCGGGCTGGCGAGCGTGCCCGTCGGGTCGGACAGCGCCACCCCGATCCGCACCGTGCCGACGTCGAGGCCGAGCCGCCGCCCCTGCCGTGTGCGGCGCGGGGGCAGCGGCAGCCCGGCGGGCAGGCCCTGCGACAGGTCGATCTCGGTGGTCTCGTTGCGCACCGGCGGGAAGCCGGCGCGCAGGTCGATCTGCTCGGTGCGGTGGTGCACCGGCTGCTGCGGAGGGGCCTGCCGGGGGCGCGACGGCGGCACCGCCGGGCGGCCCTGCTGGCGCCGCTCGCTCACGTCGCCGGTCTCGTCGGGGCGCTGCTGCTCGGGCACTCCGGTCACCTCCCTGCGGCGGTCGCGACCGCCTGTTCGCCCGCCTGGAGAGCGGCGGGGATGCCGCTGGCGTCCGTGCCGCCGCCCTGCGCGACGTCGGCCTTGCCGCCGCCGCGGCCGCCCACCAGCGGCGTGACCGTCTTGACCAGGTCGCCGGCCGAGAGGCCGCGCGCCTGCGCGGCCGGGGTCAGCGCGGCGACCACAGCCACCTTGCCCCCGGCCTCGGAGGCGAGCAAGACGACACCCGGGCGCTCGCCGAGCCGGCCGCGGACGTCGAGGGCGAGGGTGCGCAGGTCGCCGCCGGCGAGTCCCGCGGGCGCGGCGGTGACGACGGCGACCCCGTCCACGTCGCGGGCGTCGGCGGCCAGCCGGCCGGCCGCGGCCTTCGTCTGGGCGGCGCGCAGGTCGGCGATCTCCCGCTCGGCGTCGCGCAGCCGGGACAGGACGCCGCCGACGCGGTCGACGAGCCCGTCGGTGGGCGACTTGAGCAGCTCGCCGAGCTGGCGGACCAGGTCGCGCTCGCGGGCCAGGTAGCGGAAGCCCTCGAGGCCGACGACGGCCTCCACGCGACGCGCGCCGGACCCGACCGAGGACTCACCGGTGAGCGCCAGCGTGCCGATCTGCGCGCTGCCGGACACGTGGGTGCCACCGCAGAGCTCGCGCGACCACGGGCCGCCGATCTCGACGACGCGCACCGACTCCCCGTAGGTCTCGCCGAACAGCGCCAGCGCGCCGATCGCCTGGGCCTCGGGCAGCGTCATGTAACTGGCGCGCACCCGGTGGTCGGCGCGGACGGCGGCGTTGGCGACGTCCTCGATGTCGGACCGCTGCTGCTGGCTGAGCGCGCCCTGCCAGGCGAAGTCCAGCCGCAGGTAGCCGGGCCGGTTGTAGGAGCCCGACTGCAGCGCCTGCGGGCCGAGCACCTGGCGCAGCGCCGCGTGCACGACGTGCGTGCCCGAGTGCGCCTGGCACGCCGACAGCCGCCACTCGCGGTCGACCTCGGCGGTGAGCTCGGCGCCGTCGCGCAGCGCGCCCTCGAGCACCCGCACCTGGTGCACGACCAGGCCCTTGACCGGGCGCTGCACGTCGAGCACCTCGGCGCGGCCGCCGTCCCAGGTCAGCGTGCCGGCGTCGGCCACCTGGCCACCGGACTCGGCGTAGAAGGGGGTGCGGTCGAGCACGACGCGCACGACCTCGCCCTCGCCGGCCTCGGCCGGGCCGCCCTCGTCGTCGAGCTCGGCGACGACGCCGAGGACGCGCGAGTCGGTGCGCAGGGTGTCGTAGGCCCGCCAGTCTGTGGGGCCGTGCTCGGCGAGCAGCCGGCGGTAGGCCGCGACGTCGACCGAGCCGGTGCGCTTGGCGCGGGCGTCGGCGCGGGCCCGGTCGCGCTGCTGCTCCATCAGCGCGCGGAAGCCGTCCTCGTCGACGGTCACGCCCTGCTCGGCGGCCATCTCGAGGGTGACGTCGATCGGGAATCCGTAGGTGTCGTGCAGGGAGAACGCCTGCTCGCCCGTCAGCGACGGGGTGCCCGCGGCCTTGGCCTGCGCCACGGCGGTGTCGAACAAGGCCGTGCCGGAGGTGAGGGTGCGCCGGAACGCCTCCTCCTCGGCGTAGGCCACCGAGGAGATCCGGTCGAAGTCGGTGACCAGCTCGGGGTAGCTCGCGCCCATCGCGTCGCGGGAGACCGGCAGCAGCTCGGGCAGGGTGGCGGCGTCGACGCCGAGCAGCCGCATCGAGCGGACGGCGCGGCGCAGCAGCCGGCGCAGGATGTAGCCGCGGCCCTCGTTGCCGGGCGTGACGCCGTCGCCGATGAGCATCAGGCCGCTGCGGACGTGGTCGGCCACGACCCGCAGCCGGACGTCGGCCTCGTGGTCCTTGCCGTAGGTGACGCCGGCGAGGTCGGCGGCGCGGCGCAGCACCGGCGCCACCTCGTCGATCTCGTACATGTTGTCGACGCCCTGCAGCAGGAAGGCCACCCGCTCCAGGCCCATGCCGGTGTCGATGTTCTTCTTCGGCAGCTCGCCGACGATCCGGAAGTCCTCCTTGCTCCGGACGTCGGTGAGCTCGTACTGCATGAAGACGAGGTTCCAGATCTCCAGGAACCGGTCACCGGCCGTGTCGACCAGCGGGCCGCCGTCGGGGCCGTACCCGGGGCCGCGGTCGAAGTAGATCTCCGAGCAGGGTCCGCCGGGGCCGTCGGCGCCGGTGTGCCAGTAGTTGTCCTTCTTGCCCAGGCGCTGGATGCGGTCCTCCGGCAGCCCGGCGATGCGGTGCCAGGCCTCCGCGGCCTCGTCGTCGTCGAGGTAGACGGTCACCCAGATGCGGTCGGGGTCGAAGCCCAGCCCGCCGTCGGCGAGGGAGCCGGTCACCAGCTCCCACGCGTGCTGGATGGCCCCCTCCTTGAAGTAGTCACCGAAGGAGAAGTTGCCGTTCATCTGGAAGAACGTGCCGTGGCGGGTGGTCTTGCCCACCTCCTCGATGTCGAGGGTGCGCACGCACTTCTGCACGCTGGTGGCCCGCGGGAACGGCGCGGGCTCGCGGCCGGTCAGGTACGGGATGAACGGCACCATCCCGGCGACGGTGAACAGCAGGGACGGGTCCGGGGACACCAGCGAGGCGCTCGGGACGACGGTGTGGCCGCGCTGCTCGAAGTGCTGCAGGAAGCGGCGGCGGATCTCGGCGGTCTGCATGTCCTACTCGGTGTTCGGGGCGGGACGCGGCCCGCGGGGGTGGGTGCGGCTCAGCGGTCGGCCGCGTGGGCGCCGTGTCGGCCGGATGGCCGGCCGGAGGGCCGGCCGGGCAGCTGCAGCTGGGTGGTGTCGCGCTCGGGCAGCGGCGCGTCGAGGCCGGTGCCGGCGCGCAGCTCCTCCTCGCGGGCCGCGGCCGCGGCGCGCACGTCGGCGCCGAAGTCGCCGATCGCGTCGGCGAGGTCGCGCAGGCCCTCGGCGATCGAGGCGCCGATGCCCGCGGGCGTCATCTTCTCGGCGGCGCGGGACAGCTTGCGGACGACGAGGGCGCCGATGGTGATGCCCATCGCCAACCAGAACAGCCGGCGCATCAGGCGGCCCGCCGGGCGGCGCGGCGCGCGCGCCGGTCGGCCTTGTCACGGGCGGCGGCCTCGGCGATCGCCTGGCCCTCGCGGCGCTTCTTCGTGGCGCTGCGCACGCCGTAGCTGAACGCGGCCACCTTGATCAGCGGGCTGCCGACGGTGGCGGCGACGACGCTGGTCAGCGCGGCCACGTTGCTCGACACGTTGGCCGCGTTGCCGGTGATGTCGTCGACCCGCTCCAGGTTGCTGTTGACCTGGGCGATCGTCGTCTGCGCCTGGCCGAGGATCGGCTGGCTCTGCTCGCGGACCTGCCGGATGGTCAGCGTCGCCTCGTCGAGGGTGCGCCCGAGCTTCAGCAGCGGGACGGCGAGCAGCACCACCAGCAGCACCAGCGCCAGGGCGGCGATCAGTCCGGCCCACTCTCCTGCGGACACGCGGCGTCTCCTCTTCTGCGTCGGCGGCCGGGAGGGTCGCCTCCCCGGCGGGGCAACAGTAGTCGCGGCCCCCGGCGGTCAGCGGGCGCGGCGGACGATCGCGCGCAGCTTGGCGAGCCGCGCGCCGATGCCGGCCTCGGCCCCGCGACCGGTGGGTCGGTAGTAGTCGCGCCCGACCAGCGCGTCCGGCGGGTACTGCTGCGGCACGATGCCCTCGGGCGCGTCGTGCGGGTAGACGTAGGTCTTCCCGTGGCCGAGCTTCTTGGCCCCGCCGTAGTGCGCGTCGCGCAGGCCCGGGGGCACCGGCCCGCCGAGGCCGGCGCGCACGTCGGCCACCGACTCGGAGATCGCCACCGTGACGGCGTTGGACTTGGGCGCGGTGGCCAGGTGGACGACGGCGTGCGCGAGCGGGAAGTGCCCCTCGGGCATGCCGATGAAGGCGACGGCGTCGGCCGCGGCGACGGCCGTCTGCAGCGCCGTCGGGTCGGCCATGCCGATGTCCTCGCTGGCGGAGATGACCAGCCGGCGGGCGATGAAGCGCGGGTCCTCCCCCGCCACCACCATCCGCGCCAGGTAGTGCAGCGCGGCGTCGACGTCGCTGCCGCGGATGGACTTGATCAGCGCGCTGGCGACGTCGTAGTGCATGTCGCCCTGCCGGTCGTAGCGCACGGCGGCCTGCGCGACGGCGGTCTCCAGCGTGGCGAGGTCGATCTCGCCGGCACCCGCGGCCCGCGCGGCGCCCGCCCCGGACTCCAACGCGGTGAGCGCCTTGCGCCCGTCGCCGCCGGCGACGCGGACCAGGTGCTCCTCGGCCTCGGCGGACAGCGTCACCGCGCCGTCGAGGCCGCGGTCGCTGGTGAGCGCGCGGCGCAGCAGGGTGCGGACGTCGTCGTCGGACAGCGGCTGCAGCGCGAGCACCAGGCTGCGCGAGAGCAGCGGGCTGACGACGGAGAAGAACGGGTTCTCCGTGGTGGCGGCGATCAGGCTGACGATCCGGTCCTCCACCGCCGACAGCAGGCTGTCCTGCTGGGTCTTGGAGAACCGGTGCACCTCGTCGATGAACAGCACCGTGCGCCGGCCGCCGTAGGTCAGCTCCCGCTTGGCGCTGGTGATGACCGCGCGGACCTCCTTCACCCCGGCGTCGAGCGCGGACAGCTGTACGAACTGGCGCTTGGTGGCCAGGGAGATGACGTGCGCGAGGGTGGTCTTGCCGGTGCCGGGCGGGCCGTAGAGGACCAGCGACATCGGCTCGTCGGCCTCCACCAGGCGGCGCAGCGGCGCGCGCGGGCCGAGCAGGTGCGACTGGCCGACGACCTCGTCGAGCGAGCGCGGGCGCATCCGCACCGCCAGCGGGGCGCCCGGGTCGACGACGTCGCCCCCCGCCTCCGCGGGCTCGTCGAACAGGCTCGTCACGGGTAGCGACGCTACCCGCGGGGCACGACAGCCCCGTGCAGCAGCGACGCATCGGAGACCAGACCGTCAGTGCCATCGGGCTCGGGGCGATGCCCCTGTCCACGAAGACCGACCGGCCCTCGCGCGAGGACGCCGTCGCGGTGGTGCACGCCGCGCTCGACGCCGGTGTGACCCTCGTCGACACCGCCGACGCCTACGCCCGCGACGAGTCGGAGTTCGGCCACAACGAGTCCCTCGTCGCCGAGGCGCTGTCCTCCTACGGGGGCGACACGTCCGGCGTGCTCGTGGCGACCAAGGGCGGGCACACCCGTGAGGGCAGCGACTGGCTGCTCGACGGGTCGCCCGCGTACCTGCGGCGGGCGTGCGAGGCGTCGCTGCGGCGCCTCGGCGTCGACGCGATCGGCCTGTACCAGTACCACCGGCCCGACCCCGAGACGCCGTGGGAGGAGTCGATGGGCGCGCTGCGCCAGCTCGCCGACGACGGCCTCGTGCGGATGGTGGGCATCTCCAACGCCGACGTCGCCCAGATCGACGTCGCCCGCTCCATCGTGGGCCCGGCGCTGGTGAGCGTGCAGAACCAGTTCTCGCCGGGCTGGCGGCACTCGGCCGACGAGCTCGCCCACTGCGCCGGCCACGGGCTGGCGTTCATCCCGTGGAGCCCCTTCGGCGGGGTGACGGCGGCGGGCTCGCTGGACGCGACGGCGCCCGCGTTCGCGGAGGTGGCCTCGGAGCTCGGGGTGTCGGTGTACCGGGTGACGCTGGCCTGGCACCTCGCGCAGGCCGACGTCGTGGTGCCCATCCCGGGGGCCTCGCGGCCGGCGACGATCCAGGACTCCGCCGCTGCGGCCGACGTGCGGCTCACCCCGGAGCAGCTGGCCCGCCTGGACGCCTGAGCCGGGCTCCCCTGCCGTGTCGATCATCGGATGGTTGCCGCTCGTACCGGCGTGTCCGCGCGTGTCGGCGGCAACCGTCCGATGATCGACTCCCGGGGCGCCAGCCGCGGCTGGGCAGCGCCCGCCGCGTCCGCTCCACCACCACCGCCGGCCCCGAGAGGTGGCGGCCGGCGAACCGCAGCACGAGCCACCCGTCAGCAGCCAGAAGCGAGTACCGGTCGACGTCCCGGCCGAACTGCTGGGGATCGGCGTGCTGGCGCCCCTCGTACTCGACCGCCACGCGGTACCGGGCGTACCCGAGGTCGGCATGTGCCACGACCCGTCCCCGGCGGTCGTTCACCGGCACCTGCACCTGGGCTCCGGCAGGTCGCTGGTGACCAACCAGTAGCGCAGCAGGCTCTCCGGTCGGGACATCGCCCGGGCCGACAGCAGCGGCGCGCACTCCCGCGCCCGGACGACCCCGCGCACCCCGTTCGCACGGGCGAGGCGGCGCTCGAGCGCCCCGGCGTCGAGGTGCCCGGCGCGGAGCAGCGCATCGCCGGCGGCCACCAGTTCCGCCGGTGTCAGCCGTGCCGCCAGGTCGAGGAACGTCTGCGCGCCCGAGGGCACCCGCAGTCCCCGGAGGTCGACCACGTCCTCCCCGCGCAGGTCGCGGACGTGCACCGCCAGCCCCCGCCGCTGTGGCAGGACCGGACGCGGCCGGAGGACGACCTCGACCTCAGCTGGAGGGTCAGACCGGAGGCCGAGCAGCGTGGCCGCGGTGCCGAGACCGAATGCGGCGTCCGGTGGGAGCAGCCGCGTCCACGCACGGCAGCGCACCGCCAGGCCGTCGTCCGCGGCGGAGGACAGGTGGAGACCGGTCGGGACCCGGCGTCCGTCCCCGGCGATCTGACGGCGCCGTGCACCGGCGCTCCGTGCCTCGCGCCAGGTGTAGACCAGCGGCAGTTCCACGTCGTCCACGCCGCGACCGTGGTGCGGTCGAGGCAACCTCCCCGGGCCCGGCCGGGACCTGTGGACGCCGGGGCGGCTGTGGACCCGGCGTCAGGAGTCGAATCATCGTCCCGTTGCCGCCCGCGGCGGTGTGTCCGCGCGTGTCTGCGGCAACGAGACGATGATCAACGGGCAGCGGAGGGCGCGCCTCAGCGGCCGAGGACCTCGCGCAGGGCCGCCAGCACCAGGGCCACCTTGTCGGGCGCGGCGTTCGGGCCCATCAGGCCGATCCGCCACACCGTGGCCGCGTAGGCGCCGACGCCACCACCGATCTCCAGGTCGTAGCGCTCGAGCAGCTCCTTGCGCACCGCCGCGGAGTCGACGCCCTCGGGCACCCGCACGGTGGTCAGCTCCGGCAGTCGGTGCCCCTCCGCGGCGAACAGCTCCAGGCCCATCTCCTGCAGGCCCTCGTGCAGCAGCCGCCCGGCCTCCGCGTGCCGCGCGTGCACCGCCTCGAGGCCCTCGTCGAGCAGCCGCCCGAGCCCCGCGTGCAGTGACACGACCATCCCGGTCGGCGCGGTGTGGTGGTAGGTGCGGCCACCGGAACCGGCCGCCTCCCCCGCGTAGCCGCCGAGCATGCCGAGGTCGAGGTACCAGCTGCGCGGCTTCTCGATCCGCCGCTCCCACGCCCGGTCGGAGATGGTGAACGGCGCGAGGCCCGGCGCCACGCCCAGGCACTTCTGCGAGCCGGAGTAGGCGAGGTCGACGCCCCACTCGTCCAGGCGCACCGGGATGCCGCCGAGCGAGGTCACGCAGTCGGCCAGCAGCAGCGCGTCGCCCTTGCCGGCGGCCAGCGGCTCGAGGTCGGAGCGCACGCCGGTGGAGGTCTCGGCGTGCACCGCGGCGATCAGCTTGGGCGAGGGGTGCGCCTCGAGCACGCGCGCGGCGTCGACGGGCTGCCCCCACTCGTGGTCGACCCGCACCACCTCGGCGCCGCAGCGCGAGGCGACGTCGACCATCCGCTCGCCGAACAGCCCGTTGACCGCCACGACGACGACGTCCCCCGGGCCCACCGTGTTGACGAAGGACGCCTCCATGCCCGCCGACCCGGTGGCCGACAGCGGCAACGTGCGCCGGTTCGCGGTGCCGAACACCGTCCGCAGCCGCTCGGAGGTCTCGTCGAGGATCCCGAGGAACACCGGGTCCAGGTGCCCGAGGAGCGGCTGCGCCAGCGCGACCGCCGCCTCCGGGTAGGGGTTGGAGGGGCCGGGTCCGAGCAGGGTGCGGGCGCGCAGCGGCATGCGCCGCACCTTAGGGCGGGCCCGCGGGCACCGCTCCCCCGACACCCCACGGGTCGGCGTCGGCGCGCGGCACCGGGCCACCGTCGCGGGCGAGCCGCTCCAGGAGGTCGACGGCGGCCGGCGCCCCGCCGTGCCGCGCCATCGACGCCGCCACGGCGGCCGCCCGCGCGCGGTAGGCGGGGTCGCCCAGCACGCGGTGCACGGCGGCGGCCACCCGGCGCGGGTCCGGCCGCCCGGTCCGCAGGTCCACGCCGGTGCCGGAGGCGGCCACCCGCCGGGCGATCTCGGGCTTGTCGAGGGTCCCGCCGGCCACCACGAGCGGCACCCCGGCGCCCAGCGCCGCCAGCACGCCGCCCCAGCCGCCGTTGGTGACGACGACGGCGGTGCGCGGCAGCAGCACGTCGTAGGGCAGGAACTCCGCCTGCCGCGCGTTCGGCGGCACCGCGTCCGCTGGCAGCGCCCCCGACCCGGTGGACGCCGCGACGACGACGTCGGAACCGGCCAGCCCCCGCAGGGCGGGGAGCAGCAGGTCGCGCGGGTCGACGTCGTAGGTGCCCTGGGTGACGTGCACGACCGGCCGGCCGTCGTCCAGCAGCCCGGGCAGCCACGCGGGCGCCGCGTGCCCGGCCGGCGGCGGCGCCAGCCGGCCGACGAAGTGCACCTGCCGCGGCAGGTCGCTGCGCGGGTGCTCGACCTCGGGCACCCCGTGCGCGAGGACCAGCTGCGGTGAGGCGAAGGCGGACAGTGCCCCGGACCGGGCCGGCGGCAGGCCGAGCCCGGCCCGCACCTCGCCGAGCACGACGTCGATCCGCCGCACCACCGTCCGGGCCACCAGCGCCCGCAGCGCCGCGTCGCGGGCCCGCCCGAGCCGGCCGCGACCGGGCAGCAGGCCCGACCCGAACGGCGGCAGGTCCCGCGAGGGCATCGACAGCGGCACCAGCGAGACCGTCGCCCACGGGGTGCCCGTCCGCTCGGCCACCAGGCCGCAGCCGATGGCCAGCTGGTCGCTCACCAGCAGGTCGACCGGCCCGGCCGCCTCGATGTCCCGGGCCTGCCCGGTGCCGGTGCGCAGGAAGACGTGCTCGAGGTTGGCGGCCGTCGCCCGCATGCCCCGGCCGTCGCCGACCTCGGGGAAGGTGGCGCGCAGGTCGGTGTCGTCGAAGTCCGGCGCCCGCTCCCAGGGCACCCAGGCCGCCCCCGCGGCGGTGAACCGGTCGGCGTACCGGGCGCCGGTGTACGCGAGCACCTCGTGCCCGCGGGCGACCAGCTCGGCGGCCACCGCCGCCATGGGGGTCGCGTGCCCGGCGAAGGGCATCGCGGCGACCAGGACGCGCACGGCGGGCCTCCCTCCGGACGCGGGCATCCTCCCGCACCGCGGCCGGCGGCGGGGAGGATGCGGCGGTGGACACCGAGGAGCCGGGCGCCCTGCGACGCGACGAGGCCGGGGCGATGTGGGCGGCGTACACCGCGCAGCGGCCGGGCGGCGGCCCGCCCGAGGACGACCCGCCCGTCGAGCGCTTCGGCGACGGGCGCGCGCTCGCCGACGAGCTGATCGGCCTGGTGCTCGCCGGCACCAAGCGGGCCACCGCCGGCCTGGTCGCCGACTTCGCCGACGACGGCGAGCCGCTGCCCCGCATCGGCGGACACTGGGTCGCCTGCGACGGCGACGGGCGCCCCCGCGCGGTCCTGCGCACGACCGAGCTGCGGATCGGCCCGCTGTCCAGCGTCGACGACGCCTTCGCGTACGACGAGGGCGAGGGCGACCGGACGCGCGCGAGCTGGCTCGCGGGCCACCTGCGCTACTTCACCCGCACGCTCGCCGCCCGCGGACAGGCGTGGGACGACGGCCTCGAGGTCGTCTTCGAGCGGTTCCGGGTGGTGTGGCCGCCCGAGGTGGCCGACCGGGCCGGCTGAGGCAGCCGGCCCGGTCGCCGGGTCACTTCGAGGGGTCACTCGGCCCCGGGGCGCCGGGCTCGCCGGGCAGCGCGGGTTCCTCGGCGACGGCGTCGATGCCCGCCTCCTTGCGCTGCGCGTCGGGAATCGGCGTCGGCGCGCCGGTCAGCGGGTCGTAGCCGGCCCCGGTCTTCGGGAAGGCGATGACCTCGCGGATCGAGTCGACGCCGGCCAGCAGCGCGGTGAGGCGGTCCCAGCCGAGCGCGGCGCCGGCGTGCGGCGGCGGCCCGTAGGCGAAGGCCTCGAGGAAGAACCCGAACCGCTCGCGGGCCTCCTCGCGGGACATGCCGAGGGTCTCGAACACCCGCTCCTGCAGCTCGGGGTCGGCGATCCGGACCGACCCGCTGGCCAGCTCGTTGCCGTTGACCACGAGGTCGTAGGCGTCGGACAGGGCGTTGGCCTTGTCCTCGGCGAACCGGTCCCGCCACTCCGGGGTGGGCGAGGTGAACGGGTGGTGCATGAAGGTCCAGTCGCCGTCCTCGGTCTCCTCGAACATCGGGAAGTCCACGACGAACAGGAACGACCAGGAGCCCGGCTCGATGAGCTCCAGCCGCTTGGCGATCTCGTTGCGGGCGGCGCCGAGCAGCTCCTGCGAGGACCGCCGCGGGCCCGCGGCGAAGAACACGCAGTCGCCCGGGTTCGCGCCCACCGCGGCCACGAGGCCCGCGCGCTCGGCGTCGGAGATGTTCTTCGCCACCGGCCCGCCGAGCGTGCCGTCCTCGCCGACGGTGACGTAGGCCAGGCCCCGGTAGCCGCGCGAGCGGGCCCAGTCCTGCCAGGCGTCGAACGCGCGCCGGGGCTGCGACCCGCCGCCGGGCATGACCACCGCGCCCACGTAGGGCGCCTGGAACACCCGGAACGGGGTGTCGGCGAAGTACGACGTCAGCTCGGTGAGCTCGACGCCGAAGCGCAGGTCGGGCTTGTCCGACCCGAACCGGTCCATCGCCTCGCGGTAGGTCATCCGCGGGATCTCGGGGACGTCGTAGGCGGCGAGCTCGCGCCACAGCGCCCGGACGACGTCCTCGACGATCGCGAGCACGTCGTCGCGCTCGACGAAGCTCATCTCGAAGTCGAGCTGGGTGAACTCCGGCTGCCGGTCGGCGCGGAAGTCCTCGTCCCGGAAGCAGCGGGCGATCTGGTAGTAGCGCTCCAGCCCGCCGATCATCAGCAGCTGCTTGAACAGCTGCGGCGACTGCGGCAGCGCGTACCACTTGCCCGGCTGCAGCCGCACCGGCACGAGGAAGTCGCGGGCGCCCTCGGGGGTGGAGCGGGTGAGGTCGGGCGTCTCCACCTCGGTGAAGCCGTGCCCGGCCATGACGCCGCGGGCGACCCGGTTGATCTCGCTGCGCAGCCGCAGGATCCGCGCCGGGCCCTGCCGCCGCAGGTCGAGGTAGCGGTACTTGTAGCGGACGTCGTCGCCGGCGGCGACGTCGGTCTCGATCGGGAACGGCAGCGGCGCCGACGGCGAGAGCACCCGCAGCTCGGCGGCGGCCACCTCGATCTCGCCGGTGGGCAGCTCGGGGTTCTCGTTGCCCGCCGGGCGCTGCCGGACCTCGCCGGTGACGAGCACGCAGAACTCGTTGCGGAGCGCGTGCGCCTCCTCCTCGCGGACGACGACCTGGACGTAGCCCGAGGCGTCGCGCAGGTCGACGAAGACGACGCCGCCGTGGTCGCGCCGGCGGGCCACCCAGCCGGCGAGGGTGACGGTGGAGCCGGCGTCGGACGCGCGCAGCGTGCCGGCGTCGTGGGTGCGGAGCACTAGAGGGCCTCTCTCAGGGGGTGGGTCACCAGCGGTCGTGCACGTGCTGACGGATGCGCTCGTCGTAGAGGCGCTCGAGGTCGGTCAGCTCGCCGTCGGTCAGGGCCGGGAGGTCGGCGGCCGCGGCGTTGGACCGGGCCTGCTCCACCGAGCGGGCGCCGGGGATGACGCAGGTGACGCCGGGCTGCTGGATCACCCAGCGCAGCGCGACCTGGGCCGGCGAGCGGTCGCCGCAGATCGCGGTGAACTCGCGCGCGGCGGCCACGCCCACCTCGTAGGGGACGCCGGCGAAGGTCTCGCCGACGTCGAAGGCCTCGCCCTGACGGTTGTAGTTGCGGTGGTCGTCGGCACCGAACGTCGTCGACTCGTCGTACTTCCCCGACAGCAGGCCGCTGGCCAGCGGCACGCGGGCGAGGATGCCGACACCGGCCGCGGCGGCCGCGGGCAGCAGCTCCTCCAGCGGCTTGCGGCGGAACACGTTGAGGATGACCTGGATGGTCTGCACGCCGGGGTGCTGCAGCGCCGTCAGGCCCTCGGCGACGGTCTCCACCGAGACGCCGTAGGCGGCGATGGCGCCGTCGGTGACCATCGCGTCGAGCGCGTCGTAGACCCGCTCGTCGGAGTACACCGCGGTGGGCGGGCAGTGCAGCTGCACCAGGTCGAGGGTCTCGACACCGAGGTTGCGCCGCGACCGGTCGACCCACGCGCGCAGGTTCTCCGGCGTGTACTGGGCGGCCTCGAAGGGGTCGGCGCGGCGGCCGGCCTTGGTGGCCACGAACGGCCGGTCGGACCGGGCGGCCAGCGCCTTGCGGATGCGCTCCTCGCTGCGGCCGTCGCCGTACACGTCGGCGGTGTCGAGCAGGGTCACACCGGCGTCGAGGGCCGCGTCGAGCACGTCGGCCGCGGTCCGCTCGTCGACGTCGCCCCAGTCGCCGCCCAGCTGCCAGGTGCCCAGGCCGACGACGCCGACGTCGGCACCGGTCCGTCCGAGGGGTCGGGTCTCCATCAGTTCTCTCCCACTTCCTGGGTCACGGCAGTCCGCAGCGCCTCGTACAGGTCGCCCACGGGGACGGCGCGTTGCTCCCCCGTGCGCAGGTCCTTCAGCTGGCCGACGCCGTCGGCCAGGTCGCGCTCGCCGATCACGACCGCGTGCGAGGCACCCGACCGGTCGGCGGCCTTCATGGCGCCCTTGAGCCCGCGGTCGCCGTAGACGGTGTCCGCGGACACCCCGGCCTGCCGCAGTTGCCCGACCAGCCGGACGGCCAGCCGCTTGGCCTCCGCGCCCAGCGGGACGACGAAGGCCTGCACGCCGGCGGTCGCGCCGATGTCGAGGCCCTCGGCCTGCACGGCCAGCAGGGTCCGGTCGACGCCGACGGCGTAGCCGATGCCGCTCACGTCGGGCCCCCCGAGCGCGGCCGACAGCCCGTCGTAGCGCCCGCCGCCGCCGATCGCCGACTGCGCGCCGAGGCCGGAGTGGACGAACTCGAAGGTCGTCTTGGTGTAGTAGTCCAGCCCGCGCACCAGCTTGGGCGCCTCGGTCCAGGTCACGCCGAGGTCGGTCAGGTGCTGGCGGACGGCGTCGTAGTGCGCCTTCGTGGAGTCCGACAGGTGGTCGACCATGAGCGGGGCGTCGTCGAGCTGGGCCTGCACCTCGGGCCGCTTGTCGTCGAGCACGCGCAGCGGGTTGATCTCCGCGCGGCGCCGCGTCTCCTCGTCGAGGTCGAGCTTCTCCAGGTAGGCCACGAGCAGCTCGCGGTACTGCGGGCGGCAGGTGGCGTCGCCGAGCGAGGTGAGCAGCAGCTCGAAGTCGCGCAGGCCGAGGTCGCGGAAGCCCTGCACCGCCAGCGCCACCACCTCGGCGTCCAGCGCCGGGTCGTCGACGCCGAGGGCCTCCATGTCGACCTGGGTGAAGTGCCGGTAGCGGCCGGCCTGCGGGCGCTCGTACCGGAAGGCCGACCCCACGGTCCACAGCTTCACCGGCAGCGGGCCGGTGTGCAGCCGGTGCTCGATGAACGCGCGCATGAGGCCGGCGGTGAGCTCGGGGCGCAGCGTGAGCGAGCGGCCGCCGCGGTCGGCGAAGGTGTACATCTCCTTCGTCACGACGTCGGTGGACTCCCCCACCCCGCGGCTGAAGACGGCGGTCTCCTCGAACACCGGCGTCTCGACGTAGCCGTAGCCGGCCCGCCGCAGCGGCGCGGTGAGGGTGTCGCGGACGGCGAGGAACCGCGCCGAGTCCGGCGGGAGGACGTCGAAGGTGCCCTTGGGGGCGGTCAGGCCGTTCACAGCCCGCGGCCCTTCGGCGCGGTCCCGGCCCCGGCGGCGGCCTCGGCCAGGTAGGGGTTGGTGGCCCGCTCGCGGCCGATCGTCGTCGCGGGGCCGTGGCCGGGCAGCACGACGGTCTCGTCGTCGAGCGGCAGCACCACCTCGCGCAGCGAGGTGAGCATCGCGTCCCAGGAGCCGCCGGGCAGGTCCACCCGGCCGACCGACCCGGCGAAGAGCACGTCGCCGGCGAGCAGGCCGGGGGCCTCCCCGAGGTCGAGGGAGAAGACGACGGAGCCCCGGGTGTGGCCGGGGGCGTGGCGCACGGTCAGCTCGACGCCGGCGAGCGGGAGGACGGCGCCGTCGTCGAGCGGGCGCACGTCGGCGGGGTCGGGCAGCCGGACGCCGGTGACCAGCGGCGCGAGCGCCGGGCCGTGCCAGCGGGCCGGGTCGCTGAGCATCCCGTTGTCGTCGGGGTGCAGGTAGGCCGGGATGTCGTAGCCGTCGCAGACCGGCAGCACGGAGAACGTGTGGTCGAGGTGGCCGTGGGTGAGCACGACGGCGACCGGCTTGAGCCCGTCCTCGGCGAGCACGCGGGCCAGCGGCTCCACCGCGTCCATGCCGGGGTCGACGACGACGCACTCCGACCGCGGCCCGGGGGCGACGGCGTAGCAGTTGGTGCCGAAGGCGCCGGCCGGGAACGAGCGGATGAGCACCCGTGCAGGTTACGCGGGTGATCGCGGCCGCTCCGGTCCGGCAACCGGGCGCCCACAGGCGCGGCACCTACACTCGCGGACCGACCAGCGGGGAGACCGCGGACCGCGGCCGAGGCCCGATCTGCGCCCCCGCCGCGCAGCCGTCCGTCCGAGGAGTGTCCGACCCGTGCCCACCAACAAGCAGCGGCGGGTTGCCGCGCAGCGGCGCCTGCAGAAGCAGCTCGAGCGCCGCGCCGAACTGGCCCGCAAGCGCCGCCGCAACCTGCTCGTCGTCGTCACCGTCGTCGCCGTCGCGGTGGTGGCCGGGGCGGTGGCGCTGTTCGCCGGCATCGGCGGCGGCGACGACCCGGACAGCGCGGCCGCCACGGGCACCAGCACCAGCGCCGCCCCGGAGGCCACGGCCGCCCCGGCGACGACGAACGCCGACGGCACGGTGACCTGCACCTACGCGCCGGACACCTCGGGCAACCCGAACCTCACCGAGGCCGGCACCCCGCCCGACCCGGCCGCGACGCCGGCCAGCGGCACCGTCTCGCTGCTCATGAGCACCGACCAGGGCGACATCCCGCTCACCCTCGACCGGGCCAAGGCGCCGTGCGCCGCGGCGAGCTTCGCGTACCTCGCCTCGCAGCAGTTCTTCGACGGCAGCCCCTGCCACCGCGAGGTCAACCAGCCCACCTTCGGCGTGCTGCAGTGCGGCGACCCGACCGGCACCGGCTCCGGCGGCCCGACCTACAAGTTCGCCGAGGAGGTCACGCCGGAGACGACCTACCCGCGCGGCACGATCGCCATGGCCAACAGCGGCACCCCCGGCTCCACCGGCAGCCAGTTCTTCCTCTGCTTCGTCGACACCCAGCTCTCCCCGGACTACACCGCCGTCGGCACCGTCGACGAGGCGGGCCTCGCCGTGCTCGACACCATCGCCGCGGCCGGCAACGACGGCTCCTTCGAGCCGAGCCCGGGCGGCGGCGCGCCCAACCTCCCGGTGACCATCCAGACGATGACCGTCGTCGGATGAGCCGCCGGCTGCGCGCCGGGCTGCTCGCCGGCGCGCTGGTGCCCCTGGCCGCGTGCGGGGGCAGCGTGTCCGGGTCCGCCGCGCCCGCCTCCACCGGGGGCGGGGGCGGCGGCACCGGCGCGGGCCCGACGGGGGCGACGGCGACCTGCGAGTGGGTCGCGGCCCGGTCGGGCAACCCGTACGCCGTCGACGTCGCCCCGCCCGACGCGCGGGTGCCCGCGGAGGGCACCGTGACGGTGCGGATGGCGACGTCGCTGGGCGACATCGGCCTGGTCCTCGACCGGGCCGGCGCCCCGTGCGCCGCGGCCAGCACGCTGCACCTCGCGGAGGAGGGCTTCTTCGACGGCTCGGCCTGCCACCGCGAGGTCGACGGCGGCGGCCTGCAGGTGCTGCAGTGCGGCGACCCGACCGGCACCGGCGCGGGCGGGCCCACGTACGCGTTCGCCACCGACGTCGACGGCGACGAGACCTATCCGCGCGGCACGATCGCCATGGCCAACAGCGGGCAGGGTCTGGACGGCAGCCAGTTCTTCCTGGTGTGGGGCGACAGCCTGCTCTCCCCCGACTACACGGTGGTCGGCACGGTCGACGACGCCGGGCTCGCGGTGCTCGACGCGGTGGCCGCCAACGGCAACGACGGCTCGCTGGACCCCTCGCCGGGCGGCGGCGCCCCGAACGTCCCGGTGACCATCACCTCGATGGCGCCGGTGGGATGACCGGCCCCGCGGCCGGCGACGCGTACGCCGGCGACCCGTACGCCGGCTTCCCGCCCGGCTTCTTCGACCGCGCCGACGAGCGGCCCGACGCGGAGTTCTACGGGCCGCCGCGGCTGGTCACCCACATCGACGACGGCGCGATCGCCGCGGTCGGCGACCTCTACGCCGAGCTCGGCATCGACGGGTCGGCCCCGGCACCCACCCGGGTGCTCGACCTCATGTCGTCGTGGGTGTCGCACTTCCGGACCCCGCCGGCCGAGCTGGTCGTGCTCGGCATGAACGCCGCCGAGCTCGCCGCCAACGCCGCGGCCACCGAGCGGGTGGTGCACGACCTCAACGCCGACCCGCGGCTGCCGCTGCCCGACGGCGACGTGGACGCCGCGGTCTGCTGCGTGTCGATCGACTACCTCACGCGGCCGGTCGAGGTGCTCGCCGAGGTGGGCCGGGTGCTGCGCCCTGGCGGGGTGCTCGCGGTGACGTACTCGAACCGGTGCTTCCCCACCAAGGCCGTGCGGGGCTGGCTGGCCACCTCCGACGAGCAGCACGGCGCCCTGGTGGCCGAGCTGGTCCGGCGCAGCGGCGCCTTCGGCGAGGCCGCGGTGTCGCTGCGCACCCCGCCGGGTCCGGGCGACCCGCTGTGGGCCGTGGTGGCCCGCCGGGCCTGAAGCGCGCCGGCTGCGCCGCTAGGCGGTCACCCGCTCGACGTCGAAGACGCCCTCGACGTTGCGCACCGTCTGCAGCACCGCGCCGAGGTGGGCCGGGTCGGCCAGCTCGAAGGTGAACCGGCTGACCGCCACCCGGTCGCGGCTGGTCTGCACCGACGCCGACAGGATGTTGACCCGCTCGTCGGCCAGCGCCTTGGTGACGTCGGAGAGCAGCCGGTGCCGGTCGAGCGCCTCCACCTGGATGGAGACGAGGAAGACCGACCCGGGCTGGCTGGCCCACTCGACCTCGACCAGCCGCTCGCTCTTGCGCCGCAGGTCGGCGGCGTTGGTGCAGTCGGTGCGGTGCACGCTGACCCCGCCACCGCGGGTGACGAAGCCCAGGACGTCGTCGCCGGGCACCGGGGTGCAGCACTTGGCGAGCTTGGCCCACACGTCGCTCATGCCGTGGACGACGATGCCCGGGTCGCCCGCGGCGCGGCGGTGCACCGGCCGGCGGGTGGGGATCGCGGTCTCGGCGATGTCCTCGACCGCGCCCTCCGCGCCACCGAGCGCGGTGATCAGCTTGTCGACGACCGAGGCCGCCGACATCTGGTTCTCCCCGACCGCGGCGTAGAGCGCGGTGACGTCGGCCAGCCGCAGGTCCTTGGCCAGCGTGGCCAGCGCGTCGCCGCCGAGCAGGCGCTGCAGCGGCAGGCCGGCCTTGCGCATGGCGCGGGTGAGCGCCTCCTTGCCGGCCTCGACGGCGTCGTCGCGGCGCTCCTTGGTGAACCACTGCCGGATCTTGGTGCGGGCGCGGGAGGAGCCGACGAAGCCCAGCCAGTCCTTCGACGGGCCGGCCGTGGGCGAGCGGGAGGTGAAGATCTCGACGACGTCGCCGTTGTTCAGCGTGCTGTCGAGGCTGACCAGCGTGCCGTTGACCCGGGCGCCGATGCAGCGGTGGCCGACCTCGGTGTGCACCGCGTAGGCGAAGTCCACCGGCGTCGCGCCGCCGGGCAGGCTGATGACGTCGCCCTTCGGCGTGAAGACGAAGACCTCCTGCGGACCGAGGTCGTAGCGCAGGGTCTCGAGGAACTCGCCGGGCTCCTGGGCCTCGCGCTGCCAGTCGAGCAGCTGGCGAAGCCACAGCATGTCGTCGGGTGAGCCGGCCTTCGTGGCGCCGAACTCGCCGGGCCCGGGGCGGCCGCCGGTGCGGGCCTTCTCCTTGTACTTCCAGTGCGCGGCGATGCCGTACTCGGCGGTGCGGTGCATGTCGTGCGTGCGGATCTGCAGCTCGACCGGCTTGCCCTGCGGGCCGATCACCGTCGTGTGCAGCGACTGGTACATGTTGAACTTCGGCATCGCGACGAAGTCCTTGAAGCGGCCCGGGACCGGCTGCCAGTGCGCGTGCATGATGCCCAGCGCGGCGTAGCAGTCGCGGACCGTGTCGACGAGGATCCGGATGCCGACGAGGTCCCAGATGTCGGTGAAGTCCCGGCCGCGGACGATCATCTTCTGGTAGATCGAGTAGTAGTGCTTGGGCCGGCCGGTGACGACGGCCTCGATCTTGGCGGCCTTGAGCTGCTCGGTGACCGACGAGGTGACCTCGGCCAGGTAGGTGTCGCGCGAGGGCGCGCGCTCGGCCACCAGGCGGACGATCTCGTCGTAGCGCTTGGGGTACAGCGTGGCGAACGCGAGGTCCTCGAGCTCCCACTTGATGGTGTTCATGCCCAGCCGGTGGGCCAGCGGGGCGAGGATCTCCAGCGTCTCCCGCGCCTTCTTCTCCTGCTTCTCCGGCGGGAGGAAGCGCAGCGTGCGCATGTTGTGCAGCCGGTCGGCGAGCTTGATGACCAGCACCCGCGGGTCGCGGGCCATCGCGACGATCATCTTGCGGATCGTCTCGGCCTGGGCGGCGTCGCCGAGCTTGACCTTGTCGATCTTCGTGACGCCGTCGACGAGGTGGGCCACCTCGGGGCCGAAGTCGGCGCTGATCGCCTCGAGGGTCTTCCCGGTGTCCTCCACCGTGTCGTGCAGCAGCGCCGCCACGAGCGTGGTGGTGTCCATCCCCAGGCCGGCCAGCACGGTGGCGACGGCGAGCGGGTGGGTGATGTAGGGGTCGCCGCTCTTGCGCTTCTGGGTGGCGTGCGCGGCCTCGGCGACGTCGTAGGCGCGCTGGAGCAGCGCGAGGTCGGCCTTCGGGTGGCTCTGGCGGTGCAGCGCGGCCAGCGGCTCGAGGACCGGCCGGACCTCGCTGCGCTGCCCCGCGACGATGCGGCGGGCCAGCCGGTCGCGGACCCGGCGGGGCCGCGGGGCGGCGCCCTCCTCGGGCGGCTCGCTGCCCACGTCGTCGGGGCGGCGGACCAGCGGGCGGGCCGGCAGGGGCGCGCGCTGGTCCTCCGGCACCGTCCCCTCGGGCTCCCCGGGCCGCGCGGCAGCCACGCGGGTGGCGGGCGCGTCGGGGGCCACGGCGTCTCCTGCCTTCAGCGGAGGAACTCCCCTCCCATGCTAGCCGCGCCCGTGCCGCGAACGGCCCGGGTGGGTGCCGGGACGGAACCCTCAGGTGGTCCAGAGGGCGTGCACGGCGTGCGGCGCGAGCCGCTCCCGCCCGCCGAGCGCGGCGAGCTCCACCACGACCGAGACCGCGGTGACGACCGCGCCGAGCTCCTCGACGAGCGCGACGGACGCCGCGAGCGTCCCGCCGGTGGCGAGCACGTCGTCGACCAGCAGCACCCGCTGGCCGCGGTGCAGCGAGTCGGTGTGCATCTCGATGCTCGCGGTGCCGTACTCGAGGGCGTAGTCGGCGGTCACGCGCTCGCGCGGCAGCTTGCCGGCCTTGCGCACCGGCACAACGCCCACGCCGGCGTGCAGCGCCACCGCGGCGGCCAGCAGGAAGCCGCGCGCCTCCACCCCGACCACGACGTCGAAGCCCGGGTCGCCGTGGACGCCGTCGTCGGTGTGCGCCACGGCGGCCGCCCGGGGGTCCTCCTGCGCCGGCGAGGCCAGGCCCTCCACGATGCGGCGGAAGGCCGGGCCGTCGGCGAACACCGGCGTGAGGTCCCGGAACAGCACTCCCGGGGTCGGGAAGTCGGGGACGTCGACGGCGAGGGCGGCGATGACCTCGTCGACCGGCGCGCCCGCGGCCGGGAGCGGCTGCCCGGTCACCGGCGCTTCTTGCCGGCGCCGCCGGGGCGGGCACCCGGCCGCTGCGGGCGCTGGCCGGGCCGCGGGGCCGCCGTCGCGCCGCGGGGCGCCCGGCGGGCGGCCTCCGGGCCCACCGACGACGGCGACTCCACGACGACGTCGGCCTGCGCGGGCCCGAGCGTGTCGGCGTCCCGCTCGGCGAGCGCCACTCCCCCGCGGACAGCGGGGCGGTTGCGGCGGGCGCTGGCGACCGGGCCGGCCGCGGCGCGCCCGCCCTGGCGGGCGGCGGCCGACCGGCGGGCGAGCACCCGGCGGCGCAGCGCCTGCACCTCCGGCTCGCGCTCCTTGAGGTCGGCGACGATCGGGGTGGCCAGGAAGATCGAGGAGTAGGCGCCCGCGGCGAGGCCGACGAACAGCACCAGCGCGAGGTCCTTGAGCGTGCCGACCCCGAGCAGCCCGGCGCCGACGAACAGCAGGCCCGCCACCGGCAGCAGCGCGATGACCGAGGTGTTGATCGAGCGCATGAGCGTCTGGTTGACCGCCAGGTTGGCGGCCTCGCCCCACGTCATCCGGGCGCTGCCGGACAGGTCGCGGGTGTTCTCGTCGACCTTGTCGAACACGACGACGGTGTCGTACAGGGAGAACCCGAGGATGGTCAGCAGGCCGATGACCGTGGACGGGGTGACCTCGAAGCCGATCAGCGAGTACACGCCGGCGGTGACCACCAGGTCGTGCAGCAGCGCCACGATCGCGCCGACCGCCATCTTCGGCTGGAACCGGATGGCGAGGAACGCGATCACCGCGACGAGGAAGACCGCCAGCGCCAACAGCGCCTGGTCGGTGATGTCCTGGCCCCACTCGGCGCTCACCGACTCGGGGCTGACCTGCGAGGGGTCGATCGCGGCGGCGTCGGCGACGGCCTCGATGACGTCGCGCTCGGCGGCGTTGTCGAGCGCCCCGGTGCGCAGCAGGATCGTGTTGCCACCGACCACCTGGGCCGAGGCGACGTCGGCGCCGGCCTCGGTGGCGGCCTCGCGGACCTGCTCCAGCTGCGACGTCTCGCCGGGCAGCCGGAAGCTGTTGCCGCCGGCGAAGTCGATGCCGAAGTTGAACCCGCGGAACAGCATCGACGCGATGCAGACGAGCACCACGACCGCGGTGACCTTGTAGATCAGGCGGCTGCGGCCGACGACGTCGAGCCCGGCCTCGCCGTTGTAGAGGCGGTGCGCGAGCGAGGCGCGGTGCGGCGCCCGGCGCGTGCCGGTCTCCCCCTCGGCGGGCAGGCCGGCGTCGGCCAGTGCGTCGTCGTCCGCGGCGGCCGCGGCGTCCCGGGCGGCGTCGGCGTCGGCCGCGCGCGCCTCGTCGGCCTCGGTGCCGACGGGGAGCTCCTCGTCGGGCCGGTCCTGCTCGCGGCTCATGCCTGGCTCCTGTCCTGGGTGGCGCGCCCGCCGCTGCCGGCGCCGACGAGCTGCCGCTCGGCGGCCGCCATCGGGTCGCCGGCGCGGCGCGAGCGGTCGACGCGGCCGAGGCCGGAGAACCGGCTCTGCCCGAACGCCTTGAAGCGCGCCAGCACCGCCATGAGCGGGTGGGTGAAGAGGAAGACGACGACGAGGTCGAGCACCGTGGACAGACCCAGGGTGAACGCGAAGCCCTTCACGTCCCCGATGGCCAGCCAGTAGAGGATCGCCGCGGCGAGGAAGCTCACCGCGTCGGCCGACAGGATCGTCCGGCGGGCGCGCACCCAGGCGCGCGGCACCGCGGACCGCAGGCTGCGGCCCTCGCGGATCTCGTCCTTGAGGCGCTCGAAGTAGACGACGAACGAGTCGGCCGTGATGCCGATCGAGACGATGAACCCGGCGATGCCGGCGAGGCTCAGCGTGAAGCCGATCTCGCGGCCGAGCAGCACCAGGCTGGCGTAGACCACGACCGCCGACAGCAGAAGGCTGGCGATCATCACCAGGCCGAGCAGCCGGTAGTAGACCAGCGCGTAGACGAACACGAGCGCGATGCCGATGGCGCCGGCGATGAGGCCCGCCCGCAGCTGCTCCGCGCCGAGCTCGGTGGAGATCGACTGGGCGGTGGCCTGCTCGAAGGTCAGCGGCAGGGCGCCGTAGCGCAGCTGGTTGGCCAGCTCCTCGGCGCTGGCCTGGTCGAACTGGCCGGTGATGGTGGTCTGGCCGTTGATGGCGCCCTGGATGGTGGGCGCCGAGACGACCCGGCCGTCGAGGGTGAAGGCGACGTTGCTGCCGACGTTGGCGGCGGTGTACTCCGCCCAGGTGGCCCGGCCCTCGCTGTTGAAGTCCAGCAGCACGACCCACTCGCCGGTGGTCTGCTGCGTGCCGGCGCTGGCGTCGGCGATCTCGGTGCCCTCGATGATCGTGGGGCCGAGCAGGTACTTGGTCGTGCCGTCCTCGCTGCACGCCGCGACGAAGTCGTCGGGGCGGGCGACCTCGCTGCGGGTGTCCTCCGCCGAGCAGGTCAGCGTGGCGAACTGCGCCGCGGCCTCCTCCTGCGTGACCGCGGGCCGGTCCGGGTCGAGGGCGGGATCGCTGACGGCGCCGTCGCTGCCGGTGGCCGGGGCCGACGACGACGAGGCGTCGGTGGGCGCCGCCGGGTCGGTGGGCGCCGCCGGGTCGCTGGGGGTGGCGCCGTCGGTCGGCGCGGCGGGGTCGGACGGCGTCGCGGAGTCGCTCGTCTCGGCCGGGGCGGCGGGCTCCGGCGCCCCGATCACCGGGCGGAACCGCAGCTGCGCGGTCTGGCCGAGCTCGCGCGCCTGCTCGCCGTCGTCGCCGGGCACCGAGATGACGATGTTCGTGTCGCCCTCGGTGACCACCTCGGCCTCGGCGACGCCGAGGCCGTTCACCCGCTGCTCGATGATCTGGCGGGCGAGCTCGAGGTCCTCCGGGGCCGGCGCCTGCCCGTCGGGCGTGCGCGCGGTCAGGGTGACCGTGGTGCCGCCGCGCAGGTCGAGGCCGAGCTGCGGCGTCCGGTCGGAGCCGATGAAGAAGACGAGGCCGTACATCACGGCCACGATCAGGACGAACGCGCCGAAGTACCGGCGCGCCGGCAGTGCGCGGTTGGCCACCGGGGATCCCGTCAGAGGGTCTTGCCGGAGGGGCCGTCACCGGGACGGTCGTCCCGGAGGGGCTCCTCCACCGGCTCGACGACGGTCTCGCCGGTGGCCAGCGGGCCGGGCACCGCGCCCGCCGGCTGGCGGACCTGGATGACGGCCTGGCGCGCGTAGGTGACGACCACGCCGGGGGCCACCTCGACCTGGATGGTGGCCGGGTCGTCGAGGCCGGCCACGGTGGCGTACACGCCGCCGGCCATCGTCACCGGCACGCCGATCGCCAGCGCCGACTGCGTCTGGTTCTGCTGGCGCTTGCGGGCCCGGGCGGGCAGCACCACCAGCGCCACGAAGGCCAGCACGAGCAGGAGCAGGGGGAACAGTTCCACGGCGGGGGTGCCTCTCTTCCGCGCTCGCGTGCACGCGGTCGGTGCGGTCCGGGTCGGGACCGCTCGGGTACGTCGGCCGTGGCGCGCGGGCCGGCCCCCGCCGACACCGGGTCGCGGAGCCGGGACCCGTGCGGCCCGCGAGGGGCCGACTTGCGCGCCAGCGCCGATGAGTCTAGGCGTCGAAGAGGGGTTCCGACGACGAACCCGGGTCACGCGGGACGGCTGTGACACCACCGAGGGGGATCCCGCCGCGCGGCACCGGCCGCCCGAGGTGCCGCCAGGCCGCCTCGGTGGCCACCCGCCCGCGCGGGGTGCGGGCGAGCAGGCCGGCGCGCACGAGGAACGGCTCGCACACCTCCTCGACGGTGTGCGGCTCCTCCCCCACGGCGACCGCGAGCGTGCTGACGCCGACCGGGCCACCGTTGAACTTGG
Organism: Geodermatophilus sp. SYSU D01119; assembly: GCF_054049975.1. Taxonomy (NCBI): domain Bacteria; kingdom Bacillati; phylum Actinomycetota; class Actinomycetes; order Geodermatophilales; family Geodermatophilaceae; genus Geodermatophilus; species Geodermatophilus sp. SYSU D01119. The sequence continues at coordinate 116,255 of NZ_JBJGYL010000004.1, read as the reverse complement.
TGACCAGCGCGTCGAGCACCGCCCGGTCGAGCCGGTCCAGACCCAGCTCGTCGACGTCGTAGAGCGCCAGTGCGGCCCGGGCGACCGCGCGGGTGACCCGGCCGTCGGCCTCCACCTCGGCGTAGTCGCGCACCCGGCGCAGCAGCCGGTTGGCGATGCGCGGGGTGCCGCGGGAGCGCCGCGCGATCTCCGCCGACCCGTCGTCGGTGAGCTCGACGCCGAGCAGGTCGGCGCTGCGGGCGAGCACCTGCTGCAGCTCGGCCGGCTCGTAGAACTCCATCTGCCCGACGAAGCCGAACCGGTCGCGCAGCGGCCCGGTGAGCAGGCCGGCCCGCGTGGTGGCGCCGACGAGGGTGAACGGGTTGATCTCCAGCGGGATGGCGGTGGCGCCGGGCCCCTTGCCGACGACGACGTCGACGCGGAAGTCCTCCATCGCCATGTACAGCAGTTCCTCGGCGGGCCGCGCGATGCGGTGGATCTCGTCGATGAACAGCACGTCGCCGGGGCCGAGGTTGGACAGCATCGCGGCGAGGTCGCCGGAGCGCTCGATCGCCGGGCCGCTGGTGATCTTCACGGCGGTGCCGAGCTCGGAGCCGATGATCAGCGCGAGGCTGGTCTTGCCGAGGCCGGGCGGGCCCGACAGCAGCACGTGGTCCGGCGGCCGGCCGCGGCGCTTGGCGCCCTCGAGGACCAGCGCCAGCTGGCGGGCGACCTTGGGCTGGCCGATGAAGTCGGTGAGCGAGTGCGGCCGCAGCGCCGACTCGACCACCCGCTCCTCGTCGCCCGCCTGCGGCGAGACGCCGAAGTCGCGGCCGATGCCCTGATCGACCTCCCCGGTCAACGACCGGTCGAACGGCGCGCTCACGACCGGCCCAGCAGCTGCAGGGCCTGCCGCAGCAGCGACCCGACGTCGACCCGGCCGGTGGTGGTGAGCTGCTCGTCGGCGACCGGCGCCAGGGCGGTGAGCGCGGTGTCGGCCTCGCGGCTGGACCAGCCGAGCCCGACCAGCGCCGAGGACAGCTGGTCGCGCCACGGCGCCACCGGGGTGATCGGCGAGCCCGCGGCGGCCGGCGCCCCGTCGAGCGGCGTGTCGGTGGTGGTGGCGCCCAGCCGGTCGCGGAGCTCGAGGATCAGCCGCTCGGCGCCCTTCTTGCCGATGCCGGGCACCTGCATGAGGGCCTTGACGTCGGCCATCGAGACGGCGCGGCGGACCTCGCGCGGCGGGTGGATGGCCAGCACCGCCTGCGCCAGCCGCGGGCCGACGCCGTTGGCCGTCTGCAGCAGCTCGAACAGCTGGCGCTCGTCGTCGTCGGCGAAGCCGTACAGGGTCAGGGAGTCCTCGCGGACGACGAGGCTGGTGGCCAGGCGCGCCTGCTCGCCGACCGTGAGCCGGGCGATCGTGCCCGGCGTGCACTGCACCGACAGGCCGACGCCGCCGACCTCCACCACCGCGCCGTCGGGGCCGACGGCGGCCACCCGGCCGTTGACGCTGGCGATCACCGGGACACCCCCTGCCAGCGCGGCAGGGTCCGCTGCACGACCGGCGCGCCGATGCCGCCGGCGATCGCCGCGACCCTGAGCCGCTGCTGGGCCGGGCCGCGCCACACGTGGCAGACGGCCAGCGCGAGCGCGTCGGCGGCGTCGGCCGGCTTGGGGGCGGCCGCGAGGCCCAGCACCCGGGTGACCATGAGGGTGACCTGCTCCTTGTCCGCGCGGCCGTTGCCGGAGATGGCCGCCTTGACCTCGCTCGGCGTGTGCCAGGCGACCGGGCGGTCGGCCTGCGCCGCGGCGAGGGCCGCCACCCCGGCGGCCTGCGCCGTGCCGGTGGCGGTGCCCTTGTTGTTCTGGGTGAACACGCGCTCGATGGCCACCACGTCGGGCCGGTGCTCGCGCAGCAGCGCCGTCACCTGGGTGTGCAGCTCGAGCAGCCGCAGCTCCAGGTCGAGGTCGGCGGAGCTGCGGATGACGCCCACCCCGACCGCGGCCGGGCGCGCGCCGGGACGGCCGTCGACCACGCCCCACCCGCACCGGGTGAGCCCCGGGTCGATGCCGAGCACGCGCATGCCCGCCCCCTTCCTCCGAACGCCTGTTCGACGTCCACCGTAACGGTCCCCGACGACGGCGCCGCGGCGCAACACGCGGCGTGCAGGCGCGCGGGCGGCACCGGCTCGGGCTCGGTCTCAGGCGATGCCGATGGCCACCAGCGGGCCGGCCGCGGGGTCGAGCCACCGCAGCAGCGCCTGCAGCCGGCCGCGCTCGACCGCCACGCAGCCGGCGGTCGGCGCGCCGTTCGTCACGTGCAGGAAGAACGCCGACCCGGCGCCCGGCGTCCCGCCGCTGTTGTAGCCGATGACGACGGCGTGGTCGTACACGGCACCGGCGGCCAGCAGGTTCTCCCCCGCCCGCTCGTCGAAGGGGCAGGTGCCGGCGGCGCACCGGGCGTGCTGGTTGTACAGCGGGCTGGCGACGTCGGAGACCCACCAGTCCTCGGCGTCGACCTGCCGGTAGGGCAGGCCGCTCCCGGGGTCGGCGGCCCGGCCGAACGCCTCGGGCAGGGCGAAGGTGCCGGCCGGGGTGCGGGTGGAGCCCTCGCGGGCAGCGCCGATCCCGGCGGAGCCGACCCGGGCCGGCCACGGCCCGAGCACCGCCGTCCAGCCGGTCGCGCCGAGCTCCCAGGCGGTCAGCTCGGCGGTGGTGGCCCCGGAGGAGGCGGCGACGACGGTGACCACCTGCGCCGACCCGCCGGCGTCGACGTCGAGCGGCAGGACGCCGGGCGCGGGCTCGGCGGGCCGCTCCGCCTCCGGGGCGGCCGGGGCGGGCGCCGGGGCGGCCGCCACCTCGGCGACGACACCCCCGGCGGCCGGCGCGACCTCCGGCGGCGGGACGGCGGTCACGCGGGCCACCTGGCCCACCGCCGGGCGCCGCCCCACCGGCTCGGCGGCGGCGTCGGGGAGGCCGGCGGGCAGCAGGACGGCGGGCGTCCGGGTCGCGGCGACGACCGGCTCCGGCGGGGCGATCCCGCCGAGCACGCCGGCCCACAGCAGCAGCACGAGGAGCACGCGTGCGGCGCGTGCGCTCGCTCCGGCCACCTGGTCCCCGCGTCCCCCGGGCGCCGCGGCGTGCGGCGCGTCGGACCCATGCTCGGGCCGCGCGGGGCGCGGGGGCCGTCAGCGGCGGGGTGTCCGGGGCGGGTGAGACGGGCGGGACCGACCGGCCTCATCCGACGTTGGCGAGGACCTCGTCGGGGACGTCGTAGTTGGCGTACACGTTCTGCACGTCGTCGCAGTCCTCGAGCGCGTCGATGAGGCGGAACACCTTGCCGGCGCCCTCCTCGTCGAGCTCCACGGTCACGCTGGGCACGAAACCCGCCTCGGCCGAGTCGTAGTCGATGCCGGCGTCCTGCAGGGCGGTGCGCACCGCGACCAGGTCGGTGGGCTCGCAGACGACCTCGAAGGTGTCACCGAGGTCGCGGACCTCCTCGGCGCCGGCGTCGAGGACGGCCATGAGCACGGTGTCCTCGTCGACGCCGTCGGCCTGCGGCACGACGATGACGCCCTTGCGGGTGAACAGGTAGGACACCGAGCCCGGGTCGGCCATCGAGCCGCCGTTGCGGGTCATGGCGGTGCGCACCTCGGAGGCCGACCGGTTCTTGTTGTCGGTGAGGCACTCGATGAGCACCGCGACGCCGCCGGCCGCGTAGCCCTCGTAGGTGATGTTCTGGTACTCCACGCCGCCGGCCTCGGCGCCGGACCCGCGCTTGACCGCGCGGTCGATGTTGTCGTTGGGCACCGACGACTTCTTCGCCTTCTGGATGGCGTCGTAGAGCGTCGGGTTGCCGGCCGGGTCACCGCCGCCGGTGCGGGCCGCCACCTCGATGTTCTTGATCAGCTTGGCGAACAGCTTCCCGCGCTTGGCGTCGATCGCGGCCTTCTTGTGCTTGGTGGTCGCCCACTTGGAATGGCCGCTCACGGCTGTCCTCCCTCGTCCCGGCGCCCGGCACCGGAGCGCGGGCGGACCCGTCGATCCTACCGAGCGCGCCGCGGGCGCCGTCCCGGCCGCGGGGAGCGGGAGGCGGGGACGGGTCAGCCGCGGGGCGTGCCGGCGCCGAGCGGGACGGCGTCGAGGCCGTCCTCGACGTCGAAGAAGCGCGGCAGCGGGCGGTCGGCGTGCAGCCGCAGCAGCCGCGGCAGCCGGCGCTGGCGCAGCAGGTGGGTGTCGCGGACGGCGTCGTTGTAGAACCGCCGGGCCAGCCCCATCCGGGCGTCGGCCTCGGCCAGCGCGGCCAGCCGCGGGGCGGGCACGCCGGCGACCTCGCGGGGCAGCGCCCGCAGCTCCCGGCCGAGGGCGTTCTCCGCCAGCTCGCGGTCGCCCGCCTGCGGGTAGCGGGCGTCGTGGGCGGCGGTCTTGAGCCGCCCGGCCCGCTCCTCACCGAGCGCGGCGGAGTGCTCCGAGGCGAGGTCGGCGGCCAGGTCGGCGCGCTGCCGGAGCCGGTCGTCGAGCACGGCCCAGGTGCGGGCCACGCGGGCCTCCAGGCGGCGCAGGCGGGTGAGCGTCCAGGCGGTCCACGCCAGCAGCAGCGCGACGACCCCCGCGGCGAGGAGCAACCAGGCGTCGGGCGTCACGGACGCCCACGCTAGCGCCGGACGCGCCGCAGCAGGGACGGCAACACCCCGTCCGGGGAGCCCGGCGAGCCGGTGGCGGCGGCCAGCCCGGCGTCGTCGGCGGCGGTCACCTCGGCGCCGGGGGCGGCGACGGTCTCGTAGACGGCGAGCACGCGGCGGGCGACGACCTGCCAGTCGTAGGCGGCCGCGGCCTCCCGCCCGGCCGCCGACAGCGCCTGCCGGCGGGCCGGGTCTCGGAGCAGGTCCGACAGCGCCCGGGCCAGCGCCGGGGCGTCGCCGCGGCGCACCAGGACGCCGGCGGTGCCGTCCTCGAGGACGCGGGCGAAGGCGTCGAGGTCGCTCGCGACGATCGGCGCGCCGGCGGCCATCGCCTCGATGAGCACGACGCCGAAGCTCTCCCCCAGCAGGTTCGGCGCGCAGTAGACGTCGACCGAGCGCAGGAACGCGGCCTTGTCGGCCTCCGACAGCTCCCCGAGCAGGGCGACCGAGGGGCGCAGGTCCTCCCCCACCGCCTGGCGCAGCGCGTCGGGGTCGCCGCGGCCGGCGATGAGCAGCCGCGCGCCCGGGTGCTGGGCCACCACGGTGCGCATGGCCTCCAGCAGCACCGGCAGGCCCTTGCGCGGCTCGTCGTAGCGCCCGAGGAACCCCACGGTCGGGCCGTCGACCCCTCGGGCGGCCCCCGGCAGGGTCGGCCCCTCGGCGAAGAACGGCACGTGCACGCCGTTGGGGATGATCACCGCGTCGCCGCCGAGGTGCTCGACCTGCACGCGGCGGGCGAAGTCCGACACCGCGATCCGGCCGCTGATCTTCTCCAGCCACGGCCGCACCACCGGCCCCCACGCGGCCAGCCACTTCGACCGGACGGTGGCGGCGTGGAAGGTGGCCACGATCGGCCCGGTGGCGATCATGCAGACCAGCAGGCCGATCGACGGCGGCGCCGGGTCGTGCACGTGGACGACGTCGAAGTGCCCCTCGCGCAGCCAGCGGCGCACCCGCGCGGCCGAGACCGGGCCGAACTGCACGCTGGCCATCGAGCCGTTGTAGGGCACCGGGACCGTGCGCCCCGCGAAGGTGACCCACCGGTCGGGGAGCGACTCCTCGTGTTCGGCCGGGGTGAGCACCTCGACGTGGTGGCCGAGCCCGCGCAGGGTCTCGGCGAGGTCGCGCACGTGGTACTGCACCCCGCCGGGCACGTCCCACTGGTACGGGCAGACCAGGCCGATCCGCATCAGCGGCGCCCCGTGGTCGGCGGGTCGGGCGGCACGTCGGCCCAGACGCGGCCGAGCACGTGCCAGTCCTCGGGCGCCACCGCGAGGGCGTCGGTGAAGGCGTCGGCCACGCCCTGCATCCCCCTCGCCACCCGGTCGCGCAGGCGGCCGGGCCCGTCGACGCGCACCTCCGGCGAGACGGCGAACTCCCAGCCGCGCCCGGTGAACCGGCAGACGGCCGGGTGCAGGGCGGCGCCGGTCCTCGCGGCCAGCAGCGCCGGGCCGGCGGGCATCGTCGTCGGCCGGCCGAAGAACTCCACCGGGACCCCGCCGGGGCCGAGGTCGCGGTCGGTGAGCAGGCAGGCGAAGCCCCCGGCGGCGAGCTCCTCGCGCAGCACCGCGGAGCTGGGCCGCTCGCCCCCCGTGAGGGGCAGCACCCGGATGCCGAGCGACTCCCGGTAGTCCAGGAACCGCCGGTAGAGCGACTCCGGCCGGAGCCGTTCGGCGACGGTCGTGAAGGGCCCGCCCAGCCAGTCGACCAGCCACACGCCGGCGGCGTCCCAGTTGCCGCTGTGCGGCAGGGCGATGACGACGCCGCGCCCGGCGTCCCGGGCCCGCTCGAGGTGCTCCACGCCGGAGTGCGTGGTGCCGGCCACGATCCGCGCGCCGGGCAGCCGAGGCAGCCGGAACGCCTCCTGCCAGTAGCGGGCGTAGGACCGCAGCCCCCGCTCGGTGAGCGCGGCGAGCTCGGCGTCGTCGAGCTCGCCGCCGGTGGCCACCCGCAGGTTGGCGCGCAACTGCCGCACGCCGCGGCCGTCGCGCCGGGCGGCCAGGCGGCCGCCGGCGTCGAAGGCGCCCCGGGCCACCGGCTCGGGCAGCCACTGCACCGCCGTCCAGCCCGCGGCGTAGCCGAGGTCGGCGGCGCGCGAGGCGGCCCGGGCGCGCAGGCCGGTCACGGAGCCGGGGCGGTGGGGGTCAGGCTGCGGCCGCGGGCGCCGCGGTGCACGGCCACGACCCGCTGACCCACGGTCACCACCCCGCCGACGACGAGCAGCCACAGCCCGACGTCGACGGCGTACGGGATGCCCAGGCCGGTGAAGCCGGTGCCGGTGAGCACGAGGATCAGCCGCTCGGTGCGCTCGACCAGGCCGACGTCGCACGGGATCCCGACGCCCTCGGCCCGCGCCTTGATGTAGCTGGTGAGCACGCCGAGGGTGAGCCCGACGAGGGCCAGCAGCGCGAGCAGCCGGTCCTCGCCCGCGCCGGTGTACCACCACACGAGCGCCCCGAAGACGGCGGCGTCGACGGCGCGGTCGCAGGTGGAGTCGAGCACCGCGCCGAACGCCGAGCCCCCGCCGCGGGCGCGGGCCAGGGCGCCGTCGAGCATGTCGAGCAGCACGAACAGGGTGACGGCGAACGCGCCCCAGAACAGCACGCCGTGCGCGATGAGCGTGACCGCGGCGACGATCGCGCCGACGGTCCCGGTGACGGTGACCATGTCCGGGGTGACCCCGGCGCGCGCGAGGCGGGCGGCCACCGGCGCCCAGAACCGGCCGACGGCGGCGCGCGCGCCCGAGCCGAGCACCGTCAGCTCCCCGCGCCCGGCGCCGCGGCGTCCGGCCAGTGCCGGGCCAGCAGCGTGCGGGTCTCGGCGAGCACCTGCGGCAGCACCCGGGTGAGGCCGATCACCGGCATGAAGTTGGTGTCCCCGCCCCACCGCGGCACCGCGTGCTGGTGCAGGTGGTCGGCGATGCCGGCGCCGGCCACCGCGCCCTGGTTCATCCCGATGTTGAAGCCGTGCGCTCCGGTCACCTGCCGCACCACCCGCATCGCCGTCTGCGTGAACGCGCCCAGCTCGGCGACCTCGGCGTCGGTGAGGTCGGTGTAGTCGGGCACGTGCCGGTACGGGACCACCATGAGGTGCCCGGCGTTGTACGGGTAGAGGTTGAGGACCGCGAAGACCGTCTCCCCGCGCGCGACCACCAGGCCCTCCTCGTCCGGCATGGCCGGGATGAGGCAGAACGGGCAGTCGTGCTCGCCGGTGGGCTTGCCCGAGCCGCGGATGTAGGCCATCCGGTAGGGCGTCCACAGGTGCTCGAAGACGGTGGCGGGGCCGCCGTCGTCGCTGGAGACCGGGACGGAGAAGCCGTCCGGGCCGATGGTCACGGGGTCCCCGCGGGGACGTCGGCGGTCGGGTCGGCGTTGTGCCGGGCCCGCACCCAGGCGACGACGACGTCGACCGCCTCGGCGACCGGCACCCCGTTGCGCTGGCTGCCGTCGCGGTAGCGGAAGGACACCGCGCCGGCCTCGGCGTCGGTGGCGCCGGCGATGAGCACGAACGGCACCTTCTGCTTGCTGGCGTTGCGGATCTTCTTCTGCATCCGGTCGTCGGAGTCGTCGACCTCGACCCGGATGCCGTGCTCGCGCAGCCGCAGCGCGACGTCGGTCAGGTAGCCGACCTGGTCGTCGGTCACCGGGATGCCGACCACCTGCACCGGCGCGAGCCACGCGGGGAACGCGCCGGCGTAGTGCTCGGTGAGGACGGCGAAGAAGCGCTCGATCGAGCCGAACAGCGCGCGGTGCAGCATGACCGGCCGCTGGCGGGAGCCGTCGGCGGCGGTGTACTCCAGGCCGAAGCGCTCGGGCAGGTTGAAGTCGACCTGGATGGTCGACATCTGCCAGCTGCGGCCGATGGCGTCGCGGGCCTGCACGGAGATCTTCGGGCCGTAGAACGCGGCGCCGCCCGGGTCGGGCACGAGTTCGAGGCCCGAGTCCAGGGCCGCCTGGCGCAGCGCCTCGGTGGCCACCTCCCAGCTCTCGTCCGACCCCACGGACTTCTCCGGGTTGCGGGTGGACAGCTCGAGGTAGAAGTCGGACAGGCCGTAGTCGGCGAGCAGGCCCAGCACGAAGTCGAGCAGGCCGCGCAGCTCCCCGGCCATCTGCTCCGGGGTGCAGTAGATGTGCGCGTCGTCCTGGGTGAAGCCGCGGGCGCGGGTGAGGCCGTGGATGACGCCGGACTTCTCGTACCGGTAGACGGTGCCGAACTCGAACAGCCGCAGCGGCAGCTCGCGGTAGGAGCGGCCGCGGGACCCGAACACCAGGTTGTGCATGGGGCAGTTCATCGGCTTGAGGTAGTAGTCCTGCCCCTGCCGGCGCACGGTGCCGTCGGCGTCGCGCTCCTCGTCGAGCTGCATGGGCGGGTACATGCCCTCGGCGTACCAGTCGAGGTGGCCGGAGATCTCGAACAGCCGGCCCTTGGTGATGTGCGGGGTGTTGACGAAGGAGTACCCGCCCTCCTCGTGCCGCTGGCGGCTGTAGGCCTCCAGCTCGCGCCGGACGACGCCGCCCTTCGGGTGGAACACCGCGAGGCCGGACCCGATCTCGTCGGGGAAGCTGAACAGGTCGAGCTCGGCGCCGAGGCGGCGGTGGTCGCGGCGCTCGGCCTCGGCCACCTGCTCCAGGTAGGCCTTGTGCGCGTCGCGGCTCTCCCACGCGGTGCCGTAGACCCGCTGCAGCTGCGGGTTCTTCTCGCTGCCCCGCCAGTAGGCGGCGGCCGAGCGGGTGAGGCTGAACGCCGGGATGTTCGAGGTGCGCGGCAGGTGCGGGCCGCGGCACAGGTCGGTCCAGATGCGGTCGCCGGTGCGCGGGTCGAGGTTGTCGTACATGGTCAGCTGGGCACCGCCGACCTCGACGTCGGCCCCCTCGGCCGCCGGGTGGGCCGGGTCAGCAGCAGAGCCCTTCAGCCCGATCAGCTCGAGCTTGTAGGGCTCGTGGGCGAGCTCGGCGCGGGCGTCGTCGTCGCTGATCTCCCGGCGGGAGAAGCGCTGCCCGGCCTTGACGATCTGCTGCATGCGCTTCTCCAGCGCCCGCAGGTCCTCCGGGGTGAACGGCTTCTCCGGGTCGAAGTCGTAGTAGAAGCCGTTCTCCACCGGCGGGCCGATGCCCAGCCGGGTGCCCGGGAAGAGGTCCTGCACGGCCTGGGCGAGCACGTGCGCGGTGGAGTGCCGGATCACCGCGCGGCCCTCGGGGCTGGCGGCGGGGACGGGCTCGACCTCGGCGTCGCCCCCGGGGACCCAGGCCAGGTCGCGCAGGTCGCCGGTGGCCAGGTCGCGCACGACGACGGCGCCGTCGGGGCCCTTGAGCGGCACCCCGGCGTCCTTGAGCGCCTGCTCGGCCGTGGTCCCGGCCGGCACCCGGATCGGGGCGGTGACGGCGGGGGCGGGCGCGGCGGACACGGGGTCTCCTGGGGTTCGCTCGGGTGCTCGGGGCGGCGCCCGTGCGGACGGGCGCGCTCCGGCCAGCGTATCGACCGGCCCCGCGTGTTCCCGAGACCCGACTAGGTGGTGGTGACCTCGTCGCCGACCGCGACCGTCCCGGGCTCGGCCACCTCGGCGTAGACGCCCAGGCAGTGCCTCGGCAGCCGGGTGACCTCCAGCACGGCGGTGCCCAGCCGCAGCCGCCGGCCCACCCACGTGCGCTCGTCGTCCCCGGGCAGGTCGAGCACGAGGTTGGCCCGCGGGTCGTCGGCGCCGCAGCCGGCCGGGACGACGCCCGCGGCGGCGCGGTCGAGGGCCTGCCGGGACACCAGGTGCACCGCGGCGCCGCCGTCGGGCCGCGCGGTCAGCGGCTCCAGGCGCACCGGCCGGCCCAGCGCCGCGGTGAGGGCGGCGGTGTCGGCGCCGGGGTCGCCGGTGGGCGTGACGGCGGCCAGCTCCGGCGCGTCCTTGCCGCGCAGCACGCGCCCGCCGGCGTCGACGACGGCCGACGCGCGGTCGCCGGCCAGGCCGGCGGGGCCGACGTCGGCGCGCTCCAGCGGCGTGCCGGCGCAGCCGCGCACCGGGTAGACCGAGATGCCGACGACGGTGCCCACGGCTCCACGCTAGCCGCGGCTCAGGCGGCGGCGACCCCGCGGCGGCGCAGCCGGCGCAGTTGCGAGTCCAGGTAGGGCCGGGCCCGGCGCTGCCCGCCCCGCTCGGCGATGGCGGCGGACAGGTCCGCGAGCACGCGGGCCAGCCGCGCCTCGTCGGCCGGCCAGCCCCGGCGCAGGCACTCCTCGAGCCACTCCACCGGCGCGGTGTGCCCGCGCTCGCCGTTGCACCGCCCGCAGGCGGCCACCTCGTTCTCCAGCCACGACGGGCCGCCCTTGACCCGCGGCACGACGTGCTCGGTGGTCGGCGTGACCTGCCCGGCGAGCGCGCGCCCACACCAGATGCAGGTGGGGCCGTCGCGTTCCACGGCCGCGTCCAGGCGGGCGGCCCTGTCCAGTGCCATCTCCCCCATGGTGCGCCCGATCCGGGCGGAGGCGGCGGGTGCGCTCAGTCGCGCCGGCGGCGCCCGGCCACCCGGCGGCGGCGGGGCAGCACGGCCGCCATCACGGCGTTCTCCCGGCGCCGGCGGACGGCCCGGCGGAACCCCTCCCGGCCGGCGCTCGACCCCGGTGGGTACGCCGACCACACGAGCTCGCCCTCCCCCGGGTCGTCGCCGGCCCGCTCCCGCAGGCGGGCGAGGACCCGTCCGGCCAGCGCGTCGTCGGTCAGCAGGACCGCCCAGTCGTCGGCGGGGCGGCCCTCCTCGGCCAGCGCCTCGCCGATGCCCTCGAAGACGCCCGGGCCGAACGCCGCCAGCGCGAGGTCGCCGACGACGGCGTGCGCGGCGTCGACGGCCACCCCCGCCTCGAGCGCCACCTCCAGCTCGACGACGGCGCGCAGCGTGTACGGGTCGGGGCCCGGCCCGGTCGGCTCCACCGCCGCATCGTGCCAGGACGGCGGGTCCCGTACCGATGAGAAACGGGATCGGCCACTGTCTGACCCGACGAGAACGGCCGACAGGGCCGTCCGGGACCTGCGAGGAGCACGACATGGGCGTCATCCGGGTGCACGAGTTCACCACCGTCGACGGGGTCGTCGACGCGCCGATGTGGACCATCGACTACGGGTTCCCCGAGGACCTGGCCGCCTCGATCGGCGCGCTCACCGCGCCCGCGGGCGGCATCCTGCTGGGCCGCACCACCTTCGAGATGTTCGCGCCCGCCTGGTCCACCCGCACCGCCGAGGAGGACCCGGGGGCGCCGTTCTTCAACGACACGACGAAGTACGTCGTCTCCTCATCCCTGACCGACGCCGAGTCGGTCTGGCGGAACTCCACCGCGCTCGGCGGCTACGACGCCGGCCGGATCCGGGAGCTCAAGGCCGACCGCGACCTCTACGTCAGCGGCAGCGCCACCCTGGTGCGCGCCCTGGTCGCCGACGGCCTCGTCGACGAGCTGCACCTCTACGTCTACCCGGTCGCCGTCGGTGCGGGCATCCACCTGTTCCCCGAGGGCACGGAGCAGAAGCTCTCGCTGCTGGGTGTCGAGGCGCTGAGCAACGGGGTCGCGCACCTCACCTACGGCCCCGCCTGACCGGCGGCGTCCCCGAGGGCCGGGCTCCCCACCGGGGCCCGGCCCTCGGCGCGTTCACAGCAGGCGGAACTCGTTGCCGTCCGGGTCGGTGAGCTCCACCGCGCCGCCGGCGCCGGTGCCGGCCCGGACGGCGCCCAGGGCCCCCAATCGCGCGGCCTCCGCCTCCCGGTCGCCGTCGGCCGGCACGAGGTCGAGGTGCAGCCGGTTGCGGGCGGTCTTCGGCGGCAGCGGCGGCCCGCCCCAGGTGACCTTCGGCCCGCCGCGCGGCGACTGCACCGCCGTCTCCTCCCCCTCGTCCCACACGAGCGGCCAGCCCAGCGCGGCGGCCCAGAACAGCCCGGCGGCGCGGGTGCCGTCGCAGGCCACCGCCCCGACCGGCCCGCAGCCGGCGAGGAAGCGGTTGCCCGCCTCGATGACGCAGAACTCGTTGCCCTCCGGGTCGGCGAGCACCACGTGCTCCTCCTCCGGCAGCTGGCCGACGTCGAGGTGCCGCCCGCCGAGCGCCAGCGCCCGCTCCACCGTCGCCGCCTGCTCGCCGGGCGTGGCGCTGGTCAGATCCAGGTGCATGCGGTTGCGGCCCGTGCGGGGCAGCGCCGTCGGCAGGAAGCGCAGCCGCAGCCCCGGGTCCTCCTCCGGCGGCACGTCGACCCCGCCGGGCCCCTCGACGGTCTCCCGCCCGAGCAGGCCGGCCCAGAAGCGGGCCAGCGCGGCCGGGTCCTGCGCGCCGACGGCCAGCGCGTCCAGGTGGCAGGACATCCGCACTCCTCGGTCCGGGCGGGGACCCCGCCGCAGCCGGCGACGGTAGGCCGCCGGCGGGGTGGCGTCGACGCGTTTCCCGGGCCCGGGACGGCGAGAGCCCCGGACCTCGTGGTCCGGGGCTCTGCGCGGGTGTGGGCGATACTGGGTTCGAACCAGTGACCTCTTCGGTGTGAACGAAGCGCTCTACCACTGAGCCAATCGCCCGCTGCGCCGTCCATGATGCCAGACGGTCACCGCCAGAGTGGCACCCACCCCGGCACCCAGTCCGGCACGCCCGTCAGGTGCAGGGTCACGACCAGGACGCCGTAGACGAAGGCCGCCGTCAGCAGGCCGATGCCCAGCCGCACCCACACCGGCTGGCGGCCGACCCAGTCGGTCCAGGCACGGACGTGGCGCTTGGTGAACTCGAGCAGCCGCTCGGCCCACATGAACTCGGTGGCGAGCACGAACAGGCCGGCGATGACCGTCAGCCAGCCCGGGCCCGGCAGCGGGATGGTGGCCAGCCCGACGGCGACGACCAGCGCGCCGACGATGCCGACGCCCACCCGGTAGGCGTGGTCGATCGACCGGCGCGCGGCGATGCGGCGCCGCCACCCCGAGGCGGCGACCCGCTCGCGCAGGCTGTGGTGCCCGTCCTGCTCCCGCCGCGTCCCCGCGGTCGGTCCGGCCGACGCCTCCCGAGGGAGGGGCGGCACGGTCTCCTGTCCGCTCAGCTGCTCACCTGCCCGCTCGCGACCACGTCCGTCGGTTCCGACGGCATCTGACGGCCGGGCTCGATGCTGACGGCGTACGCCTCGTAGTCGTCGAGACCGGTCGAGGCGGAGCCTACGGCCCGGAGGTCGGTCTGTGGGGAGACCACGTCGAAGGTGCCGAGCGGCACCGGGTCGGCCGCGGTCATCCCCCACACGACGTAGGTGGTCCGGTCGCGGTCGTTGACCCCCAGCCCGTGCGTGACCACCTGCAGCTCGCCCTCGCGGGCGACGACCGTGGCGACGTCGTGGCCGTCGTCGTCGGTGACCGGCGCGATGGTGGCGCGCCCCGGCTGCAGCAGCGACTGCACGACGTCGGCCTGCTCGGCGGCGGCCGCCCGCGCCTCGTCGCGCGCGGAGCTGAGGACGACGTTCCAGGTGCCGAGCGCCAGGATCGCGGCGACCGCGGCCGCGACGAGCGCGTTGGGCAGCACCCGGCGCCACGCGGTTCGCGCGGGGCGCTCCTCCCCCGCCGGCGGCGGCACGTAGCCGGGGAAGCCGGTGGCCCGCGTGGCCCCGCCGGCACCGGGGACGTCGGTGCGGCGCCGCCCGCCCGCAGGACCCGGGACCGGCCGCGGCGCGCTCGCCGGGGTGCCTGCCGGGCCGGGGGACACGGCGCCGGGCTCGCCGGCCGCCGACGGCGGGGGCGGCACCTGCTCGGTGCGCTCCACGGCCTCGCGCAGCCGGTCGCGCAGGCCCTCCGACGGCTCGGCCGGCGGCAGGTCGCCCGCCAGGGCGGCCATCACCTCCGAGGTCTCGGCGACGGTGCGCGCGCACCGCGTGCAGCCGGCCAGGTGCGGGGCGAAGCGCGCCTCGTCCTCCGGCTCGAGCGCGTGCAGCGCCCAGCCGACGGCGAGCTCGTCGAATTCCTCGTGGTCGTCGTGCCGCGGGCTCACCGCGCACCCCCGTCGACCGCCGCGGGACCGCTCAGCGCGCCACCGGCCGTGGCGCCGGCGACCGCGCCGAGCTCCTCCTTGAGCCGCCGCATACCGGCGAGCATGCGGGTCTTGACCGTGCCCAGCGGCGCGCGGGTCAGCGCCGCGACCTCCCGCTGGGTGTAACCGCCGTAGTACGCCAGGGTCAGCGCCTCCCGCTGCGCGTCGGGCAGCGCGCCCAGCGCCGTGCGCACCCGCTCGGACACGACCCGGCTCCACGCCTCGTCCTCGACGTCGGAGGCGGTGGTGGGGGCGGTGAGCGCCAGGTCGTCCTCGGCGCGCGCCTGGCGGCGCCGGTGGGCCTCCTCGCGGCGGACGGCGTCGACGGCCTTGTGGTGGACCATCGCCATCAGCCAGGAGGAGAAGCTGCCGCGCGCCCGGTCGTAGGCCCAGGGGTCGCGCCAGACGCTCAGGAACACGTCCTGGACGACGTCCTCGGCGAGGGTGTCGTCGGCGAGGATCCGCCGGGCCAGCGCGAAGGCCGGACGGCGGAAGCGGTCGTAGAGGTCGTCGACGGCGCCGCGGTCCCCCGCGCGCACGCGCAGCACGAGGTCGGCATCGCCGGAGTCGCCCTCCGGTCGTCGTGCCGGACGCGTCACGGCTCCCATGGTCACACGCCGCGTTCGCTGCGCGGAGCCCTGCCGGTTCACCGTCGCCCGTGTCCGTCCGGCCGGTCCCGGGGACCTCACCCGTCCGTGCGACACGCCCGGGCGCACCTCGGCGCAACATCCGGCGTCCCCGGTCGTTCTAGTTGTCATGGACCGCGACAGGGCGCACCGCTCTTCCCCGGGGTACTCCGTGCCGACGACGCTGCACCTGGTCGGCCCGACGTCGTGGACCGAGGTCCCCGCCGTCCTGTCGTACGCGGTCGGCGACCCCTTCGCCGTGCGGATCGGCTTCGGCGAGCCCGGGGAGCCGGCCGACGACGGCATCACCTGGCTGCTGGGCCGGGAGCTGCTGGCGGCGGGGCTGGAGCGGCCGGCCGGTGACGGCGACGTCCGGCTGTGGCCGGCGCGCACCAGCGGCGACGTCCTGTACCTGCACCTGCGCGCGCCCTCGGGCGAGGCGCTGTTCGAGCTGTCGCGCGCCACGGTGGCGGCGTTCCTGCAGCAGACCGAGGCACTGGTGCCCTCCGGCCAGGAGACCGCGGCCCTCGACGTCGACGAGGAACTGGCGGCCCTGCTGTCCGGAGGAGCCGATCCGGGGGCCCGCTGACCCCCGGGGGGACCCCCCGTGAAACCCCCCGGGAACGTCAGGTAGTGTTCTCCCTGCACGACAGCAAGACAGCAACGCGGACGTGGCTCAGTTGGTAGAGCATCACCTTGCCAAGGTGAGGGTCGCGGGTTCGAATCCCGTCGTCCGCTCGGGACCTCGGGCGCTGGTCGCGAGACCGGCGCCCGTGTGTGCGGTGGAGTGGCCGAGAGGCGAGGCAACGGCCTGCAAAGCCGTCTACACGGGTTCAAATCCCGTCTCCACCTCGCCTCCACGCCGAGCGCGGTGGAGCGGGCCGGTCACCGCACCGGACTCGGGCGATTGGCTCAGTGGTAGAGCGCTACCTTGACACGGTAGAGGTCACTGGTTCGAACCCAGTATCGCCCACCAGCACGAGAGCCCCGGACCACCAGGTCCGGGGCTCTCGTCGTCCCCGGGGGTCTCAGGAGCGGTCCCGCTCCCTCGTCGCCGGCACCACCCGCTCGGCCCAGAACCGCTCGACCTGCGCGGCGAGCGCGTCGGGGGTCCCGCTGTTGTCCAGCACGACGTCGGCCACGGCCCGGCGCTGCTCGTCGGTCGCCTGCGCCGCGATGCGGGCCCGGGCGTCCTCCTCGGTGAGGCCCCGCAGCAGCAGCCGCGCCACCCGTGTCTCGAGGTCGGCCTCGACGACGAGGACGAGGTCGTACTGGCCGGCCTGTCCCGTCTCCACCAGCAGCGGCACGTCCTGGACGACGACGGCGTCCTCCGGAGCCCGCGCGACCACCTCCTGGGCGCGGGCGCGCACCAGCGGGTGCACGATGCCGTCGAGGCGGGCCCGCGCCTCCGGGTCGGCGAACACGATCGAGGCCAGCGCGGCGCGGTCGAGGGCGCCGTCGGCGGTGCGCACACCCGGGCCGAAGGCGCCCACGACGGCCGCCAGGCCCGGGGTCCCCGGTTCCACGACCTCGCGGGCGATCCGGTCGGCGTCGACGACCACCGCCCCGCGCGCGGCCAGCAGCGCCGCCACCGTGCTCTTCCCCGACCCGATCCCGCCGGTCAACCCGATCCGCAGCACGCACGGACCGTAACGACCGCGCCGGGGGCGGTCACGGACGGGTAACACCCGTCCCGTGCGCACGGCGCGTCGCACCAGTCACACGCGCCACTCCTCATAACGTCCGCCCCGTCGCTTCCCCATGGAGGGGGACGCAGCCGAGAGAGGCAGGCACCCGATGTCGCAGTCCCGCACCGCCGTCGCGACGGCCCCCACCGGTCCCCGCACCCCGGGACGGCACCGGGCGGAGCGCGCGGGCGGCATCCGGGTCACCGACCTGCCGGCCGTCCGGGAGCGCCTCGTGGCGAACACCGCCGCGAACCCGGCGCCCGCCCGCCGCACCTTCCTGCGCTGGCTGCTCGACGCCGCTCCGGCCGGCCGGCACACCTGGTCGTCGCTCGCCGCGGCCGGTGGCCGCCCGCGCTCGGCCTTCGCCATCATCCTGAGCCTCTGAGCCCGCAGGGCCCCCGCCGCGGGGCCCTGCGACGGACCGGGTGCCCGCCCGGACGGGGACGGCGGGCGGGCACCCTCCCCGCACACGACAGAGGCCCAGGACCTCGCGGGTCCTGGGCCTCTGTCGTCGATCAGACCGTCAGCCGGTCAGCGGGTCACTCCCCGCCGGCGAGCTTGGCGCGCAGCGCGGCGAGGGCCTCGTCGCTGGCCAGCGTGCCACCGGTGCTCGCACCGCTGTCACCGGCCGGCGCGTCGCCACCGGAGCTGTAGTTGCCCCCGGCAGCGGCCTCGGCGTCGGCCTCGCGGGCCGCGGCGATCTGCTTGCGGTGCGCCTCGAAGCGGGCCTGGGCCTCGGCGTACTGCCGCTCCCACGTCTCGCGGGCCTCGTCGTAGCCCTCGAGCCACTCCCCGGTCTCCGGGTCGAAGCCCTCCGGGTAGATGTAGTTGCCCTGCTCGTCGTAGGAGGCCGACATGCCGTAGGCGGCGGGGTCGAACTGCTCCTCGTCGCCGATGACGCCCTCGTTGGCCTGCTTGAGCGACAGCGAGATGCGGCGCCGGTCGAGGTCGATGTCGATGACCTTGACGAGGATCTCGTCGCCGACCTGCACGACCTGCTCCGGGATCTCCACGTGGCGCTCGGCCAGCTCGGAGATGTGGACCAGGCCCTCGATGCCCTCGTCGACCCGGACGAACGCACCGAAGGGCACCAGCTTGGTGACCTTGCCGGGCACGACCTGGCCGATCTGGTGCGTGCGGGCGAACTGACGCCACGGGTCCTCCTGCGTCGCCTTCAGCGACAGGGAGACCCGCTCGCGGTCGAGGTCGACGTCGAGGACCTCGACGGTGACCTCCTGCCCGACCTCGACGACCTCGGACGGGTGGTCGATGTGCTTCCAGGACAGCTCGGAGACGTGCACGAGGCCGTCCACGCCGCCCAGGTCGACGAACGCGCCGAAGTTGACGATCGAGGAGACGACGCCGGTGCGCACCTGGCCGCGGGCGAGCTTGTTGAGGAACTCGCTGCGGACCTCGGACTGCGTCTGCTCCAGCCACTGCCGGCGGGACAGGACGACGTTGTTGCGGTTCTTGTCGAGCTCGATGATCTTGGCCTCGAGCTCGCGGCCCACGTAGGGCTGCAGGTCGCGGACGCGGCGCATCTCGACCAGCGAGGCGGGGAGGAACCCGCGCAGGCCGATGTCGAGGATGAGGCCACCCTTGACGACCTCGATGACGGTGCCGGTGACGACCTCGTCGGCTTCCTTCTTCGCCTCGATCGTGCCCCAGGCGCGCTCGTACTGGGCGCGCTTCTTGGACAGGATCAGGCGGCCTTCCTTGTCCTCCTTCTGGAGGACGAGGGCTTCCACCTCGTCGCCGACCTTGACGACCTCGTTGGGGTCGACGTCGTGCTTGATGGACAGCTCGCGCGAGGGGATGACGCCCTCGGTCTTGTAGCCGATGTCCAGCAGCACCTCGTCCCGGTCGACCTTGACGATGACGCCTTCGACGATGTCGCCGTCGTTGAAGTACTTGATCGTCTGGTCGATCGCGGCGAGGAAGTCCTCGGCGGTGCCGATGTCGTTCACCGCGATCTGGGGGGTGCTGGAAGGACGGACCTGGGTGGAGGTCATGTGGTCGAGTGCTCCGGACGGGGGATGCGTAGGGACGGGGGTGTCGCGGCCGGGTGACCGCGGATGCGGGGAGAGCCGGCGCGCGCCGATCCCTTGCGGGACAGCACTGACAGACCTCAGGCGCATTCCCATGGTACGGACGCGGGCGCGCGCGGGTCCACCTGGGTGGGCGACCTCTGCCGGTCGGCCGCGGCGTGTCACGCTGGGCGTGTCATGATGCCGCCCCCCGCGCTCCCCCTCGGGCCCGACGGCTACCCCGCCGCGGGCGGGGTCGAGCGCCGCCCGGCCGGGACGGCGGAGTCATCCCGGGCCAACCGCGGCTGGTGGGACGCCGCGGCGCCCGCCTACCTCGCCGAGCACGGCGCCGACCTCGGCGACGTCGACTTCCTGTGGTGCCCGGAGGGGCTGCGGGAGGCCGACGCGCACCTGCTCGGCGACGTCGCGGGGCGGCGGGTGCTGGAGGTCGGCTGCGGGTCGGCGCCGTGCGCGCGCTGGCTGCGCCGGGCGGGGGCCGACGTCGTCGCCCTGGACCTGTCGGCCGGGATGCTCGCGCGGGCGGCGGAGCTGGGGCGCAGCACCGGCACGCCCGTCCCGCTGCTGCAGGCCGACGCCGGTGCGCTGCCGCTGGCCGGCGCGTCGTTCGACGTCGTCTGCTCGGCGTTCGGCGGGCTGCCGTTCGTGGCCGACGTCGAGGGGGCGCTCGCCGAGGTGGCGCGGGTGCTGCGGCCCGGCGGGCGGTTCGCCGCCTCGGTGAACCACCCGTTCCGCTGGCCGCTGCCGGACTCCCCCGACCCCGACGACCTGCGGATCGTGTCGTCCTACTTCGACCGGCGGCCCTACGTGGAGACCGACGGCGCCGGGCGGACGGTCTACGTCGAGCACCACCGCACGGTCGGCGACTGGGTGCGCGCCGTCGTCGGGGCCGGTCTCGTGCTCGACGACCTGGTCGAGCCGGAGTGGACGCCCGGCCGCACGCAGGAGTGGGGCCAGTGGTCGCCGGCCCGCGGCGCCCTGGTGCCCGGCACGCTGGTCCTCGTCGCGCACCGGAACGAGACCGGACGCCGCAGGACGTAGCCCCGCCCCGCGCCCCGGAGCAGACTTCGCGCCGTCGTCCGGCACGTCCGGGGCCGGCGGCCGAGGAGGCGACATGCCGCTGTACATGGACGTCCACCACAAGGTCGACGGCCTGACCGCCAACGCGGTCCACGGGGCGCACCAGCGCGACCTCGAGGTCCAGGGGAAGTACGGCGTCCGGTACGAGAAGTACTGGTTCGACGAGGCGTCGGGCAAGGTCTTCTGCCTCGTGCACGCCCCCGACGCCGAGGCCGCGGCGGCGGTGCACCGCGAGGCGCACGGGCTGGTCGCCGACGAGATCACCGAGGTGAACGAGGGCAGTTGAGGGCGGGCCCGCGGTCGCCGCACCCGGCACGTCCCGGGTGCGGCGTCCCTGACCTCGACCTGAGGTCTAGTGCGCGGCGGCGTCCCAGCTGCTGCCGACACCGACCGAGACCTCCAGCGGCACCGACAGCTGCGCGGCGCCGGCCATCTCGCGGCGGACCAGCGCCTCCAGCGCCTCCCGCTCCCCCGGCGCCACCTCGAGCACGAGCTCGTCGTGCACCTGCAGCAGCATCCGCGAGCGCAGGCCCTCGGCCTCGATGCCCCGCTCGACGCCGAGCATGGCCACCTTGATGACGTCGGCCGCCGAGCCCTGGATCGGGGCGTTGAGCGCCATCCGCTCGGCCATCTGCCGCCGCTGGCCGTTGTCGCTGGTGAGATCGGGCAGGTAGCGGCGCCGGCCGAGCGTGGTCTCGGTGTAGCCGCGCAGCCGGGCCTCCTCCACGACGCCGTCGAGGTAGTCGCGGATGCCGCCGAAGCGCTCGAAGTAGGCGTGCATCTGCCCGCGCGCCTCCTCCGGGGTGATCCGCAGCTGCTGCGCGAGCCCGTAGGCCGACAGCCCGTAGGCCAGGCCGTAGCTCATCGCCTTGATCCGCCGCCGCATCTCCGGGTCGACCTGGTCGATCGGGATGTCGTAGGCCCGCGAGGCGACGAAGGAGTGCAGGTCCTCCCCCGAGGTGAACGCCTCGATCAGCCCGGCGTCCTCCGACAGGTGGGCCATGATCCGCATCTCGATCTGGCTGTAGTCGGCCGTCATCAGCGTCTCGTAGCCGCCGCCCACCACGAACGCCTGCCGGATCCGCCGGCCCTCTGCGGTGCGGATCGGGATGTTCTGCAGGTTCGGGTCGGTCGAGGACAGCCGGCCGGTGGCCGCGATCGTCTGCTGGAACGTCGTGTGGATGCGGCCGCCGTCGTCGACCATCGGGATCAGCCCGTCGATGACCGTGCGCAGCCGGGTGACGTCGCGGTGGCGCATCAGGTGCTCGAGGAAGGGGTGCCCGGTCTGCGCGAGCAGCGAGGTGAGCGCCTCGGCGTCGGTGGTGTAGCCGGACTTGATCTTCTTCGTCTTCGGCAGGCCCAGCTCGTCGAACAGCACCGCCTGCAGCTGCTTGGGCGAGCCGAGGTTGATCTCGCGGCCGATGACGGCGTAGGCCTCGGCGGCCGCGGCGGCCACGCCCTCGGCGAACTCGCGCTGCAGCTCGGTGAGCAGGTCCATGTCGACGGCGATGCCGCGCTGCTCCATGCGGGCGAGCACCCGGGTGAGCGGCAGCTCCATCCCCTCGAGCAGGTGGTCGCCGCCCTTCTGGCCGAGCACCTGCTCGAGGGCGTCGGAGAGGTCGTTGACCGCGACGGCCTTGAGGACGTCGGCGTGCGCGGCCTCCGCGGCGAGGTCGGCCTCGGTCGGGCCCATCCCGTCGAGCGTCATCTGGCTCTCGGGCTCGGCCGCGTCCTTGAGCTCGCGCTTGAGGTAGCGCACCGAGAGGTCGGCGAGGTCGAACGAGCGCTGTCCGGGGGTGGCCAGGTAGGCCGCGAGCGCGGTGTCGCTGACCAGGCCCTGCAGATCCCAGCCGCGCGCCCACACCGCGAGCAGCGGCCCCTTGACGTCGTGGGCGACCTTCTCGACGGCGGGGTCGGCCAGCCAGCCGGCCAGCGCCTGCTCGTCGGCGGCGTCGAGGTCGGGACCGAGGTCGACGAAGACGGCGTGGTCGTCGCCGGCCGCCAGCGCGATCCCGGTGAGCTCGCCGGTGCCCCGGCCCCAGGTGCCGCGCAGGACCACCCCGGTGCGGCCGGTGCGGGCGTGCGTGTCCAGCCAGGCGCCCAGCCCGCCGGGGGCCAGCTCGTCGGCGGTGACGTCGAAGCCGCCCTCCACCTCGGGCTCGGCGCTGCTCAGCGTGGCGAACAGCCGGTCGCGCAGCACCCGGAACTGCAGGTTGTCGAAGAGGGTGTGCACCTCGTTGCGGTCCCAGGCGCGGACGGCGAGGTCCTGCGGGCCGAGCTCGAGGGACACGTGCCGGTCGAGCTCGGTGAGCCGCCGGTTCTGCAGCACCGAGGACAGGTGCTCGCGCAGCTTCTCCCCGACCTTGCCCTTCACCGTGTCGACCCGGTCGACCAGCTCGTCGAGCGAGCCGTACTCGCGGATCCACTTGGCCGCAGTCTTCTCCCCCACGCTCGGGATGCTGGGGAGGTTGTCGCTCGGGTCGCCCCGCAGCGCCGCGAAGTCGGGGTACTGGACCGGCGTCAGCCCGTACTTGGCCTCGACCTCCTCCGGGGTGAACCGGGTGAGGTCGGAGACGCCCTTGCGCGGGTAGAGGACGGTGACGTGCTCGTTGACCAGCTGCAGCGCGTCGCGGTCGCCGGTGCAGATGAGCACGTCCATGCCCTGCTCGACGGCCTGCACGGTCAGCGTGGCGATGACGTCGTCGGCCTCGTAGCCGGGCGCGGTGATCACCGGGATGCGCAGCGCCGCCAGCACCTCCTGGATGAGGCTGACCTGGCCGCGGAAGTCGGTCGGGCTCTCGCTGCGGTTGGCCTTGTACTCCGCGTAGATCTCGCTGCGGAACGTCTGCCGGCCGACGTCGAACGCGACGGCGAGGTGCGTGGGCTGCTCGTCGCGCAGCACGTTGATCAGCATCGACGTGAAGCCGTAGACGGCGTTGGTGGGCTGGCCCGTCGTCGTGGAGAAGTTCTCCACGGGCAGCGCGAAGAACGCGCGGTAGGCCAGCGAGTGCCCGTCGAGGAGCAGCAGGCGCGGCCGCGTCCCCGGACTCGTGGGGGCGGTGGGCGCGGGGGTGGTCACCGGAGCGGACATCGCCGTCGATCCTAGGTCCGCGGGACGACGTCCCCGGCCCCTGCCGGGAGCCTCCCGCGGCGGCTGGCTAGCGTGCCGGGGGTGACGACGCCTCCCCCGGAGTGGCTGCCGCCGAGCGCGGCCAGCCCGCTCGACGACAAGCTCGGCATCGAGATCGTCGACTTCCGGCCCGACCGGCTCGTGGCCACCATGCCGGTCGAGGGCAACCAGCAGCCCTTCGGCCTGCTGCACGGCGGCGCCACCTGCTCGCTGGTGGAGACCATCGGCTCCTGGGCGGCGATGATCAACGCCGGGCCCGGGAAGAAGGCCGTGGGCGTCGAGCTCAACGCCAGCTACCTGCGCGCGGCGACGTCGGGCACCGTCACCGCCGTCTGCACGCCGGCGCGCATCGGCCGCACCCTGTCGACCTTCATGGTCGAGGTCACCGACGACCGCGGCCGCCGGACGGCCACCGCCCGGCTGACCTGCGCGATCCTGCCGCTCTAGCCGGCCCTCCCGGTCAGCGCGCCTGGGCCGGGGCCTCGGGCCGCACGTCGGCGGTCACCACCACCGGCAGCACCCGCGGCAGCGGCGGACGCCGGCGCGGCACCGGCCGCCGCGGCAGGGTGAGCCCGCCGCGCAGCCGGCCGGCCAGCACCCGCGCCAGGGTCTCGCGCGGCACGATCCGGCGGGTGGTGAGCGGGGCGAAGCCCATCCGCGCGAAGAACCGCTGCCGCTCGGCCTCGTGCCCGCCGACCGCGGCGACGACGTGCAGCGCGCCGAGCTCCTCGGCGTAGGCGGCCGCGGCCGCCAGCAGCGCCGTCCCCGCCCCGTGCCGGCGGTGCTCCCGGTGGACGACGAGGTTGTCGACGGTCACCTGCGGGACGCCGAGCACCGTGGACAGCGGGTCGAGACCGAGCACCGCGAGGCCGACGGCGACCTCGCCGGCGGAGTCGGCGCCGGGCGCCGGGTCGCCCGGCAGCACGGCGAGCACCACCCGGTGGCCGGGGTCGGCGAGCAGCCGGCGGAAGCCGACCGCCGCGGCGGCGCCCGGCGTCTGGCCGGTGAGCACCCCCTCGGCGTGGGCCTCGGCGCGGTGCTGCCGCACGAGCGACAGCACGGCGGGCAGGTCCTCGGGACGCGCCACGCGCGTCGTGACGCCACACCGCTGACCGGTTCCTGACACGGGAGTCCTCCCCTGGACGGTGGCGAGATCGTCCACCGGTCCCGCTGCGGCTCCCCGCCGACGCGCCGGGGTGGGACAGGAGTGATCACCGCGGCCCACCGGAGATCTCGCTCGGGTCACAGGTGGGACTCGAGGGAACGGGGACGCAACAGGCCTGGGTTACCGTCACGCCTCCTGCCCGCGCAGTGTTCTTCGACACTGCGCCTGAGCACTGCCACGACCAGGGAGGTTGTGTGAGGCACCCGTCAGCCACCTCGGGGCGACCCGGGCCGCACCGGAGCGCGATCCGCCCGGGCCCCGGCGCCGTCGCCCGAGGCGTGCTGCTGCGGCTCCTGCTCGTACTCGTCGCCGCCACCGGGATGGCCTTCCTGGCCCCCGGGATCGCGAGCGCCGAGGGCGAGCAGGTGCTGGGCACGCTGCAGACCAGCCGCTCCGGCCCCATCGAGGGCGTCCAGGTCACCGTCACCCAAGCCGGCGGCCAGGAGATCGACAGCGTCGAGACCGACGAGGAGGGCCGCTGGTCGGTCGACCTCCCCGGGCCGGGTGACTACACCGTCACCATCGACGCCGACGACCTCCCCGAGGGCGTGGAGCTGGCCGGAGCGGACAACCGCACCGTCACCGTCGACGAGGGACGCCGCCAGGCGGTCATCATCGGCCTCGAGGACGGCAGCCGCGGCGGCGGCGGCGGCACGGTCCGCGCCGTCCAGCTGCTCGTCGACGGCATCCGGTTCGGCCTGCTCATCGCCATGGCCGCCGTCGGCCTGTCGCTCATCTTCGGCACCACCGGCCTGACCAACTTCGCGCACGGCGAGCTGGTCACCATCGGCGCCGTCGTCGCCTGGTACGTCAACGTGTCCGGCGGGGTCCCGCTGATCCCCGCGACGCTGATCGCGATGGTCGCCGGCGCGGCCGTCGGCGCCCTCAACGAGCTGGCGCTGTGGCGCCCGCTCCGCCGCCGGGGCACCGGCCTGATCGCCGCGCTCGTCGTCTCCATCGGCCTGTCGCTGCTGCTGCGCTACCTCATCCAGATCGTCTACGGCGGCCGGTCGAGCCCCTACCAGGTCGCCACCGGCCGGGCCGTCGACTACGGCCTGTTCACGCTGACCAACCGGGCGCTCGTCTCGATCATCGTGTCGGTCGTCGTCCTGGTGCTGGTGGCCGTGATGCTGCAGCGCACCAAGATCGGCAAGGCCATGCGCGCGGTCGCCGACAACCGCGACCTCGCCGCCTCCTCGGGCATCGACGTCAACCGCGTCATCCTCGTCGTCTGGATGATGGGTGGCGCGCTGGCCGCGCTCGGCGGCGTGCTGCTGGGCCTGTCCGACCAGGTGCAGTGGGACATGGGCTTCCGCCTGCTGCTGCTGATGTTCGCCGGCGTCACCCTCGGTGGCCTCGGCACCGCCTACGGCGCCCTCGTGGGCAGCCTCATCGTGGGCGTGTTCGTGCAGATGTCGACCCTCGTCATCCCGAATGACGTGAAGTACGTCGGAGGGCTGCTGCTCTTGATCGTCATCCTCGTCATCCGGCCCCAGGGCATCCTGGGCAGCCGGGTCCGGATCGGCTGAGCCATGGGTGAGCTCATCGACGCCCTGGCCGTCGGACTCAAGGCCGGCCTCGGCTTCCAGGCGATCTTCTTCGCCCTGCTGGCCATCGGCATCAACGTGCAGTTCGGTTACGCCGGCCTGCTGAACTTCGGTCAGATCGCGTTCGCCCTGCTGGGCGGCTTCGGCATCGCGATCTCGGTCAGCCAGTGGGGCCTGCCCTTCTGGGTCGGCGTCATCGTGGGCATCGCGGCCGCCGTCGTCCTCGCCCTGCTGCTGGGCCTGCCGACCCTGCGGCTGCGCGCGGACTACCTGGCCATCGCGACCATCGCGACGGCGGAGGGCCTGCGGCTGCTGTTCCGGTCGGTGTCGGCCACGCCGGTCACCAACGGCACCCGGGGCCTGTCGTCGTTCAACGGCGACTTCATCGCCCTCGCCCCGTGGGCGACCAACGAGCGGTACCGCATCCTCGGCACCAGCTGGTCCGGCGGTGAGCTCTGGGTCGCCGTCGTCGGCTGGGTTCTCGTGGTCCTGGCCTGCCTGCTCGTCTGGGCGCTCATGCGCAGCCCCTGGGGCCGCGTGCTCAAGTCGATCCGCGAGGACGAGGACGCCGTGCGCGCCCTGGGCAAGAACGTCTACGTCTACAAGATGCAGGCGCTGGTCCTCGGCGGCATCCTCGGCGCCCTCGGTGGAATGGTGTACGCCGTGGGCACCGGTTCGGCCGTCCCCGACCAGTACCAGAACGCCAACACGTTCCTCGCCTACGCCGCCCTGATCCTCGGTGGCGCCGCGCGCGTGCTCGGTCCGGTGGTCGGGTCGATCATCCTGCTGTTCATCCTGCAGTTCGCCGACACCGGTCTGCGGCTGCTCATCGACAACGGCATCATCCCCGAGGGCCTGCTGTCCTCCACCGACGTCGCGCAGATCCGCTTCGTGCTCGTGGGTATCGGGTTGATGCTGCTGCTGGTCTTCCGCCCGCAGGGCATCTTCGGAGACCGACGAGAGGTGATGCTCGATGCCCGCTGAGAACACCCCGGCCGGCGCCCACGCGGCGTCGCTGGACAAGGGCGGCGGCCACCGCGCGGCGCCGCAGCGACTGGCCCAGGCCGCGCTGCGCGACGTCCCGTGGGAGGTCGGCGTCGCCAAGCCCGACCCGGCGATCGTCGTCGACGGCGTCACCCGCACGTTCGGCGGCCTGACGGCGGTCGCCGTCGAGCACCTCGAGGTGCAGCGCGGCGGCATCACGGGCCTGATCGGGCCGAACGGTGCCGGGAAGACGACGCTGTTCAACCTGCTGACCGGCTTCGACCAGCCCAACACCGGCACCTGGAGCTTCGACGGCCGCTCGCTGGGCAAGCTGGCGCCGCACCAGGTGGCCCGGCTCGGCGTCGTCCGCACCTTCCAGCTCACCAAGGCGCTGTCCCGGCTCACCGTGCTGCAGAACATGCTGCTCGGCGCCCAGGGCCAGCGTGGGGAGAGCTTCCTGCGGGCCCTGGTGCCCGGCACCTGGAAGGGCCAGGAGAAGGCGAACACCGACAAGGCGATGGACCTGCTGCGGCGGTTCAAGCTCGACGCCAAGAAGGACGAGTTCGCCGGCACCCTCTCCGGCGGTCAGCGCAAGCTGCTCGAGATGGCGCGGGCGCTCATGAGCGACCCGCAGGTCGTCATGCTCGACGAGCCGATGGCCGGGGTGAACCCCGCCCTGACGCAGAGCCTGCTCGGCCACGTCAAGGACCTCCGCGAGGAGGGCATGACGGTGATCTTCGTCGAGCACGACATGGACGTCGTCCGCGACATCAGCGACTGGGTGGTCGTCATGGCCGCCGGCCGCGTGATCGCCGAGGGCCCGCCCGAGTCCATCAGCCAGAACCAGGCCGTGGTCGACGCCTACCTCGGCGCCCACCACGACGCGCCGCTGACCGTCGAGGAGGAGGACCAGGTCCTCGCCGAGGCCGAGGCGAAGATCGCCGCCGAGGAGCACGGCGGCGGCGAGGTCCTGGGGTCCGACGTCCACAAGGAGACCGGTCGATGAGCGACCCGCTGTTCCAGGTCGACGAGTCCGGCGAGGACCTCACCCGCGCCGACGAGGCCGCGGCCGGCACCACCGAGCTCTCCCCCGCGGAGAAGGCCGCCACCCGCGAGGAGCACCTGCGCCTCGCCGAGGGCGCCCTGGTGCGTGCCGACGACCTCGTCGCCGGCTACGTCCCGGGCGTCAACATCCTGCGCGGCGCCGACTTCTACCTGCAGGACGGCGAGCTCGTCGGGATCATCGGCCCCAACGGCGCCGGCAAGTCCACGCTGCTCAAGACGCTGTTCGGTCTCATCCCGGTGCGGTCGGGGTCGGTGAAGCTGCGCGGGGAGGACATCACCTCCGCGCCCGCCCACCGGCTGGTCTCGATGGGCGTCGGCTACGTGCCGCAGAACAACAACGTGTTCCCCTCGCTCACCATCGAGGAGAACATGCAGATGGGCGTCTACCTGCGGCCGAAGACGTTCAAGGAGCGCTTCGACTACGTCATCGACCTCTTCCCGCTGCTCGGCGAGCGGCGCAAGGGGAAGGCGGGCGCCCTGTCCGGCGGTGAGCGGCAGATGGTCGCCATGGGCCGGGCGCTGATGATGAGCCCGTCGGTGCTGCTGCTCGACGAGCCGTCGGCGGGCCTGTCGCCGGCCTACCAGGACGAGGTGTTCATCCGCTGCCGGCGGATCAACGCCACCGGGGTCTCGATCATCATGGTCGAGCAGAACGCCCGGCGCTGCCTGCAGATCTGCGACCGCGGCTACGTGCTCGACCAGGGCCGCAACGCCTACACCGACACGGGCAGGTCGCTGATGACCGACCCGAAGGTCATCGAGCTCTACCTGGGGACGCTCGCCAAGGCGCAGTGACCCCCTGAACACCGGCGGAGGCCGGCGTCCCCACCGCGGGGCGCCGGCCTCCGCGCGTTCCCGGAGCCGTCGGGGTAGGCCCCGTCCGTGAACTGGACCTGGGACCTGCGCAGCCGTGACGGCGGCATGAACGGCCTCGACTTCTGCCGTGGACTGACCGCCGGCGGCTCCTCCCGCGTGCTGGTGCACGCAGCGCCCGCGCACCTGGCCGTCCGCGTGACCGCGGACGACGACACCGTCGTCGTCCGGGAGGACGCCGACCGGGAGGGCGACTACTCCCCCGTGACACTGCCGGAGCTCGCCGGCGGCGGCGTGCGGCGCAGCGAGGTCCGGCCCGACGGGAGCCACCTGGGCCTGCCGGTGCTGCTGCCCGGCGGCGAGGTCGGGGTGCTCCTCCGCTGGGAGCACGCCCCCGACCGGAGCTGGTGGCGCTGGGCGGTCGAGTTCTCCAACCACCGCGGCCGTCCCGCGGACTGGGCGCCCGAGGGTCAGCACCTGCAGCGCTGACGACGGCCCGTGGCTCGCCCGGCGGACGCCTTCGAGGGGACGCGCCGGAGAGCCGCCGCCCTCGCGCCGTGGGTCCCGACCTCGCGCTGCGCGGCGAGGCCGGGCACCAGGCGGCGAGGTCGGGAGCGTCCGGTGGCTCGCCGGGAGGCGGCACGGTGGGTCGCGGACACGACAGCGGCCCGGCACCCCGTGAGGGGTACCGGGCCGCTGCCTGGTGTCCAGGTCACCGCTGCGGGTTGCCCCGCGGCAGGATCAACGCTGCGGGCCGATGCCCTGGTCGTTGAGGCCCTGCAGGATCCGCGAGGACTCCTCGAACCCGATGACGACGATCGCGTCGGGGTTGAAGTCGACCATCTGCTGGACCTCGGCGTCGAAGTTCGCCGCCTGCGGGTCGTAGGTGACGCTGACGATGTCGTCCTCGGAGAGGCCGGCGCTGACCAGGTTGTTCAGCGTGTTCTCGGCGAGGCCGGTGCCGTAGGGGTCGTTGAGCGCGAGGATCCCCACGGTGTTGTTGCCGTCGGCGATGATCAGGTCGGCGAGGGCGCGGGCCTGCAGCGTGTCCGGCGGGGCGGTGCGGAAGTACAGCCCGTTGTCGTTGTACGTCGTGAACTGGTCCGACGTGTTGGCCGGCGAGAACTGCAGGACACCGGCGCCGGTGATGGCGTCGATGACCGTGAGGCTCACGCCCGAGGACGCCGCACCGATGATCGCGTTGACGCCCGACTGCAGCAGCCGGTCGACGGTCTGGGTGGCGGTGTCGGTCGAGGCGTCACCGGAGTCACCCTCGACGAGCTGCACCGGCTGGCCCAGGACGCCGCCCGCGGCGTTGATGTCGTTCAGCGCGAGCTTGGCGCCGGCGACCTCCGGCGGGCCGAGGAAGGCCAGGTTGCCGGTCAGCGGCAGCAGGGTGCCGATGATCAGCGGACCGCCGGTCGTGCCGGCCGGCGCGTAGGCCGGGCCCTCGTCGGTGGAGGCGTTGGCCTCGTCACCGGCGATGACGAACTCGGTGGCGGCGTCGTCGAGCGCGTTGTCGTCGCCGAACTGCAGCAGGCCGAAGCTCGCCGCGGCGGGCTCACCGGCGTCGGTGAAGGCCAGCGGGCCGGAGATGCCGTCGTAGTCGACGTTCCCGCCGGCGTTGATGATGTCGAGGCAGGCCTGGAAGTCCTCGCACTTGTCGCCACCGGCGGTGATGCCGTTGACGTAGGCCTTGAAGACGTTGGCGTCGTTGGTGCCCGCGGCCTGCGCGGCCAGGGCGGTGACGATCACCGCGTCGTAGGTCTCACCCGCGTAGTTGTAGTCCTGCAGGTTGGGGTCGACCTCGAGGAGCCGGTCGGTGAAGTCGGAACCGAGCTCGGTGAGGGGCGTGGTGCCCTTCATGCCGGCCAGGGCGCCCTGCTCGGTGAAGTCCTCACCGAGCGCGTTGCCCATGTTGCCGTCGGTCCCGTAGATGTTGACCTGCTTCTCGCCGCCACCCGAGGCGTCGCCGCCCGAGCCGCCGTCGCTGTCGTCGCTACCGCCACCGCAGGCGGTGAGGGCGACGAGGGCGGCGGACGTGACGGCGATGCTGCGGGCGTAGGTACGCGTGCGCATCCAGCAACTCCCAGTTGTCGTACGTCGGTCCGGCGGGCCGGGCGCGAGCGCTCAGGCCCCGTCAGTCCGCAGAACGTAACCGCTGTCATAGGGAGTGGAAGGGGAGGCCAGTGGACCGTGATTAGGTCGTGACCTCCCCTGTTCCGAGCGGGTTACGGCGTCCCTCAGGAGGGTGCACCCTCCGCAGCAGCCGCGTCCGTGGCGAGGATCCGCTCGGCCAGTGCCTTCATCGACGTGCGCTCGTTCATGGCCGTGCGCTGGATCCACCGGAAGGCCTCGGCCTCGGTCATCCCCTGCTCGGTCATGAGCCGGCCCTTGGCCTTCTCCACGACCTTGCGGGCCTCCAGCCGCTCCTCGAGCGTGCGGACCTCGTCGTCGAGGGCGGAGATCTCGGTGAACCGGGCGCGGGCGACCTCGATCGCCGGCACCAGGTCGTTCTTGGAGAACGGCTTGACCAGGTAGGCCATGGCGCCCGCGTCGCGGGCTCGCTCGACGAGCTCGCGCTGGCTGAAGGCGGTGAGCACGATGACCGGGGCGATGCGGTCTGAGGCGATCTGCTCGGCGGCGGCCAGGCCGTCGAGGACCGGCATCTGGATGTCGAGGATGACGAGGTCCGGCGTCAGCTCGCGGGCGCGGTCGACGGCGGTCTGGCCGTCGCCCGCCTCGGCGACGACGACGTACCCCTCCTCCTCCAGCATCTCCTTGAGGTCGAGGCGGATGAGTGCCTCGTCCTCGGCGATGAGGACCCGGGTCGGCTCGCTGCTCACGGGCGGAGAGCCTAGTCACCACGGGCGGCAGCGGCCCGCCGGTTAGGCTGGCCGCGCCGTGACCTCGGTCGCGGCGGGCGGCCCCCGTACCCCAATCGGCAGAGGGAGCGGATTCAAAACCCGCGCAGTGTGCGTTCGAGTCGCACCGGGGGCACCGCGCCAGCACGGCTGCGCCGCCGCGCCCGGACCACCCAATACGGTGACGGGGTGAGCGAGCCCGTCCCCCACATGACCCCCGAGCAGTTCCGGCAGCACGGGCACGAGGTGGTCGACTGGATCGCCGACTACTGGTCCCGGCTGGAGTCCTTCCCCGTCCGCTCCCGGGTGGCCCCGGGCGACGTGCGCGCCGCGCTGCCGCCGTCGGCCCCCGAGCGGGGCGAGCCGTTCTCCGCCGTCCTCGCCGACCTCGAGCGGGTCGTCCTGCCCGGGGTCACGCACTGGCAGCACCCCGGGTTCCTCGCCTACTTCCCGGCCAACACCTCCGGCCCCTCCGTCCTCGGCGACCTGCTGTCGGCCGGCCTCGGCGTGCAGGGCATGTCCTGGGTGACCAGCCCCGCGGCCACCGAGCTCGAGCAGCACGTCATGGACTGGTTCGCCGAGCTCCTCGCGCTGCCCGCGGCCTTCCGCAGCACCGGCACCGGCGGCGGCGTCGTCCAGGACTCCAGCTCCGGCGCCAACCTCGTCGCCCTGCTCGCCGCGCTGCACCGGGCCAGCGGCGGCGCCACCCTCCGGCACGGCGTGCTGCCCGACGAGTACACGGTCTACGTCTCCTCCGAGACCCACTCGTCGATGGAGAAGGCCGCCCGGATCGCCGGTCTCGGTACCGACGCCATCAGGATCGTCGAGGTCGACGGCGACCTGGCGATGCGACCGGCGGCGCTGGCGGCGCGGCTGGAGCGCGACACCGCCCGCGGCCACAAGCCGGTCCTGGTGTGCGCCACGGTGGGCACGACGTCGACCACCGCCGTCGACCCGCTCGCCGAGATCGGCCCGATCTGCCGCCGGTACGGCGCGTGGCTGCACGTCGACGCCGCCTACGGGGGCGTCAGCGCCGTCGCGCCGGAGCTGCGGCACCTGCAGGCCGGCGTCGAGGAAGCCGACAGCTACACCACCGACGCGCACAAGTGGCTGCTCACCGGCTTCGACGCGACGCTGTTCTGGGTCGCCGACCGGGCAGCGCTCACCGGCGCGCTGGCGATCCTCCCCGAGTACCTGCGCAACGCCGCCACCGAGGCCGGCGCCGTCGTCGACTACCGCGACTGGCAGATCGAGCTCGGCCGCCGGTTCCGGGCGCTGAAGCTGTGGTCGGTGGTGCGCTGGTACGGCGCCGAGGGGCTGCGCGCGCACGTGCGCTCCGGCGTCGCCCTCGCCCAGGAGCTGGCCGGGTGGGCCCGCGACGACGACCGCTTCGACGTCGCCACGCCCCACCCGCTGTCGCTGGTGTGCCTGCGCCCGCGCTGGCCGGCCGACGTCGACGCCGACGTGGCCACCATGACGCTGCTCGAGCGGCTCAACGACGGCGGCGAGGTGTTCCTGACCCACACCACCGTCCGCGGCCAGGTGGTGCTGCGGGTGGCGATCGGGGCGCCGACGACGACGCGGGCGCACGTCGAGCGGGCGTGGGCGCTGCTTTGCGAGGGCCACGACTGGCTGGCCGCCGACTTCGCCGAGCAGGCCGCCGAGCGCGCCCGGGCCGAGGCCGAGCGCAAGGAGTCCGAGCGCCGGGCCGCCGAGGAGGCGGCCCGCCGGCACGCCGCGCAGCGCGAGGCCGCCGAGCGCCAGGCCGCCGAGCGCCAGGCCGCCGAGCGCCAGGCCGCCGAGCGCGAGGCCGCCGAGCAGCCGCAGGAGGACGCGGAGCCGGCGGCTACTCCCCCAGTGACCGGATGAGCCCCTCCTGGGCCACGGTGGCCACGTGGGTGCCGTCGGCGGCCCAGATGCTGCCGAAGCACAACGCGCGGCCGGCCGAGGCCGCCGGGCTGTCGGTCTCGTAGAGGAACCACTCGTCGGCCTGCACCGGCGCGTGGAACCAGACGGCGTGGTCGAGGCTGGCCCCGACGTAGCGGCCGCCCCATCCCCCGCCCTTGCGCGCCAGCCCGGCCGACAGCAGCGTCAGGTCGCTGACGAAGGTCAGCGCGGCCGCGTGCACCCCGGCGTCCTCCGGCAGCCGCCCGGCCACCCGGAACCAGGCGTGCGACCGGGTGTCCGGCGGCGACTTGGGCTCCGGCGCGAACGGGTCGGCCAGGGGCCGCTGCTCCACCGCCCGGCTAATCTCCAGCGCCGGGGCGGCCACCGCGCCGTGCCCGGCGGCGTGCTCGGCGAGCGAGGCCAGGCCCTCGGGTCCGGGCACGTCCGGCATCGGCCGGGCGTGCGCGACGACGGCGGCCTCCCCGGCGTGGAAGTCCGCCGTGAGCGCGAAGACGGCGACCTCCTCGCCGCGGCGGCGCTGGTGGGCGATCACCCGCCGCGTGGAGAACGACCGGCCGTCGCGGATGCGCTCGACGGTGTAGCGCAACTCCTCGTGCGGGTCACCGGGCCGCAGGAAGTAGGAGTGCAGCGAGTGCACCCCCCTCCCCGCCGGCACGGTGCGGACGGCGGCCATCAGCGCCTGGCCGGCGAC
This sequence comes from Geodermatophilus sp. SYSU D01119, assembly GCF_054049975.1. Classification (NCBI taxonomy): domain Bacteria; kingdom Bacillati; phylum Actinomycetota; class Actinomycetes; order Geodermatophilales; family Geodermatophilaceae; genus Geodermatophilus; species Geodermatophilus sp. SYSU D01119. The sequence continues at coordinate 81,976 of NZ_JBJGYL010000004.1, read as the reverse complement.
CTGCCCGCCGAAGATGCGCTGCAGCGTCGTCGTCGGCGTCTGCCCGACGAAGACGCCGGGCTCCCGCTCCTCGAGGTCGAGGACGGTCATGAGGGCGGCGGCCTGGGTCCCGCCGCCGGTCACGAGTCGGTGCCGACTTCGTGCACCCGGATCAGGTTGGTCGAGCCGACGGTGTTGGGCGGGCTGCCGGCCACCACGACGACGCGGTCGCCGACCCGCAGCCGCCCGATCGACAGCAGCGAGAAGTCCACCTGCTCGACCATGTCGTCGGTGTGCTCGACGGCGGGCACGAGGAAGGTCTCCACTCCCCACGAGAGCGCCAGCTGGCTGCGCACGCGGGCGTCGACGGTGAAGGCCAGCAGCGGCTGGCGGGGGTGCAGGGCGGCGAGCCGGCGGGCGGTCTCGCCGGTCTGGGTGAAGGTGGCCAGCGCCTTGACGTCGAGGGACTCGCCGATGTCGCGGGCGGCGCGGACGATGGCGCCCGACCGCGACCGCGAGCGGCGCACCAGCTCGGGCACCCACCGGTCGTCGCCCTCGACCGCGCTGATGATGCGGTCCATGGTGCGGACCGCCCCGACGGGATAGCGGCCGACGGAGGTCTCGCCCGAGAGCATCACGGCGTCGGCACCGTCGAGGACGGCGTTGGCGACGTCGGAGGCCTCGGCGCGGGTGGGCCGCGAGTTGACGATCATCGACTCGAGCATCTGGGTGGCCACGATGACCGGCTTGTTCCGCTCGCGGGCGGCCTGCACGGCGCGCTTCTGCACCAGCGGCACCTGCTCGAGCGCGAGCTCCACGCCCAGGTCGCCGCGGGCCACCATGATCCCGTCGAAGGCCTCGACGATGGCCTCCAGGTTGTCCACCGCCTCCGGCTTCTCCAGCTTGGCGATGACGGGGACGGTGACGTCCTCCTGGCGCATGATGTCGCGCACCAGCTCGACGTCGGCCGGCGAGCGGACGAACGACAGCGCGATGAAGTCGACCGACAGGTGCAGGGCGAAGCGGAGGTCCTCCGCGTCCTTCTCCGACAACGCCGGGACGCTGACGGCGACGCCGGGCAGCGACAGGCCCTTGTTGTTGGAGACCTCGCCGCCCTCGACCACCAGGCACCAGACGTCGGGGCCGTCGATGCCGACGACCGACAGGGCGAGCTTGCCGTCGTCGACGAGCAGGCGGTCGCCGACGCGGGCGTCGTTGGCCAGGCCCTTGTAGGTGGTGGAGACGCGCTCGGCGGTGCCCTCGACGTCCTCGACGGTGATGCAGACCCGGCTGCCGGTCACCCAGGTGACCGGGCCGTTCGCGAACGTGCCGAGGCGGATCTTGGGACCCTGCAGGTCGGCGAGGACGGCGACGGCGTGGCCGGTGGCGTCGGAGGCCTGCCGCACCCGGCGGTAGGCGGCCTCGTGGTCGGCGTGCGACCCGTGGCTGAAGTTGAGCCGGGCGACGTCCATCCCCGACTCGACGAGGGCGGTGATCTGCTCCTGAGAGCTCGTGGCCGGACCCAGGGTGCAGACGATCTTCGCGCGGCGGCTCATGGGGGGAACGCTAGTCGGCGGAGATTTCCGGAAGTGGAACGGGCAGGGCCGGGTCCCGCGGTGTCGCGGGACCCGGCCCTGGCCGGTGTCGTCCGGGTGGACGGCGGACTACCGCAGCGCGACCGCCGTCGGGGTGACCGGCCGGGGCAGCATGGAGCTGCCGGTCAGCCAGGAGTCGACGGCGCCGGCGGCGGCGCGGCCCTCGGCGATCGCCCACACGATGAGCGACTGCCCGCGGCCGGCGTCCCCGGCGACGAACACGCCGGGCACGGTGGTCATGAACTCGCCGTCGCGGGCGACGTTGCCGCGCCCGTCGACCTCGAGCCCGAGCGCCTCGACGAGGCCCTCGCGCTGCACGCCGGTGAAGCCCATGGCCAGCAGCACGAGCTGGGCGGGCAGCTCGCGCTCGGTGCCCTCGACCTTCTGGAACCGGCCGTCGACCCGCTCGACCTCGTGGATGACCAGAGCGCGCACGCGGCCCTCGTCGTCGCCGAGGAACCGCTCGGTGTTGACCGAGTACAGCCGCTGGCCGCCCTCCTCGTGCGCGGAGGAGATGCGCATGATCATCGGGTAGGTCGGCCAGGGGTTGCCCTCGGCCCGCTGGTCCGGCGGCGCGGGCATGATCTCCAGCTGGGTGACCGAGCGGGCGCCCTGCCGGTGCGAGGTGCCCAGGCAGTCCGCGCCGGTGTCACCACCGCCGATGATCACGACGTCCTTGCCCTTGGCGCTGATCGGCGGGTCGTCGAGCTCGCCGAGCGCCTGGCGGTTGCCGAAGGGCAGGAACTCCATGGCCAGGTGGATGCCGTCGAGCTCCCGGCCCGGCGCGGGCAGATCGCGGCCGATGGTGGAGCCGGCGGCCACGACGACGGCGTCGTACTCGCCCCGCAGCTGCTCGGCCGACAGGTCGTCCGGCCCGCTGCCGCCGACCTCGACGCCGGTGACGAACCGGGTGCCCTCGGCGCGCATCTGGTCCAGCCGCCGGTCCAGGACGGACTTCTCCATCTTGAACTCGGGGATGCCGTAGCGCAGCAGCCCGCCGACCTTGTCGGCCCGCTCGTACACGGTGACGTCGTGCCCGGCGCGGGTGAGCTGCTGGGCGGCGGCGAGGCCCGCCGGCCCGGACCCGACGACGGCGACCTTCTTGCCGGTGCGCTCGGCCGGGGCCTGCGGCTCGACGTAGCCCCGCTCGAAGGCCTGGTCGATGATCTCCCACTCGATCTGCTTGATCGTGACCGGCGAGTCCTGCAGGTTCAGCACGCAGGAGCCCTCGCAGGGCGCAGGGCACAGCTTCCCGGTGAACTCCGGGAAGTTGTTCGTCGCGTGCAGCCGCTCGATGGCGTCGCGCCAGTCGTCGCGGCGGGCGAGGTCGTTCCACTCCGGGATCAGGTTGCCCAGCGGGCAGCCGTGGTGGCAGAACGGGATGCCGCAGTCCATGCACCGGGCGGCCTGCTGGCGCAGCGCCGCGACCGGGTAGACGCCGTCCTCACCGCTCTGGCGGGACAGGTAGACGTCCTTCCAGTCCAGGATGCGGACGTCGACCGGCCGCCGGGGCGGCAGCGCCCGCTCGTACTTCAGGAACCCCGTGGAGTCAGCCACGTGCGGCCTCCATCACTGCTCGATCGACGTCCGTTCCGGCGGCCTCGGCGGCGCGCCGGGCCTCGAGGGCGCGACGGTAGTCGCGCGGCATGATCACGCTGAACTGCTCGGACCAGCGGCCCCAGTCGGCCAGCAGCGCGGCGGCCACCGGCGACTCGGTCTCGGCCTGGTAGCGCACCAGGACCTCGCGCAGCCACTGGGAGGACTCGCCGTCCAGCGGCTCGACGTCGACCATCTCGGTGTTCACCCGGTGCCGGGCGAGGTCGAGCACGTAGCCGATGCCACCGGACATGCCGGCCGCGACGTTGCGCCCGGTGGGCCCGAGGATCACCGCGCGCCCGCCGGTCATGTACTCCAGCGCGTGGTCGCCGACGCCCTCGACGACGGCCAGCGCGCCGGAGTTGCGCACGCAGAACCGCTCGCCGACCCGCCCGCGCAGGAAGATCTCCCCGCTGGTGGCGCCGTAGCCGATGACGTTGCCGGCGATGACGTTGTCCTCGGCGGCGAAGGGAGCCTCGGGCGCCGGGCGGACGACGATCCGCCCGCCGGACAGGCCCTTGCCGACGTAGTCGTTGCCGTCACCGAGCAGCCGCATCGTGATGCCGCGCGGAACGAAGGCGCCGAAGGACTGGCCGGCCGACCCGGTGAAGGTCAGGTCGATCGTGCCGTCGGGCAGGCCCTCGCCGCCGAAGCGGCGGGTGACCATCGAGCCGAGCATCGTGCCGACGGTGCGGTTGACGTTGCGCACCGGCAGCTCCAGGCGCACCGGCCGCGCGTCGAGCAGGGCGCCCTCGCTCAGCTGGATCAGCGTCTGGTCCAGGGCGACGTCGAGGCCGTGGTCCTGGGTGCGGACCGCCCGCAGGGCCGCCCCCTCGGGCAGCGGCGGCCGGGCGAGCATCGGCGAGAGGTCCAGGCCGCTGGCCTTCCAGTGGTCGACCGCGCGCCGGGTGTCGAGCAGCTCGCTGTGGCCGACCGCCTCGTCGACCGAGCGGAAGCCGAGCTCGGCCAGGTACTGCCGGACCTGCTCGGCGAGGAACTCGAAGAAGGTGACGACGAACTCCGGCCGCCCGGTGAACCGCTTGCGCAGCTCCGGGTTCTGCGTGGCGACGCCGACGGGGCAGGTGTCGAGGTGGCAGACGCGCATCATCACGCAGCCGGAGACGACCAGCGGGGCGGTGGCGAAGCCGTACTCCTCGGCACCGAGCAGCATCGCGATGACGACGTCGCGGCCGGTCTTCATCTGCCCGTCGGCCTGCACCACGATCCGGTCGCGCAGCCCGTTGGCCAGCAGCGTCTGCTGCGTCTCGGCCAGGCCCAGCTCCCACGGCGAGCCCGCGTGCTTGAGCGAGGTCAGCGGGGCGGCGCCGGTGCCGCCGTCGTGCCCGGAGATGAGCACGACGTCGGCGTGCGCCTTGCTGACGCCGGCCGCGACCGTCCCGACGCCGACCTCGGCGACGAGCTTGACGTTGATCCGCGCCCCGTCGTTCGCGTTCTTGAGGTCGTGGATGAGCTGCTTGAGGTCCTCGATCGAGTAGATGTCGTGGTGCGGCGGCGGGCTGATCAGGCCGACGCCCGGCGTCGAGTGCCGGGTGCGGGCGACCCACGGGTAGACCTTGCCGCCGGGCAGCTGGCCGCCCTCGCCGGGCTTGGCGCCCTGCGCCATCTTGATCTGGATGTCGTCGGCGTTGACCAGGTACTCGCTGGTGACGCCGAAGCGGCCGCTGGCCACCTGCTTGATCGCCGAGCGGCGCAGGTCGCCGTTCGGGTCGGGCACGAAGCGGTCGGGGTCCTCGCCGCCCTCACCGGTGTTGGACTTGCCGCCCAGCCGGTTCATGGCGATGGCGAGGGTCTCGTGCGCCTCCTGCGAGATGGAGCCGTAGCTCATCGCGCCGGTCTGGAAGCGCTTGACGATCTCGCTGACCGGCTCGACCTCCTCGATCGGCACCGGCGGGCGCTCGCCCGTCCGGATCGAGAACAGGCCGCGCAGCGTGCCGGCGTCCTCCGACAGCTTGTCGACGGTCTCCGTGTAGCGCTGGAACACCTCGAACTGCCGCGAGCGGGTGGAGTGCTGGAGCAGGAACACCGTCTCGGGGTTGAACAGGTGCACCTCGCCCTCGCGGCGCCACTGGTACTCGCCGCCGGTCTCCAGCCGGCGGTGCGCCCGCTCGGTCGGGTTCTCCGGGTAGGCGCGGCGGTGCCGCATGGCGACCTCCTCGGCGAGGACGTCCATGCCGACGCCGCCGAGGGGACACGAGGTGCCGGTGAAGTACTCGTCGACGACGTCCTGCGACAGGCCGACGGCCTCGAAGATCTGCGCCATCGTGTACGAGCCGACGGTGCTGATGCCCATCTTGCTCATGACCTTGAGGACGCCCTTGCCGAGCGCCTTGACGACGTTGCGCACGGCCTGCGCCGGCTGCACGCCGGTGAGCACGCCGTCGCGGATGAGGTCCTCGATGGACTCGAACGCGAGGTAGGGGTTGACCGCGGCCGCGCCGTAGCCGAGCAGCAGCGCGACGTGGTGCACCTCGCGGCAGTCGCCGGACTCGACGACGAGGCCGACCTCCATGCGGGTCCGCTCGCGCACCAGGTGGTGGTGGACGGCGGCCGTCATGAGCAGCGACGGGATGGGGGCGCGCTTCTCGTCGCAGTCCCGGTCGGAGAGCACGATGATCCGCGCGCCGGCCGAGATGGCCTTGCTGACCTTGGTGCGCAGCTCCTCGATCGCCTGCACCAGCGCGGGGCCGCCGCCGGTGACGTCGAAGTGGCCGGTGATCCGGACGGCGGCGAAGCCGGGCAGGTCGCCGTCGTCGTCGATGTGCAGGATCTTGGCCAGCTCGTCGTTGTCGATGACCGGGTAGGGCAGGTACACCTGCCGGCACGACGCCGGGGTGGCCGACAGCAGGTTCTGCTCCGGGCCGAAGGTGCGGCCGAGGCTGGTCACCAGCTCCTCGCGGATGGCGTCCAGCGGCGGGTTGGTCACCTGGGCGAACAGCTGCCCGAAGTAGTCGTAGAGCTGCCGCGAACGGTCCGACAGCGCCGCGATCGGGGTGTCGGTGCCCATCGAGCCGATCGGCTCGGCGCCCGAGGAGGCCATCGGGGTGAGCAGGACGCGCAGATCCTCCTCGGTGTAGCCGAACAGCAGCTGGCGGCGGACCACGGACTCGTGGCTCGGCCGCGCGCGCCGCCGCTCGGGCAGGGAGGGCAGGTGGACGAGGCCGGCGTGCAGCCAGTCCTCGTAGGGGTGCTCGGCGGCGAGGGCGCCCTTGACGTCCTCGTCGGAGACGATCCGCCCGGAGGCGGTGTCGACGAGGAACATCCGGCCCGGCTGCAGCCGGCCCTTGGCGACGACGTCGCTCGCGGGGATGTCGAGCACGCCGGCCTCGCTGGCGAGGACGACGAGGTCGTCGCGGGTGCGCCACCAGCGGCCCGGGCGCAGGCCGTTGCGGTCGAGGACCGCGCCGATGAGCGTGCCGTCGGTGAACGCCACGCAGGCCGGCCCGTCCCAGGGCTCCATGATCGAGGAGTGGAACCGGTAGAAGGCCCGGCGGGCCGGGTCCATCTCGTCGTGGTTCTCCCACGCCTCCGGGATCATCATCAGCACCGCGTGCGGCAGCGAGCGGCCCGACAGGTGCAGCAGCTCGAGCACCTCGTCGAAGGTCGCCGAGTCGCTGAAGTCGCTGGCGGTGACCGGGAAGACCCGCTCCAGGCCGAGCTCGGAGGCGGGGCCCGCGGGGCCGTCGAACAGCTCGGTCTCGAGCTTGGCCTCGCGGGCGCGCATCCGGTTGCGGTTGCCCTTGATCGTGTTGATCTCGCCGTTGTGGGCGATGAACCGGAAGGGGTGGGCCAGCGGCCAGCTCGGGAAGGTGTTGGTGGAGAACCGGCTGTGCACCAGCGCGATCGCCGACTCGTAGCGCTCGTCGCGCAGGTCGGGGAAGAACGCGGGCAGCTGGTCGGTGGTCAGCATGCCCTTGTAGGTGATGGTGCGGCTGGACAGCGAGACCACGTAGAGCGAGCTGCCGGCCTCGCGGGCCTCCCGCTCGGCGCGCTTGCGCAGCACGAAGGAGCGCCGCTCGAGCCGCGTGACGCCGTTGACGGCGCGCGGGCCGCCGAAGGCCGCGGCGTCGGCGCGGGCGCCCATCGTCTCGGCGACGAACAGCTGGCCGAAGTGCGGCATGACGGCGCGGGCGGTCGGGCCGAGGTCGGCGCCGTCGGGGTCGACCGGCACGTCGCGCCAGCCGAGGACGGTCAGGCCCTCCTCGGCGGCGATCCGCTCGACGTCGGCGTAACGGGCGGCCCGCTCGGCCTCGTCCGTGGGCAGGAACGCGATGCCCACGGAGTACTCGCCCAGCGGCGGCAGGTCGAAGTCGACGCCGGCGCGCAGCAGCGCGTCGGGCACCTGGGTCAGGATGCCGGCGCCGTCACCGGAGTTGGGCTCGGAACCGGCGGCACCCCGGTGGTCGAGGTTGTGCAGCGCGGTGAGGCCCGCGGCCACGATGGCGCGCGAGCGGCGGCCCCGGGCGTCGGCCACGAAGGCGACGCCGCAGGCGTCCGAGTCGTTCGCCGGGTCGTAGAGACCGGCTGCCGGCGGGGTGGCCGAGAACGGCACGGCGGTGCCGGTCGTGGTGCCGGTGGTGGTGCGGAGCGCGGGGGTGGTGGACCCGGACATGATCACTCCCGTCGTCGGCGCGGACGCCGTCCCGGGGGGACGACGTGGGGCTCTCGGCCCGGCCGGTGGTCAGAGGGTGCGGTGCGTCAGGAGATGCGGTGCACAGGAGCAGGCGAGGACAGCGAGGAGCCGACCGCCGGCCGGGACACGGTGGCCCGGGCCGGTCGAGGACCGGCGGCCCCACGGGTGGTGCCGCGGGGTCGTCGTCCCGCGGGGCAGCGCTGGCCCGGTTCCGACGCGATGTGACCACCCAGGATCACTGGGGGATCTGGACGGAAGGGTACACAGCCGTAACACGCAGTCGACCGGCGCAAACCGGCTCGTCGGCGCGTCCCGTCAGGACGCTCCGGGCGTGTCGTGAGACCGGTCACGCCCCCGCGCCGGGCGGCCGGCATCGGTGCTGGTGGGGGCCCCGTCGGCGCTCTCCCCCGCGACGGCGGCGGTGTCGTCCGCATCACGGTCGGCGGTGCGGTCGGCAGGGGGACCGGCAGCGGGATCGACGTCCTCGTCGACCCGGTCGAGCACCTCCCGCGGGCGGCCGCGCTGCCAGACCATGTAGGCCACGGCGAGCAGCCCCACGACGATGCAGGTGACCACGTTGAGCCGGACGCCGAGGATGCGGTTGGCGTCGTCGATCCGCAGCGCCTCGATCCACACCCGGCCGGCGCAGTACAGCGCGACGTAGAGCGCGAAGGCGCGGCCGTGGGAGAGCCGGAAGCGGCGGTCGGCCCACACGACGACGGCGGCCGCGGCGAGGTTCCACAGCAGCTCGTAGAGGAACGTCGGGTGGAACGTGGCGAACTGCTCGTAGCCCTGCTGGCGGTGCTCGGGGTCGATCTCCAGGGCCCACGGCAGCGTGGTCGGCCGGCCGAAGAGCTCCTGGTTGAACCAGTTGCCCAGCCGGCCGATGGCCTGGGCCACCAGCAGGCCGGGCGCGATCGCGTCGCCGAAGGCGGGCAGCGGGATGCCGCGGCGGCGGCAGGCGATCCAGGCGCCGACGCCGCCGAGAGCGATGGCGCCCCAGATCCCGAGGCCGCCCTCCCAGATGTAGAGCGCGCGCACCGGGTCGCCGCCCTCGCCGAAGTAGGGCTGCGGCGTGGTGATCACGTGGTAGATCCGGCCGCCGAGGATGCCGAAGGGCACCGCCCAGATGGCGATGTCGAGCACCTCTCCGGGCCGCCCGCCGCGGGCCACCCAGCGCCTCTCGGCGATCCAGCAGGCGGCGACGATGCCGGCGATGATGCACAGCGCGTAGGCGCGCAGCGGGAACGGGCCGAGGTGCCAGACGCCCTGCGACGGGCTCGGGATGGCGGCGAGGACGCTCACGGGCGCACCGCCTGGCGGCGCACGCCCTCGGCGAGTTCCTGCGACAGCCGCCGCACGCCGTCGGCGCCGCGGCCCTCGAGCATCTCGCGCACGTAGGCCGACCCGACGATGACGCCGTCGGCGAAGCCGGCCACCTCGGCGGCCTGGTCGCCGTTGGAGACGCCGAGGCCGACGCAGACCGGCACGTCGGTGACCGCGCGGGTGCGGGCCACGAGCGTCTCGGCCGCGTCGCCGACCGTGGCCCGGGTGCCGGTGACGCCCATGGTGGAGGCGGCGTAGACGAAGCCGCGGCAGGCGGCGGTGGTCGAGCGCAGACGGGCGTCGGTGGACGACGGCGCGACGAGGAACACCCGGTCCAGCCCCTGCTCCTCCGACGCCGCGAGCCAGGCGCCCGCCTCGTCGGGGATGAGGTCGGGGGTGATGGCCCCCGCTCCCCCGGCGGCGGCCAGGTCGGCGGCGAACCGCTCGACGCCGTAGCGCTCGATCGGGTTCCAGTAGCTCATGACCACCGGCACGGCGCCGGCGGCGTCGACGGCCTCGACGGCGCGCAGCACGTCGCGGATGCCGACGCCCGCGCGCACCGCGGGGTCGACCGCCTGCTGGATGACCGGGCCGTCCATGCCGGGGTCCGAGTAGGGGACGCCGATCTCGACGACGTCGGCCCCGCCCTCCACGGCCGCGACCATGCCGGCGATCGACGCCTCGACGTCGGGGTAGCCCACCGGCAGGTAGGCGACCAGCGCCGCGCGGCCCTCGGCGCGGGCGGCGCGGATGCGCTGCTCGAGCCGGCTCATGCCACGCTCCCCGCGTCCCGGCCGGGCACCGCGTCGCCGGAGGCGACGGCGCCCTCGGTGGCGTGCTGGTCGGTGTCCATCCCGGGGCCGGGATCCACCTCGCTGCGGTCGCCGAGACCGAACCAGCGCGATGCCGTCTCGACGTCCTTGTCGCCGCGGCCGGACAGGTTGACCAGCAGCAGCGGCGGTTCACCTCCCCGCCCACCGTCCCCCTGGGCCACCAGCTCGCGGCCCAGCCGCATCGCTCCCGCGAGCGCGTGCGCGGACTCGATCGCCGGGATGATGCCCTCGGTCCGGCACAGCAGCGCGAAGGCCTCCATGGCCTCGGCGTCGGTGACCGGGCGGTACTCGGCGCGGCCGATGTCGTGCAGGTGGCTGTGCTCGGGGCCGACGCCGGGGTAGTCCAGGCCCGCGCTGATCGAGTGCGACTCGACGGTCTGCCCGTTGTCGTCCTGCAGCAGGTAGGAGCGGGCGCCGTGCAGCACGCCGGGGGCGCCGCCGGTGATGGTGGCCGCGTGCCGGCCGGTCTCGACGCCGTCGCCACCGGCCTCCAGGCCGACCAGGCGCACGCCGTCGTCGGGCACGAAGGCGGTGAAGATGCCGATGGCGTTGGAGCCGCCGCCCACGCAGGCGAGCACGGCGTCGGGCAGCCGGCCCTCGCGCTCGAGCACTTGGGCGCGCGCCTCGTCGCCGATGACCCGCTGGAAGTCGCGGACCATCGCCGGGAACGGGTGGGGGCCCGCGACGGTGCCGAAGACGTAGTTGGTCGTCTCGACGTTGGTGACCCAGTCGCGGAAGGCCTCGTTGATGGCGTCCTTGAGGGTGCGCGAGCCGGTGGTCACCGGGACCACCTCGGCGCCGAGCAGCCGCATGCGGGCGACGTTGAGCGCCTGCCGGCGGGTGTCCTCCTCGCCCATGTAGACGGTGCAGGACAGGCCCATGAGGGCCGCGGCGGTGGCGGTGGCGACGCCGTGCTGGCCGGCGCCGGTCTCGGCGATGACGCGCTGCTTGCCGATGCGCTTGGTGAGCAGGGCCTGGCCCAGCACGTTGTTGATCTTGTGCGAGCCGGTGTGGTTGAGGTCCTCGCGCTTGAGCAGCACCCGCGCGCCGCCGCAGTGCTCGGCGAACCGCGGCACCTCGGTGACCGGGCTGGGGCGGCCGGTGTAGTCGCGCTGGAGGGCGGCGAACCCGGCGAGGAACGCCGGGTCGACGCGCATGGCCTCGTAGGCCTCGGTGAGCTCGTCGAGCGCGGCGATGAGGGCCTCGGGCACGAAGCGGCCGCCGAAGACGCCGAAGTGGCCCGTGGCATCCGGCCAGGACGGCCGCGCCGGCGGGGCGGGTCGTTCCTGGGTCGGGTGCACGGCGCTGCTGGTCATGCGCCCAGTGTCCCGCGCCCGGGGGGCTCCGTGGTGGAGGGGGTCTAGCGGGTCGTGCGCGGCACGGCGGGGTGCGACCCGGCGGTGACCAGGTCGGCGACCGCCTGGCGGGCGTCGCCGGCGGTGACCAGGCCCTCGCCGACCAGCACCGCGTCGGCGCCGGCGGCGGCGTAGGCGATGAGCTCGCGGGGGCCGCGGACGCCGGACTCGGCGACCTTGACGATCCCCGAGGGCAGGCCGGGGGCGATCCGCTCGAAGGTGCCGAGGTCGACGGCGAGGGTGGTGAGGTCGCGGGCGTTGACGCCGATCACCGAGGCGCCTGCGGCCAGCGCCCGGTCGGCCTCGGCCTCGGTGTGCACCTCGACCAGCGCGGTCATGCCCAGGGACTCGACCCGCTCGAGCAGGCCGAGCAGGGCGTTCTGCTCGAGCGCGGCGACGATGAGCAGGACGACGTCGGCGCCGTGGGCCCGCGCCTCGTGCACCTGGTAGCTGCTGACCACGAAGTCCTTGCACAGCACCGGCACGTCGACCGCGGCGCGGACGGCGGCGAGGTCGGCGTGCGACCCGCCGAACCGGCGCCGCTCGGTGAGCACGCTGATCACCCGGGCGCCGCCGTCGGCGTACTGGCGGGCCAGGACCGCGGGGTCGGGGATGTCGGCCAGCGCGCCCTTGCTGGGGCTGCGGCGCTTGACCTCGGCGATGACGCCGACGCCGGGTGCGCGCAGCGCGGCGAGCGCGTCGAGGGCGGGGCGGGCGTCGCGGGCGGCGGCCCGCACCTCGGCCAGCGGGGTGGCCGCCTCGCGCGCCGCGACGTCCTCGCGGACGCCGGCGACGATGTCGTCGAGGACGGTCACACCGCCTCCTCGCTGCTGGGGGTCGGCCGGTCCCGGTGCCGGTCGGACGGTGGCCCCAGCCTAGCGACGGCGGCCCGGGGGCCCGGCCGCCGGGTCGCCGGCGGGGTCGTCGGCGGGGTCGTCGTCGGTCGGGTCGTCGCCCCGGTCCAGCGCGCGCCAGGCGTCGAGCGCCCGGTCCTCGTCGGTGCGCGGCCGTGCGGGCGCGGGCGCGCCGGCCCGCTCGTAGCGGCGGCCCATGCCGGGCCAGCGGCGCCCGCGCAGCGCGACCAGCACCCCGGCGGCGACCGCGACGGCGGCGGCCAGCAGGCAGAGCACCGGCCAGGCGGCGGCCACCTCGGCGACGCGCTCCTCCCCCGGGGCGGCGGCGCCCGGATCGGCGCCGCCGGTGAGCGCCCGCAGCCCCGACCAGGCCAGCGCCCCGCCGGCGAGCACCACGAGCACCCCGACGGCGACCCGCGCGGCGCCGCGCACGGCCAGCACCGCGACCGCGGCGGCGAGCAGCAGCAGGCCGGCGGCCGGGACCAGCGGCGCCAGCGAGGATCCGGTGAGCGTCTCGGCGACCGGCGGCAGCGGCGCGCGCCGGGTGACGGTCACCGTCGACCAGGTCTGCCCGCCCGCCGACAGCGCGAGCGCGCCGGCCAGGGCGCACCCGGCGAGCGCCGTGCCCATCTCCCGCCGCGGGTTCACCGGACCTCCCGCATCCCCTCCGCCGTCGCGATCGCCGACAGCACCGCCCGCGCCTTGTGCCGGGTCTCGGCCTCCTCGGTCGCGGGGTCGCTGTCGGCCACGATGCCGGCGCCGGCCTGCACGTAGGCGCGGCCCTGGTGCAGCACGGCGGTGCGGATGGCGATGGCCATGTCCATGTCGCCGCTGGCGTCGACGTAGCCGACCGTGCCCGCGTACAGCGCGCGCCGGGTGGGCTCCAGCGACTCGATGATCTCCATGGCACGGGGCTTGGGGGCGCCGGAGACGGTGCCCGCCGGGAACGTCGCGTCGAAGACGTCGAGGGCGTCGCGGCCGGGCTCGACCTCACCGGACACGGTCGAGACCAGGTGCATGACGTGGCTGTAGTACTCGACCCGCATGAAGTCGGGCACCTCGACCGTGCCGGGCACGCAGACCCGGCCGAGGTCGTTGCGCGCGAGGTCCACGAGCATCACGTGCTCGGCGCGCTCCTTCGGGTCCGCGAGCAGCCCCTCGGCGAGGCGGATGTCCTCCTCCTCGGTGGCCCCGCGCGGGCGGGTGCCGGCCGGCGGGTGGACGACGGCCTGGCTGCCGGTCACGGTCACCAGCGCCTCCGGTGAGGAGCCGACGACGTCGAACGGCGACTCCCGCCCGGCGAAGCGCAGCAGGTACATGTACGGCGAGGGGTTGGTCGCCCGCAGCACCCGGTAGAGGTCGAGCGCGTCGACGTCGGTGTCGGTCTCGAACCGCTGGGCGAGCACGACCTGGAAGGCGTCGCCGGCGCGGATGTGCTCGCGCACGGTCTCGACGCCGGCCTCGTACTCCCCCGGCGCCATGGTGCTGCGCACCGGCGGCGGGTCGGCCGGGGTGAAGGTGGCCACGCCCGGCGGGACGGCCTTGGTGAGGTCGGCGGCCATGGCGTCGAGCCGGGCGACGGCGTCGTCCCACGCGGCCTCCCTGGCGGCGTCGCGGTCGCCGGCACCGGGCAGCGCGTTGGCGATGAGCAGGACCGTGCCGTCGGTGTGGTCGAGAACCGCCAGGTCGGTGACCAGGCTCAGCGCGAGCTCGGGCATGCCCAGGTCGTCGGTGGCCGTGACCGGCAGCCGCTCCAGGCGCCGGACGACGTCGTAGCCGAGGTAGCCGACCAGGCCGCCGGTGAGCCGCGGCAGGCCCGGGGTGCGCGGCGAGCGCAGCCGGCGGGCGAGCACGCGGACGGCGGCGAGCGGGTCCTCGGGCAGGTCATCGGTGAGCCCGGGCAGCGGGTCGCCGAGCCACAGCGTGCGGCCGTCGCGCTCGGTCAGCACGCCCGCGCTGCGCACGCCGACGAAGCTGTAGCGCGACCAGCGCTTGCCCTGCTCGGCCGACTCCAGCAGCACGGTGCCCGGGCGGTTGCCGGCGAGCTTGCGGTACACGCCGACGGCGGTCTCGCCGTCGGCCAGCAGCCGCCGGGTCACCGGGACGACCGGCTGGTCCGCGGCGGCGAACTCCTCGCGGGTGGGGGTGGTCTCACCGAGCCGCACGGCCGGCCCCCAGGTCGCGGTGGAAGCAGCTGCGCTCGCCGGTGTGGCAGGCCGGGCCCTCCTGGTCGACGAGCACGAGCAGCGCGTCGCCGTCGCAGTCCAGGCGCACGTCGCGCACCCACTGGCGGTGGCCGGAGGTCTCGCCCTTGACCCAGTACTCCTGCCGGCTGCGCGACCAGTAGGTGGCCCGGCCGGTGGTCAGCGTGCGGTGCAGGGCCTCGTCGTCCATCCAGGCGACCATGAGGACCTCACCGGTGTCGTGCTGCTGGACGACGGCGGCGACGAGCCCGGCGGGGTCGCGGCGCAGGAGCGCGGCCACCTCGGGGTCCAGCTCGGAGGCGGTGGGAACGGCGGACATGCCCCCGATCGTCCCACCGGGCCGGGACGGCGCCGGTCAGCGGGCCTGCGGGACGCCCCCGGCGGCGCGGGCGGCCAGCCAGGCGGTCGTGCTGGCCGCCCGGGCCCGGGAGGCGACCCACACCGCCGGCACCCCGGGGAGGGCGGCCAGGAGCCCGGCGACGACGAGGCTGCCGTCCTCACCGGTGAGCATCCCGGCGGCCAGGGCCAGCAGCCAGTACAGCGTCAGCGCCACCTGCGCGGCGACGGCGGCGTACAGCAGTCCGCGCCCGGCGCCGGCGAGCAGCAGCAGCGCCCCGCCGAGGAACAGCAGCCCGGTGACCAGGGTGGTGCCGAGGACCGGCACGAGGACGTCGAAGAGGACGGCGGCGAGCCCGTCGAGCTCGCGCCACGGCACCGACAGCCCGACCAGCAGGGCGATGAAGCCGCCCGGCAGCGCGGCCAGCGCCAGCACGACCGCCGTCCAGCCGGCCTGGTGGACCGACCCGGGCCGCGGCGGCAGCGGCAGCCGGCCGGTCACCGCCGCACCGCGTCGTCGTCGCCGGTGGCCCAGCGCCGGACCGCGCCGACGAGCAGCAGGCCGAGGGCGACGGCGGGTGCGGCGGTGAAGAACAGCACCCCGACGACGAGCACCGCGGCGGGGCCGACGACGTCGTCCGTGAAGCCGTCGAGGGTGCTCAGCCGGACCACCCAGTACAGCGACAGGGCGAGCTGGACGCCGAGGGCGACGACCAGCGTCGTCCAGGACCCCCGGCCGCGGCGGTTGAGGAGGACGACCCCGCCGACGACGAGCGCGACGGCCGACAGCAGCTGCACGACCGTCACCACCACGGCCTCGGTGACGAGCGCGTCGGTCCCTTCGTCGCCGCCGAACTCGGTGGCGAGGAAGCCGAAGGTGCTGGCCAGCAGGAGCAGGTAGGCCGAGGAGAGGGCCACCGCGGCCGCCTGCACGAACGACAGCACCGCGGCGGCCACGACCTGCCCGGGTCGGCGGGGGCGTGGCGGTCCCGGCGGGCCGTAGGGCGCCCACTGCGGCGGTGCCTGCTGCGGCCAGCCGTACCCGGGCGGCGCCCAGCCGCCGTACGGCTGCGGCGGCGGGACGGAGGCAGGCGGTCCGGCGTAGGCGACCGGCTCGGTCTCCGTCGTCGGGTCCGACCAGGGGCTGGCGGGGGACGTCACAGGGCCGCCGCCAGCGCGCGGCCGGCCACCCGCCCGGAGAAGAGGCAGCCGCCGAGGAAGGTGCCCTCGAGCGAGCGGTAGCCGTGCACGCCGCCGCCGCCGAACCCGGCGACCTCGCCCGCGGCGTACAGGCCGGGGAACACCTCACCGCCGGGCCGCAGCACGCGGGCGGACAGGTCGGTCTCCAGCCCGCCGAGGGACTTGCGGGTGAGCAGGTTGAGCCGGACGGCGATGAGCGGGCCGGCCGCGGGGTCGAGCAGCCGGTGCGGCGGGGCGACGCGGATCAGCTTGTCGCCGAGGTAGCCGCGGGCGCCGCGGATGGCCGTGAGCTGCAGGTCCTTGGTGAAGGCGTTCTCCACCGCGCGGTCGCGGGCGAGCACCTCCCGCTCGACGGTCGCGAGGTCGATCTCCGGGTCGCCGCCGGTGACCCGGTTCATCCCGGCGACCAGCTCCGGCAGCGAGGTGGCGGTGACGAAGTCCTCGCCGCGGTCGAGGAAGGCCTGCACCGGCGCGGACACCCCCGCCTTGACCCGGTTCAGCAGGAGGCGGACGTCCTTGCCGGTCAGGTCGGGGTTCTGCTCGGAGCCCGACAGCGCGAACTCCTTCTCGACGATCTTCTTCGTCGCGAGGAACCAGGTGTGCTCGTGACCGGTCTGCCCGATGTGGGCGAGCGTGCCGAGGGTGTCGAAGCCGGGGAACAGCGGCACCGGCAGGCGGTTGCCGGTGGCGTCGAGCCACAGCGACGAGGGCCCGGGCAGGATCCGGATGCCGTGGCGCGCCCACACCGGCGAGTGGTTGGCGATGCCCTCGGTGTAGTGCCACATCCGGTCGGCGTTGACGACGTGCGCGCCGGCCGCCTGGGTGGCCTCGAGCATCAGCCCGTCGACGTGCGCGGGCACGCCCGACAGCAGCCGCTGCGGCGCCGGCCCGAGGCGGGCGGGCCAGTTGCGGCGCACCAGGTCGTGGTTGCCGCCGATCCCCCCGGAGGTGACGACGACGGCCTGCGCGGCGATCTCGAACTCGCCGACCGCGGTGCGCGAGCTGGCCTCCCCGCGGGCGGCGGCGCTGGGCTCGAGGACCTCGCCGCGCACGCCGGTGACCGCGCCGTCCGTGACCACCAGGCCGGTGACCCGGTGGCGGAAGCGCAGCTCCACCAGTCCGCGGTCGACGGCGGCGCGCACCCGGCGGGCGAAGGGCTCGACGATGCCGGGGCCGGTGCCCCACACGATGTGGAACCGCGGCACCGAGTTGCCGTGGCCGGTGGCGGTGTAGCCGCCGCGTTCGGCCCAGCCGACGATGGGGAAGAACCGGACGCCCTGCTCGCGCAGCCACGCGCGCTTCTCACCGGCCGCGAACTGCAGGTACGCCTCGGCCCACTGCCGCGGCCAGTGGTCCTCGGCGCGGTCGAAGGCGGCGGTGCCGAACCAGTCCTGGCGGGCCAGCTCGAGCGAGTCGCGGACCCGCAGCCGGCGCTGCTCGGGCGAGTCGACCAGGAACAGCCCGCCGAAGGACCACCAGGCCTGGCCGCCGAAGGAGGCCTCCGGCTCCTGCTCGACGAGGACCACCCGCTTGCCGGCGTCGGCCAGCTCGGCGGTCGCCACCAGCCCGGCCAGCCCGGACCCCACCACGACGACGTCTGTGTCAGCCACGGGCGGCACGCTAGCGGCCGCGGCCCCCGGTGCGGCCGGGACGAGCCGGGGCGGGGGCCGGGTTCCCCCGGCCGGGCCGGGTCCACTCCCGGATCGGACGGCGCACGGCGAGCACCAGGGCACCGAGCGGGCCGGCGAGCAGGAGCAGCGACCACCCCACGCCGTCGCCGTCGCCGAGGGCGCCGAACAGGAGCGCGGAGGCGAGCAGCAGGAGCATCGGCAGCACGGCGGCGAGCGCCAGCACGAGCCAGCCGCGGCCCCGCCCGCGGAACACGAGGGCGGCCCCGGCGAGGGCCAGCAGTGCCAGGGCGGCGGAGACGACGACGTACCAGTGCAGGCCGGGGTCGGGCTCCCACAGCAGCCAGCCGAGGTAGAGGTCCTCGACGGCGACGAGCAGGCCGAAGACGGCGGCGAACGGCGCGGTGAGCGGGCGGCCCTGCGGGGGCGGCGGCGGACCGGTCCGCCGGACTGCCGACGACGGCGCGGCCGCCGCCCGGGGTGAGCGGCGGGTCGTCGTCCGGCGGGAGGGCGACGACGGCATGCCGCGCAGCGTAGGAGCGCCGCCTGGACGCGCCCTGTCAGGCCTCGTGTCGTCCGGCCCGGTGTCGCCCGGCCCGGTGTCGTCAGGCCCGGCGGCCGCGGCGCGCCGCCCGGGCCTCGGCCGACCAGCGGCCCACGGCCGGGGTCATCGCGAGGGCCGCGGCGACCACCGGGCACAGCGCCAGCACGAACGGCCCGGCACCCACCGACTGCCCGACCGAGGCGGAGATCCCGAAGATGAGCACGCCCCCGGCGACGGTGGCGAGCGCGGCGACCACCAGTGGGACGCGGCCGCGCCGCAGGAGGAACCAGCCCAGGGCGAACAGCTGCAGCAGCGGCAGGAGCAGCAGCAGGCCGGTCTCCAGCCAGTTGCGCCCCCCGTCGGCCTCGAGTCCGCCGAGCGCGATGACCAGGAACGCCACCACGACCAGCGGCAGCACGCCGAGCGCGGCGACGATGGCCGCGGCCAGGGCCGGCCCGGGGATCCGCGAGGGCGCGCTCATGCGGCGCAGCCTAGGAGAACCGTGAGCCCCCCGGTCGACGTGCTGGTCCACCGTTCGTCCGCCGGGCAGGCCGGCGGGGCCGCGGCCCGGGTGGGCGGCGGCCGGCCGGGCCGTCCGGGTCACGTGCGCAGCCGGGCGGCGGCGATCAGGATCTCGGTGCCGTCGGGCCGCCAGGTGCGCCACCGGTCGTCGATGCGTTGCACGCGGTAGCCGGAGTGGACCTTCGTGTGATGGCGTTCGCAGAGCAGGGCGGAGTTCTCGAGGCTCGTCTCGCCGCCGTGCGCCCAGTGCAGCAGGTGGTGGACGTCGCAGAACCAGGTCGGCGCCTCGCAGCCGGCGAACACGCAGCCGGCGTCGCGCAGCGCGGCGGCGCGGCGGATGTGCGGCGGGACGATCCGCTGGGTGCGGCCGACGTCGAGCGGCAGCCCGTCGGGGTCGAGCACGACGCGGGTGAGGCCGGCGTCGCAGGCCACCCAGCGGGCGCGGGCGGCGGAGACGGTGGCGCCGGTGGAGGTCCGCGCCGCGCCGGGTGCGGTGGTGCTGCCGGTCAGGTCGGACAGCGGCACGGTCACCACCACCTGCGGCTTGCTGCCGCGCAGGACGGGCAGGTCGCCGCCGGCGAGTTGGTTGTCGGCCAGCTGCACGATCGCGTCGCCGGTGCGCTGGGCGCGGGAGCGGTCGTCACCGGCGCAGCGGGAGGCGGCCTGCACCGACTCCAGCGCGGTGGCGACCCGCTGCCCGCCGACGGCGTCGAGGCGCCCGCCGATGGTCCACGTGCCATCGGGGTGCTGGACGAGGGTGACCGCGCGTTCGGTGGTCGGGTCGGGCTCGGCGCCGTCGGGGTCGAGCTTGTCGAGGTACTCCCCGACCGCCTGCTGCAGCTGCCGGTGGGTGCCGGCGCAGGCCAGCTGCACCAGCGCGGCCTCGACGGCGTCGACGTCGATGCCCTGCGCCCGGGCCAGATCGAGGTGGGCGGGTGTGACGACGACGGCGATCACGTCGACCTGGTCGGGACCGATCCACCCCTCGGCGAAGGCACGGGCGGTCGCCGGCAGCAGCTCGAGGACGCGGCCGTGGCGCACCAGGTCACCGGCCCAGGCGCCGGAGATCCGGGGGACGCCGCGGAGCCAGGCGCGGGCGGTCCGCGCGCCGTCGTGCTCGCGCGCGCCGCGGACGTCGGTGCGGCGCACCACCCGGGTCAGCTCGGCGTGCACGCGGTGCGCGGCGACGACGAGCTCGCGGGCCCGGTCGAGCAGCTCGGCGTCGCCCAGCTCGTCGAGGTCGACGGCGGCCAGGGCGTCGAGCGCGGAGGCCAACTCACCCACCCCGCCCACCTCCCGGATCCGCTTCGAACCTGTGTTCGAGGATAGCCGGTCGGAGCTCGCCGCACGAGACGAACGCGCAGGTCAGCGGGCCGGTCCGTCCGTCTCCCAGGCCAGCGGGCGCCCGTCAGCCGACCCGCTCGGGCGCCGCGGCCGAGGACCGCCGCCAGGAGGCGTGCAACCGGGCGTAGGGGCCGACGGCGTCGACCAGGTCGGCGTGCGTGCCCCGCTGCGCCACCCGGCCTGCGTCGACGACGAGCACCTCGTCGGCCCGCTCGGCGGTCGAGAGCCGGTGGGCGATGGTCAGCGTGGTGCGGCCGTCGGTGAGCCGGTCCAGCGCCAGGGTGAGCCGCCGCTCGGTGGCCGGGTCGACGGCGCTGGTGGCCTCGTCGAGGACCAGCAGGTCGGGCGCGGCCACGTGGGCGCGGGCGATGGCGACCAGCTGCCGCTCCCCCGCCGACAGCGACTCGCCGCGCTGGCCGACCGCCGTCGCGACGCCGTCGGGCAGGCCGGCGAGCCAGTCGCCCAGGCCCAGCTCCTCGAAGGCCGCCGTCACCTCGGCGTCGGTGAGGCCGGGCCGGCCGTAGCGGACGTTGTCGGCGACGGTGGCGTCGAAGAGGAACCCGTCCTGCGGCACCATGCCCACCCGGCGGCGCAGCGAGGCGAACGCGACCTCGGTCAGCGGCACCCAGCCGGCGGCGTCGGAGCCGAGCAGCACGCGGCCCTCGGTGGGGTCCATGAGCCGGGTGACCAGCTTGGCGAACGTCGTCTTGCCCGAGCCGGTCTCGCCGACGACGGCGTAGCGGCGCTGCGCCGGCAGCACGAGGTCGACGTCGTCGAGCGCGGGGCGCGCGCCGGGCGCGTACCGGAAGGTGACGTGCTCGAGGGCGACGCCGAGCGGCCCGGCGGGCAGCTCCCGGGCGGCGCCGGTGGCGGCCGGGTCGCGGACGTCGGGCTCGGTGTCGAGGACGTCGAGCACGCGGCGGAACCCGGCGATGGCGTTCTGGCCCTCGTTGAGCACCTCGGTGGCCGTCTGCACCGGGGCGACGAACAGCGTGACGAGGAAGAGGAACGCCACGAGGGTGCCCGCGGTGACCTCCCCGGCGAGGCCGAGCAGGACGCCGACGACGATGACGGCGGCGTTCGCTATCGCGGCCACCAGCTCGCCGCTGACGAACACCGCGGCCGTGACCTTCTGCGCGTCGACCTGGGCGCGGTAGTGCCGGCCGATGGAGCGGTCGAGGCGGGCCGCCGTCCGCTCGCGGATGCCGTAGGCGCGCACCGTGGAGGCGCCGACGACGGACTCGGAGACGGCGGCCAGCACGTCGCCGACGCGCTCGCGGACGACGCCGTAGGCCACCTGCAGGCGGCGGGCGAACCAGCGCACGGCGATCGCCAGCGGCACGAAGCAGACGATGACCAGCAGGGTCAGCTGCCACGAGTAGACCGACATGACGACGGTGGCGACGACCAGCTGGCCGAGGCTCACCACGCCGATGACGCCGCCCCACTGCATGAAGGTCGAAAGCTGGTCGACGTCGCTGGTGACGCGCGAGACCAGCGAGCCGCGGCGCTCGCCCTGCTGGTGCAGCACCGACAGGTCGTGCACGTGCCGGAAGGCGCGCGAGCGCAGCCCGGCCAGCGCGGTCTCGGTGGTGCGGAAGAGCCGGACGTTCATCCGGTACACCGCGACGCCGGTGACCAGCACGACGACGGCGCAGACCAGCACGAGCGTGCGGACCAGGCCGAGGTCGGGGCCGCCGGGGGCGAGCAGACCGCGGTCGATCACCTGCTGGACGGCGATCGGCACGACCACGCGGCCGGCGGTGGCGACGAGCGCGAGCGCGAAGGTGGCGGGCAGGCCGCGGCGGAACTCCGGCAGCATCCGCAGCCCGCGCCGCAGCGTGGCGAACGCGCCCTCGCGGCGCTCGCCGGTCGCGCTCACCGCGCTCACGCCGCCACCTCCGCCTGCGAGTAGGCGCGGACCAGCGCGGCGTAGCCGGGCACGGTGGCCAGGAGCTCCTCGTGGCTGCCGCGGGCGGTGACCCGGCCGTTCTCCAGCCACACCACCTCGTCGGCCAGCGCGATGGTGGCCTGCCGGTAGGCGACCACGACCACGGTGGAGGGCCGGTCGGCCGAGCGCAGGGCGTCGAGGATGCGGGCCTCGACGGCGGGGTCGACGGCGCTGGTGGCGTCGTCGAGCACGAGCAGCCGGGGCCGGCGGACGACGGCGCGGGCGAGCGCCAGGCGCTGGCGCTGGCCGCCGGAGAGCGTGGCGCCGCGCTCGCCGACCCGGGTGTCGAGGCCCTCGGGGAGCCGGTCGACGAAGTCGTCGGCGGCGGCCACCCGCAGCGCGGCGCGGACCTCGTCGTCGCCGAAGTCGCCGCCCAGGGTGACGTTGCCGCGGACGGTGTCGTCGAAGAGGAAGGTGCCCTGCGGGACGAAGGCGGCCTGGCCGCTGACCTCGCCCTCGCGCAGCCGCCGGACGTCGACGCCGTCGAGCAGCACCTCGCCGCTGGCGGGGTCGACGAGGCGCACGAGCAGGCCGGCGAGCGTGGACTTGCCCGACCCGGTGGGCCCGACGACGGCGACCGTGGAGCCGGCCGCGACCTCGAAGGTGACCCCGGACAGCACCGGCTGCGAGGCGCCGTCGAAGACGTGGTCGACCGCGCGCAGGCCCAGCCGGGCGCCGCCGTCGCCGGGGGCCGCGGTCTCCGGGCCGTGCGGGGTCTCCCCCGTGGCGTCGAGGACCGGGGTGACCCGGTCGAAGCCGGCCAGCGCGCGGGGCAGGTCGGCGAGCACCCAGCCGATCGCGCGGATGGGCAGCGCGAGCAGGGTGAACAGGTAGGCGATGCTCACCAGGTCGCCGGCGTCGGTGGCGCCGGAGGCGACCCGGCCGGCGCCGACCACCAGCACGGCGAGGGTGCCGAGGTTGGGCAGCGCCTCCATGAGCGGGTCGAACAGGCCGCGGACCCGGCCGACGGCGACCAACCCGTCGCGCAGCTCCTCGGCGCGCTGGGTGAAGCGGGCGCTCTCGACGTCCTCGCGGCCGAGGGTCTTCACGACCAGGCCGGCGTCGAAGCTCTCGTGGGCGATCTCGCTGACCTCGGCGCGCAGCTGCTGGGCGCGCTGCATGCGCGGGCTCATCACCTGCGAGTAGACCGCGTTGAGCACGAAGACCAGCGGGAAGACGACCAGGCCGACCAGTGCCAGCAGCGGGTCGGTGAGGACCAGCGCGACGACGGTGATCGCGATCATCACCAGCGTGCCGCAGGCGAAGGGCAGCGGGGAGACGAAGTACCAGGCCGACTCGACGTCGGAGTTGGCGTTGGAGAGCAGCTGGCCGGTGGGGTGGCGCTGGTGCCAGGACAGCGGCAGCCGCAGGTACTGGCCGGTGACGCGGCGGCGGTAGTCGGCCTGCAGCCGGTAGGCCATGATCCCGGCGAACAGCCGGCGGCCGAGGATGCCGAGGATCTTGAGCACCGCGACGCCCATGAGGACCACGACGGCGAGGGTGAGCGCGCCGGCGGTGGTGTCCCCGGTCTCGAAGGCCGGGAGGACGACGCGGTCGGTGATGCCGCCGATGACGAAGGCCGACAGCACGGTCATGCCCGCGTAGAGGCTGCTGGCGAGGACCGCGAGGGTGAACATCGCCCGCTGCTCGCGGATGGCCCGGCCGACGTGGCGCAGACCCCGCCGGACGACGGCGTCTCTGGCGCGGGGCACGGTTCTCCTCATGGGTCCGACCGCGGCGGTCCGCGGTCGTTAGTCAGGCTAACCGGTACCGCCGACAGGGGCCTGCGGGTTTTCCGGCTCGACGGGATCGGTAACCCCGCGCGGTGACCGATGCTTCCCGCCCCCTCGCCGTCCGGGAGCGCGCCGCCCTGGCCGACCTGCTCGACGAGCTCGGCCCCGACGCCCCCACCTGCTGCTCGGGGTGGACGACGGCGCACCTGGCCGCGCACCTGGTGACCCGCGACCGGCGGCCCGACGCGCTGCCGGGCTACGCGCTGGAGCGCACCCCGGTCGGCGACCGGCTGCACGCGCACGCCACCCGGCTGGAGGAGCGGCTCCGGACGACGACGCCCTACCCGGAGCTGGTGTCCCGCGTCCGGCGCGGTGCCCCGGCGTGGATGCCGGGCGCGTGGCCCACGGCGGCGCTGGTCGACGGGCCGGAGTTCGCCATCCACCACGAGGACGTGCGCCGGGCGCAGCCGGGCTGGGAGCCGCGGGCGCTGCCCCTGCCCGACGCCGACCGGCTGTGGGGCGCGGCGCGGCTGTTCGCCCGCGCGATGGCGCCGCGGTACCCCGGCGGGCTGGTGCTCCAGCGCAGCGACGTCCCCGGGCCGGGCAAGCGGATCCGCGCGGGCTCTGACGTCACGACCGTCGAGGGCGAGCCGCTGGAGGTCCTGCTGTGGGCCACGGGCCGGCGCGGCGTCGCCCGGGTCGCCGTCCGCGGGGGCGCGCCCGCCGAGTGAGCCCCGCGCACCTCAGGTGAGCGGCGTGTCCTTCTCGTGCCGGACGGGGACGCCCGCGCCCGCCAGCGCGGCCTTGACGTCGCCGATCCGCAGCGTGCCGAAGTGGAAGACGCTGGCCGCGAGCACCGCGTCGGCACCGGCCTCCACCGCGGGCGGGAAGTGCTCGACCGCGCCGGCCCCGCCGCTGGCGATCACCGGCACGCTGACCTCCCGGCGGACCGCGCGGATGAGCTCGGTGTCGAACCCGGCGCGGGTGCCGTCGGCGTCCATCGAGTTGAGCAGCACCTCGCCCACCCCGAGCTCCGCGGCCTGCACCACCCACTCGACGGCGTCGCGGCCGGTGCCGCGGCGCCCGCCGTGCGTGGTGATCTCGAACCCGGAGTCGGTGACGGCGCCGTCCCGCACCCGGCGCGCGTCGAGGGAGAGCACGAGCACCTGGTTGCCGAAGCGGTCGGCGATCTCGCTGATCAGCTCGGGCCGGGCGACGGCGGCGGTGTTCACCGCCACCTTGTCCGCGCCGGCGCGCAGCAGCCGGTCGACGTCGTCGGGGCTGCGCACGCCGCCGCCGACGGTGAGCGGGATGAAGACGCTCTCCGCGGTGCGCCGGACGACGTCGTAGGTGGTCTCCCGGTCGCCGGAGCTGGCGGTGATGTCGAGGAAGGTGAGCTCGTCGGCGCCCTCGGCGTCGTAGACGCGGGCCATCTCCACCGGGTCGCCGGCGTCGCGCAGGTCGACGAAGTTGACGCCCTTGACCACCCGGCCGGCGTCGACGTCCAGGCACGGGATCACCCGCACGGCGAGGCTCACGGTCGCCTCACCGCGTCGGCCTCGACCTCGACGAGCATGTCGGGGTGCAGCAGGGAGGCCACGCCGAGCATCGCGGTGGCCGGGCGGACGGCGCCGAACACCTCGCCGTGCACGCGTCCGACCTCCTCCCAGCGGCCGGTGTCGGTGACGTACATGCGGGTGCGGACGACGTCGCCCGGCGCGAAGCCGGCCGCGGCCAGCGCGTCGACCAGCACGCCGAACGCCACCCGGGCCTGCGCGGCCATGTCGCCGGGGTGCACGACCTCGCCGTCGACGGTGGCGGTGCAGCCGCTCACCCACGCCTGGTCGCCGGCGACGACGACCCGGCTGTAGCCGACGACGTCCTCCCAGGGCCCGCCCGAGCCGATCCGCCGCACGCTCACGCCGACGCCTCGCGGGTGACGGCGAGGGCCTCGGGCAGCGTGAAGGCGCCGGCGTAGAGCGCCTTGCCGACGATGGCGCCCTCGACGCCGACGGCGGTGAGCCCGGCGAGCGCGCGGATGTCGTCGAGCGAGCTGACCCCGCCGGAGGCGACCACCGGCCTGGAGGTGGCGGCGCAGACCTCGCGCAGCAGCTCCAGGTTGGGGCCGCGCAGCGTGCCGTCCTTGGTGATGTCGGTGAGCACGTAGCGGGCGCAGCCCTCGGCGTCGAGGCGCGCGAGGGTCTCGTAGAGCTCGCCGCCCTCGCGGGTCCAGCCGCGGGCGGCCAGCCGGGTGCCGCGGACGTCGAGGCCGACGGCGATCCGGTCGCCGTGCTCGGCGATGGCCCGGGCGCACCACTCGGGCGACTCCAGCGCGGCGGTGCCGAGGTTCACCCGGCGGCAGCCGGTGGCCAGGGCCGCGGCCAGCGACTCGTCGTCGCGGATGCCGCCGGAGAGCTCCACGTCGACGTCGAGCTCGCCGACGACGCGGGCCAGCAGCTCGCGGTTGCTGCCGCGGCCGAAGGCGGCGTCGAGGTCGACCAGGTGCACCCACTCGGCACCGTCGCGCTGCCACTGCACCGCGGCGTCGAGGGGGTCGCCGTAGGAGGTCTCGCTCCCGGCCTCCCCCTGCACGAGACGGACGGCCTGGCCGTCGGCGACGTCGACGGCGGGGAGCAGCTGCAGGGTCGGCACGGCGACCAGCCTAGGGACCGGGCGAGGGTGACCTGCCTCGCCTCCGGCAGGCTGCGGTGCGTGGAGTTCGCCGACGTCGTCCGCAGGCGCCGCATGGTGCGCGACTACGACCCCGACCGGCCGGTTCCGCCGGAGGTCCGCGAGCGGCTGCTCGAGCACGCGATCCGGGCGCCGTCGGCGGGGTTCACCCAGGGCTGGGCGTTCCTGGTGCTGGAGACGCCCGCCGAGCGCGACCTGTTCTGGTCGGTGACCGCCTCCGACGGCGCCCCCGACGCGTGGCTCACCCGGATGCGCCGGGCACCGCTGCTCGTGGTGCCGCTGTCGTCGAAGGACGCCTACCTCGACCGGTACGCCGAGCCGGACAAGGGCTGGACCGACCGCGACGAGGCCCGCTGGCCGGTGCCCTACTGGGACGTCGACGCCGGGATGGCCGCGCTGATGGTGCTGCTGACCGCGGTCGACGAGGGGCTCGGCGCCTGCCTGTTCGGGATCCCGGCCGAGCGGGTGGACCCCTTCCGCGACGCGTTCGGGGTCCCCGGCACCCACCGGCCGGTCGGCGTCGTGTCGGTCGGCTACCCCGGCGACGGCGACCGGCGCTCGCCGTCGCTCAGGCGGGGCCGTCGGGGGCTGGACGAGGTCGTGCACCGGGGCCGCTGGTTGACTCCCCTGCCGTGACCTCCTCGCGCGCCGTCCTCGTCACCGGTGGTTCCCGCGGCATCGGCCGGTCGATCGCCCGCGCCTTCGCCGGGCGGGGCGACCGGGTCGCCGTCCACTTCGGCAGCTCCCGCGAACGCGCCCAGGAGGTGGTGGACGGGCTGCCCGGCGACGGCCACGTCCTCGTGCAGGCCGACATGGCCGACGCCGCCGCCGTGGGCGCCATGGTCGACGAGGCCGCCGGCGCGCTCGGCGGCCTCGACGTGCTGGTGAACAACGCCGGCGTCTTCGTGGCCTCCCCGCCGCTGGAGTCGTCGTTCGCGCACTGGCAGGAGGTGTGGGAGCGGACGCTGGCGGTCAACCTGCTCGGCGCCGCGCACGCCACCTTCCGCGCCGTGCCGCACCTGCGCGCCGCCGGCGGGGGCGCCGTGGTGAACGTGTCCAGCCGCGGCGCCTTCCGCGGCGAGCCGCGGAACCCGGCCTACGGCGCGTCGAAGGCCGGGATGAACGCGTTCGCGCAGTCGATGGCGCTGGCGCTCGCGCCGCTGGGCATCTCGGTCACCGCCGTGGCGCCCGGCTTCGTGCAGACCGAGATGGCCCGCGAGGTGCTCGACGGCCCCGGCGGCGACGCCGTGCGCGCGCAGTCGCCGTTCGGCCGGGTCGCCCGCCCCGAGGAGGTGGCCGCGGCGGTGCTGTGGCTCGCCTCGCCGGAGGCCCGGTTCAGCACCGGCACGATCGTCGACGTCAACGGCGCCTCCTACCTGCGCAGCTGAGCCTCACCCGGCGTGCGCCCCGGCCCAGTGCGGGCTGGTGATGAGGCCGAGCAGGTTGCCGAACGGGTCGGCGACGACCGCGGTCGCCCAGCCCTCGCCGCGCACGGTGGGCGGCTGCACCACGGTGCCGCCGTGGTCCTCGAACCGCCCGACGGCGGCGGGCAGGTCGTCGACGTGCCAGTGGACGACGACACCCGCGGGCCGGCCGACCGGCCAGGCGGCGTACCGGGCGTCCATGACGCCCAGCTCGTCCTCGTCGTCACCGAGGCGGAACTCGACGTAGGCCGGCGGTCCCTCCACCGGCCGCGTGAAGTAGGGCTGCACGCCGAGCAGGTCGGCGTACCAGCGCACGGCGGCCGGGACGTCGTCGGCGGTCAGGGTCACGGTGGCCAGGCCTCGGAGCACGGGAGGGTCCCTCCGTCCGGCGGGCCGCCCGTCGCGTCCCGCTCACCGGTCACACTGCCGGGCAACGTGCTCACCTCCTGAGCACTTTCCGCGGCATCCTCGGGGCATGCGCGCCGACCGCCTCGTCGCCGCCCTGCTGGTGCTGCAGGCCCGCGGCCGGGTGACCGCCGCCTCGCTCGCCGCGGAGCTCGAGGTGTCGGTGGCCACGGCCCGCCGCGACCTGGAGGCGCTGTCGGCGGCCGGCGTCCCCGTGTACCCGCAGGCCGGCCGCGGCGGCGGGTGGCAGCTGCTCGGCGGCGCCCGCACCGACCTCACCGGGCTCACCGCGCCGGAGGCCCGCGCGCTGTTCCTGCTGCTCGGGCCGGCGACCGGGTCCGCGCCGTCGGCCGGCCCCGCGACGCGGGCCGCGCTGCGCAAGCTGCTGCGCGCGCTGCCCGGCACCTTCCGCGCCGAGGCGGAGGCCGCCGCCGGGGCGGTCGTCGTCGACCCGGCCGGGTGGGGCGAGCGCGCCCGCGACCGGCCGGAGCTCGCGCCGCTGCTCGACGCGGTCGTCGCGCGGCGCGAGGTGGCCTTCGACTACGCGGGCCGCGGCGGTCCCCCGGCCCGGCGGCGGGCGGAGCCGTGGGGCCTCGTGGACAAGGACGGCACCTGGTACCTCGTCGCCGGCACGGCGCGGGGCCGGCGCACCTTCCGCGTGGACCGGATGGGACCGGTGACGCCGACCGGCGCGGTCTTCGCGCGGCCGGCCGGCCTCGACCTGCCCGGGGTGTGGGAGGAGGTGGTCGGCGAGCTGGAGCGCCGCCGCTCGCTCGTCGGCGCCCGCGTGCGCGTGCCCGCCCGGCTGGTGCCCGTGCTGCGCGACCGCTTCGGCCGGCACTGCGCCGTCGAGGGCGACCCGGACGGCGACCCGGACGGCGACGGCCGCGCGGTGCTGCGGGTGGCCGCGCACACGACCCGGTCGGTGGCCGAGCAGCTCGCCGGGTTCGCCGGCGCCGTGGAGGTGCTGGAGCCGGCCGCGGTCCGCGCGGAGCTGGCCGCGATCGGGGCGGAGCTGGTCGAGCGCAACCGCGGGTGAGAGCGGCCTCATCGCCGTCTCACCCCGCCGTCACCGCGGTCCCGGACCGTGGCGGCGTGGACTCCGCCCTGCTCTCCCCCGTCCCCGTGCCGCCGTCGTGGCCGCCGTCCCTGCAGGTGCTGCTCGGCGAGCCCGCGCCGGAGCTGTGGGCCGCCGTCCTCGGCCCGCTGGGCGGGCGGCTGCGCACCCTGTCGCCGGTCACCGTGACGCTGCGGCCCGACGCCGCGGCCACGGTGCGCTGGAGCGCCGTCGTCGACTGGGCCGACGGGCGCGCGACGCGGGAGTCCCTCGCCGCGACCACCGGGGCGGAGATCCCGGCCGGGGCGGCCGTGCTGGCCGGCGACGTCGGCGGGACGGAGGTGACCGTGGGCCTGTGGCGCTGGCCGCTGGACCCGGCGCTGCCCGGACTGGCCTGGGCGTGCTCCGCGGCGGGGACCGCGGCCCGGCTGGCGGAGCTCGGCATCGACGCCGGGCCGCCGCGGCTGCGGTTGCGCGCCTACCGGCCGGGTCGGCGGGCGGTGGTGGAGGTGTCCTCGCCGGCCGGCCGCTGGTTCCTCAAGGTGGTCCGCCCGGCCGCGACCGCCGGCCTCGCCGCCCGGCACGACGCGCTCGTCCCCGCCGTGCCGGTGCCCCCGGTGCTCGCCGCGACCGGCGACGGCGTGCTCGTGCTCCCCGCGCTGCCCGGGACGCCGATGCGCGAGGCGCTCACCGGCGCCCCCGCCGTCCTCCCGTCCCCGGCGGCGCTGGAGGCGCTCCTCGACGCCCTGCCCGCGCTCGCCCCGCCCGGGCGGCGCGACCCCACCGACCCGCTGCCCCGGCTGCGCGGGCACGCGGTGGTGCTCGCGATGGTCCGCCCGGACCTGGCCCCGCGCCTGGACCGGCTGACCGCCGCGGTGGCCGCAGCCGTGGAGCCGCAGCCGGTGGTGCCGGTGCACGGCGACTTCTACGAGGCCCAGCTGCTCGTCGGCGGCGGTGCGGTGGTGGGGCTGCTCGACGTCGACACCGCCGGGCCGGGCGCGCGGGCCGACGACCGCGCCACCCTGCTGGGCCACCTCCTGCTCCTGGAGCGGATCGCCGCCGACCCGGCGCCGGTGGCGGCCTACCGGAGGCGGGTGGAGGCCACCGTGGGGCTCGACGGCGACCTGGCCGCCCGGGTGGCCGGCGTGCTCGTGGGGCTGGCGACCGGCCCGTTCCGCGTGCAGCAGGCCGGGTGGGCGGACGCGACCGGGGCCCGGGTGGCGCTCGCCGAGGAGGTCGTGAGGACGTCCTCATCCCGATGAGCGGGCGCTCATCGAGGGCTCCCGGGGGTCTCACCGGCGGCGGACACCGTGGGAGGTGTCAGCAGTTCGACCCCCGAGGAGGACCCCGTGACCGCTCGCCCCGCCACCTGGAAGGTCGTCACCTTCGGCACCGCGCTCGCCGGCCTCGGCATCGCCGGCGCCGGTGTCGCCGCGGCCGACGACGACCGCACCGCCGCGCCGCAGCCGCCCGCCGTGTCGGTCGCCGCGCACGACAGCGCCGACGACACCCCGGACGCCGCCCCGGCCGCGCCCGCCGCTCCCGTGGCCGACGCCTCGCCGGAGACCGCCGACTCCCCGGCCGAGAGCGCCGTCGACACCCCCGACGCGACCCCGGACGACGCCACGCCGGACGACGCCACGCCGGACGACGCCACCCCCGACGACGCCACCCCCGACGACGCCACGCCCGACGCGGACGACACCCCGCTCGACTGATCCCGGGCGCACCGCGGCCCCGGCCCCCGGTCAGGGGGTCCGGGGCCGCCGTGCGTCCCCGGCCGCGGTCCGTCCCGGGCCGCGGTCCGTCTCAGGCCGCCAGGCGGTAGCCCATCCCGCGGACGGTCTCGATGCGCTCGGCGCCGAGCTTGCGGCGCAGGTAGCGGACGTAAACGTCGACGACGTTGGAGCCGGGATCGAAGTCGTAGCCCCACACGGAGCTGAGCAGCTGCTCACGGGCGAGGACCTGCCCGGGGTGGCGCAGGAAGGTCTCGGCGAGGGCGAACTCGCGGGCCGAGAGGTCGACGGTCCGCCCGCCCACGCTGGCCCGGCGGGTGCGCAGGTCCAGCGACAGGTCACCGGCGGTGAGCACGGTGACCTCGCCCTGCCGGGCCCCGGCCAGGCGCAGCCGCACGCGGGCGAGCAGCTCCTCGAAGCGGAAGGGCTTGGGCACGTAGTCGTCGGCGCCGCCCTCGAGCCCGGCGACGGTGTCCTGGACGCTGTCGCGGGCGGTGAGCACGACCACCGGGATCGCGCTGCGCTCGGCCCGCAGCGCGCGCAACACCGCGAACCCGTCGAGGACCGGCAGGCCGATGTCGAGGACGACGAGGTCGAACTCGCCGCTGCGGGCCCGGTCGAGCGCGGACAGCCCGTCGCCGACCACGGTGGTGGCGAACCCGTTGGCGCGCAGGCCCTTCTCGACGAACGCGGCGATGCGCGGCTCGTCCTCGGCGATCAGCACCCGGCTCACCGGGGACCTCCCTCGGTCGGTACGGGGTCCAGCAGGGTCGGGGTCGCCAGGGCGTCGTCGACGGTGTCCAGCGGGTCGTCGTCCGCGTCGGGTGGGGCGGGGCGCGCGGGCAGGACCAGCGTGAAGGTGGCGCCCTCCCCCGGGCGGCTGTGCAGCTCCACGCGGCCGCCGTGGGCCGCGGCGATCGCCTGCACGATCGACAGGCCGAGCCCCGCGCCGTCGCTGCGGCGGGCGCCGGCGCTGCCGCGGGCGAACCGCTCGAACACCCGCTCCTGGTCGGCGGGGGCGATGCCCGGGCCCGCGTCGTCGACCCACACCAGCAGGTCGCCGCCACTGAGCCTGCTGCCGAGCTCCACCCGGTCGCCGGGCCCGGTGTAGCGGACGGCGTTGTCGGCGAGCGCCACCACGGCCTGGGTGAGCCGCTGCGGGTCGAGCAGCAGGTCGGCGCGGGCGACGGCACCGAGCCGCCAGTCCCGTTCGCCGAGGCGCTGCACCTTGCCGAACACCTCGGCGGTGAGCTCGGCGACGTCGACCGGCTGGGGGCGGACGAACTCCGGCTGCTCGGCGCGGGCGAGCAGCAGCAGCTCGGAGACCATGCGGTTCATCCGCTCGAGCTCGTCGTCGACCAGGGCCACGGTGGCGCGGACGTCGTCGGGGTCGGCGGGGTCGAGGACGTCGAGGTGGCCGCGGACGATGGTGATCGGCGTGCGCAGCTCGTGGCCGGCGTCGTCGAGGAACCGGCGCTGGGCGGCGACCCCGCCCTCCACCCGGTCGAGCATGGCGTTCACCGCGCGGGCGAGACCGGTCAGCTCGTCGTCGGGGCGGCCCTCGACGGGGATGCGGCCGGACAGGTCGGTCTCGGTGATGCCCTGGGCGGTCGCCGCGACCGCCCGCACCGGTGCCAGCACGCGCCCGGCCACCACCCAGGCGCCCGCGGCGGCGAGCAGCACGGTGACCGCGCCGACGGCGAGCATCAGCCGGGCGGTGTCGTCGGCGGCCTGCCGCTCCTGGTCGGCGAAGTAGGCGACGACCGCGACCCCGCGCGCCGGGTCGCCCTCCAGCGTGACCGGCACGGCCAGGTAGCGGACCTCGCCGGCGCCGCTGGCGTAGCGGCCGGAGGTCGGCTCGCGGACGTCGCCGGCGAGCCGGGTGAAGGCGGCGTCCTCGCTGAGCAGCACCGGCGCCTCGATGCGGCTCTGGAAGCGGTAGGCGCCGTCGACGTAGCCGAGGAACTTCTCGTTCGGCCGGGCGAGGTTGTAGGTGATGACCGTCTGCAGCACGTCGGCCACCGAGGCGAACGGCTGCCCCGTGTCGGGGTCGATGCCGGAGGCGGTGATCCGGTCGAACTCCTCGACCTCGGCGGCGAGCGCGACGTCCATCCGCTCGTCGGTGGCGCGCACCAGCAGCCGCCAGGTCACCAGCGTGACCAGCGCGAGGGCGAGCAGGACCAGCAGCAGCGCCCAGCCGATGATGCGGACGCGGGCGGCCCGGGGCGCCAGCCGCCGCCGGGCGGCCGCACGCCACCCGGCCGCCGGGGTCGGCTCCTGGGTCATCGGTCAGTCGTCACCGTCGTCGTCAACGTCGTCGCCGCCGCCGTCGTCCCCGTCGTCACCCGGGCCGTCGTCCGCGTCGTCGTCGGGGACCGGCGGCGGGGGGACGACGTCGGTGGCGGGCGGCGGGACCGGTTCGGGCGACGGGGCGGGTCCGGGTGAGGGTCCGGGCTCCGGCGGCGTCGATGTCGACGGCGGCGGGGACGGGGAGGTCGAGGGGCCGGACGGCTCGCGGGCGGGCACGTCGATGCGGGCGGGCACCGCCGGCGCTCCCGCGCCGGACGGGCCGAGCAGCGCCCACGCGGTGCCGCCGGCCAGCAGGACGACGGCGAGCCCGGCCAGGACGGCGGGCACGAGGCGGGAGCGCACGGCGCCGAGCCTGGCCCGCGGCGGTGACCGGCCGGTGAGACGTCGGTGAGAGCACTCTCATCCGCCGCCCCGGCCGGGAGCGCGTCAGCCCAGGTCGGTGGTGGCCCCCACGACGACGAGGTCGGCGGTGTGCGAGCCGGCGGTGTCCACGGTCGGCGGCCGCGGCTCGAAGCCGGGCAGCCCGCCGAGACCGGTGCTGCCGTCGACCACGCGCAGCCGCAGCGGCCCGCCGCCCGCCACGGTCACGGTCGCCTCCAGGCCCTGCTGCGGCGGGGCGTGGAAGGTCAGCCACAGCCGGTCCTCCCCCACCGCGCCGGCCGGCACGTCCCGGGCCTCCGCGCGCGCCGCGACGACCCGGCCGCCGCCGGTGTCGAGGTCCAGGACGACGAAGCCGACCGGCCGCTGCGGCGTCACGCGCACCGTCACGGTCCGCTCGTCGCCGGTCCGGCGGTCCTCGAGCACCTCGACCGTCGGCGCCGGCAGCCCCGCGTCCTCGGCCGGCCCCGCCGCCACCGGGATGCCGCGCACGTACGGGTAGTCGTGCGGCAGCGTGCGCGGCGTGCCGACGTAGCGGGCCGCCTCCTCCCCCGGCCGCTCCTCGGTGCTGAACCACCACGCCTCGCCGGTGTCGGCCTCCAGCGCGTACGCCAGCCGGCTGGGCACCGGGTGCTGCTGGTCGAAGCGGTCCACGGCCAGCCCGGCCGCCGTCAGCAGCAGCGCGAGACCGGCCGCGGTCGCGGGCACCGCCAGGGTCCGCAGCCGCACCGGGCCCGCGGGGAACAGGCCCTCGAGCACCGGCAGCAGGGCGAGCAGCAGCAGCGTCACGACCGCCGCCGGGGCGGCCGCGCCGGCCAGCCCGAGGGCGGGGAGGAACAGGGCGACCGTCGGGGCGAGCACGACGACGGCGACCCCGCCGGCCACCACGCCGCCCACCGGGGCGGCCCGGCCGGGCAGCAGCCCCGCGAGGACGCCCGCCAGCGCCGGGAGCGCGGCGAGGTACGACCCGCCCGGGGCCAGCGCGGCGAGCACGGCCGCGAGGACGGCGAGCACCGCCAGCGCCCCGGTCCGCAGCGCCGCGGCCCCCAGCCCGCGGCGCAGCAGCGCGTACCAGGCGAGCACCACGACGGCGACCAGCGCGACCGCGGCCAGCCGGAACCAGCCGGGCCGCCAGGGGTCGGTCATGACGGCGTAGCCCGGCCGGACGAGCGCCAGCAGCCGCCACAGCCCGCCCACCGCCAGCGGCGCCAGCACGAGCGGCACCAGCGCGGCCACCGTGCCGAGCAGCGTCCGCGGCAGCGACGACCCGCGGCGCCGGTCCACGACCGCCAGCACCACGACGCCGAGCAGCGCCGCCGCGGCCAGCGGCTCCACCAGCGACCCGGGGTAGCGCGCGAGCCCCGTCGGGAGCGGGAACCAGGTGGCGTCGCCGCCGGCCGGCCGGGCCAGGGCCGCGAGGTCGGCGTCACCCAGCTCGCGGGCCAGGGCGAGGGTGTTGTCGCCGAGTGCCTGCAGCGTCCGGCGGTCCAGCCGCGAGGGCGTGTCCTGCGGGGTGTGGTAGGCCGCGCTGCCGTCGATGAAGGCGGTGTTGACCCCGGTGAAGTCGCCGTCGGCGAGCAGCACGCTGAAGTCGGTGTCGTTGGGCATCGTCCGGTAGACCTCGACGGCGAAGCTGCTGGCCACCGGGTGCGGGACGGCCGCGGCGTAGCGCTCGGCCAGCGCGGCGTTGCCCCGCGAGGTCTCGAACGCGATCGGCGGGCCCGACGTGCCGCGGGCCTCGAGGTTGAGCACCACCCCGCCCCGCGCGGCCAGCGGGTGGCTCGCGGCGAACGCCTCGGCGCCGCACAGGCAGGCCTCCTCGGCGTCGGTCAGCACCACCACGACGTCGTTGCGCAGCGGCTCGCCCGCCGTCAGCGCCCGCACCGCCTCCAGCAGCGTGGCGACGCCGGCCGCGTCGTCGGCGGCCCCGGGCCCGGTCTCCACCGAGTCGGTGTGCGCCATCAGGAACAGCCGCCCGGTGCTCGCGGTGCCGGGCAGCACGGCGACGACGTTGCGCACCCGGGCCATCTCGGTCTCGCCGGGCCCGGCCTGGCCGGTGCCGACGGCGTTCTGCACCCGGGTGTCGAGCCCCAGCGCGGACAGCTGCGCGATCAGCCCGTCGACCACGCGGGCGTGCGCGTCGCTGCCGGTCAGGTGCACCTCGCCGGCGATCTCCTCCACGGTGACGCCGGCGCGCGCGGCGCTGAAGGCGCCGGCCGGCGCGTCGGCCGGCGCGGGGTCCGGGGGCTGCAGCGCGAGCACGCTCCACGCCGCGAGCGCCGCCAGCAGGAGGAGCGCGGCCAGCGACCCGCGGAGCCGGTCGCGGCGCTCCGGGGCCGGGGCGGACGGGCGCGACGCGGGCAACGGGCCTCCTCGACCGGGTGCGGGACCGGGTCACCCTAGGGGCGGCAGGGGGAGACTCCGGGGATGCCCGCCGGATCGCTCCCCCGCCGCGCCGGGCGCCGGACGAACCTGGGCCTGCTGCTCCTGCTCGCCCTCGCCGGCGTCACGGGGCTGCTGGCCTTCGGCGTGGGGACGCCGCTGCCCTCCCGCGTCGTCGCCGTCGCGCACGGCGCCGCGGGCCTCGGCCTGCTGGTGCTCGCGCCGTGGAAGTCCGTGGTGGTGCGCCGCTCCCGCGCCCGCACGCGGGGGCGCCGGGACCCGGCGGTCGCCTGGGCGCTGGCCGGGCTCACCGCGCTCACCGTCGGCACCGGGGTGCTGCACGGCGTCGCCGGCACCACCGTGGGCGGCGTCGGCGTCCTGCAGGTGCACGTCGCCGCCGGCGTGGCCACCGGGCTGCTCGTGGTGCTGCACGCCGTCGGCAGCCGGCAGCGGCCGCGGCGCACCGACGCGTCCCGGCGGGCGCTGCTGCAGACCGGCGGCCTCGCGGCCGGCTCGCTCGCGCTGTGGGCGGGGGTCGAGGGCGCGCTGCGCCTGACCGGTGCGCCGGGCTCGCGGCGGCGGGCCACCGGCTCGCACGAGCGCGGCAGCGGCGACCCCACCGCCATGCCGGTGACGCAGTGGTTCACCGACGCCGTGCCGGAGGAGGCCGGGCGGACGCTCGACCTGGTCACCGGCGGGCGCACCACCACGCTGCGCGTCGCCGCCCTCGACCGCGGCGACGCCGTGACCGCCGTCCTCGACTGCACCGGTGGCTGGTACGCCGAGCAGGAGTGGCGCGGCGTGCGCCTGGACCGGCTGCTGGCCGGGCTCGACCTGCCCGCCGGCGGCAGCGTCGACGTCGTCAGCGTCACCGGCTACCGCCGGCGGCTGCCGCTCGCCGACGCCGGGTCGCTGCTGCTGGCCACCCACTGCGCCGGCGAGCGGCTGTCGCCGGGGCACGGGGCGCCGGTGCGGCTGGTGGCGCCCGGCCGCCGCGGCTACTGGTGGGTCAAGTGGGTGGCGCGGGTGGAGGTGGTCGACGCGCCGTGGTGGCTGCAGCCGCCGGTGCCCCTCCAGTAGGAGGACCCCCTGCCCCCCACCGCTCGCAGGCTCGCGGCGGGCCCCTGCAGGGGGCCGGTGGACAGGACCCTCGCGGGGCCGGTCCTCAGAGGGTGGCGAGCCAGTTGGTGAGCAGCTGAGCGCCGGCGTCGCCGCTCTTCTCCGGGTGGAACTGGGTGGCCGACAGCGCGCCGTTCTCCACGCCGGCCACGAACCGGTCGCCGTGCTCGGCCCAGGTCACCTTCGGCGGCGCGAGCCGCGACGGCGGGCCGTCCTGGCCGAGGGGGAACTCGCGCACGCCGTAGGAGTGCACGAAGTAGAAGCGCTCGTCGGCGATCCCGTCGAACAGGACCGTGCCCTCGGGTGCGGCGACGGTGTTCCAGCCCATGTGCGGCAGCACCGGCGCCTTCAAGGCCTCGACGGTGCCGGGCCACTCGCCGCAGCCCTCGGCGTCGTGCCCGTGCTCGACGCCGCGCTCGAAGAGCACCTGCATGCCCACGCAGATGCCGAGCACCGGGCGCCCGCCGGCCAGCCGGCGGCCGATGGTGCGCGGCCCGTCGACGGCGCGCAGCTCCTGCATGCAGTGCGCGAACGCCCCCACGCCGGGGACGACGAGACCGTCGGCGTCGAGCGCCGCCTGCCGGTCGGCGGTGACGGTGACGTCGGCGCCGACGCGGGTCAGCGCCCGCTCCGCCGACCGCAGGTTGCCCGAGCCGTAGTCGAGGACGACCACCTTCTTCACGCCAGCCACGGTACGTGGCAGCGCTCCTACGCCCGCCGGGATTCCCGCCGGTCCCACGGCAGCACGGTGAGCTCCGGCCACACCGACCGCCAGCGGGCCGCCTTGGCCTCGTAGACCTCCCGCGGCGCCGGGCTGGCCGGGTTGGGCCGGACGACGAGGCCGAGCACGTCGTCCAGGCCGTACGGCGCGTACAGCCGCGGCCGGCCGTCCTCGACCGTCACCGCCACCGCGCAGCAGGGCGCCGCGAACACGTCGACGGCGTCGGTGCACGCGCGGAACGGCGCGGGCGGCGCGGTGCCGAAGCGGTCGGCGTACCAGAGGTGCACCCGCGCCTGGTTGCGGATCTCCACCGGCACGGCCATGCCGGCGAAGAGCTCCGCGCCGCGGCGGATGACGGCGTCCTCGGCGTCCCAGGAGCGGTCGTCGTCCCAGTAGGACAGGTCGGCGTCGCGGATGCCGGTGCCCGGCGGGCGGCCGGTGAGCCCGTTCCACGCCGTCTGGAAGAGCAGCCCGGCCGTGAGCCACCACTCCCCCGCGCCGAGTGCCGGCGCCCGGTCGAGCACCGCGGCCACCGTCGGGTCGCCGAGGACGAGGCCGAGGAACCGGTCGGCGTCGCTCAGACGAGCCTCAGGATCCCCGAGGCCGTGGCCAGCAGGGCGGCCACCAGGAGCACGACGGCGAACAGCACCTGTGGGCCGGTGCGGCCCTTGGTGTCGTGGTCGGCCCGCCAGATGCTCCACGCCCCGCCGAGCAGGAACCCGCCCAGGACGACGAGGACGACGCCGAAGTTCACGCGAGGGACCGGAGCGACGTCATCGGGCTACAGCGCGCCCTTGGTGGACGGGACGCCGGTGATCCGCGGGTCGAGCGCGACGGCGGTGCGCAGCGCCCGGGCCAGCGCTTTGAACTGGCCCTCGACGATGTGGTGGGCGTCGCGGCCGGCGTAGAGGACCCGCACGTGCAGGGTGATCCGCGCGTTGAACGCGAAGGACTCGAGCACGTGCTTGGTCAGCGACGTCGGGTAGTCCGGGCCGATCATCGGCGTCATGGTCTCGGGCTCGGCGTGCACGAAGTACGGCCGGCCGGACAGGTCGACGGCGGCCTGCACGAGCACCTCGTCCATGGGGATCGTGGCGTCGCCGTAGCGGGTGATGCCCTTCTTGTCCCCGAGTGCCTCGCCGAACGCCTGGCCGAGGGCGATGGCGACGTCCTCCACCGTGTGGTGGGCGTCGATGTGCAGGTCGCCGTCGGCCTGCACGGTGAGGTCGATGCCGCTGTGCTTGGACAGCGCCGTCAGCATGTGGTCGTAGAAGCCGACGCCGGTGCTGATCGAGCTCTTCCCGGTGCCGTCGAGGTCGAGCTCCACGACCAGCTCGGTCTCGCTGGTGGCGCGCTCGACGCGGGCGGTACGACTCATGGGTCTCAGTCTCCCAGGCGGTGCTCGGGGGCCACCTCACCCAGGGCGGTGAGGAAGGCGTCGGTCTCGGCGGGCGTGCCGGCGGTGACCCGCAGCCAGCCGGGGATGCCGACGTCGCGGACGAGGACGTCGTGGGCCAGCAGCGCCTTCCAGGCGGCCGGCGCGTCGGCGAACCGCCCGAAGAGGACGAAGTTGGCGTCGCTCGGGACGCTGGTCAGGCCGAGCGAGGGCAGCGTGGCGACGATGCGGTCGCGCTGCTCCTTGACCGCGTCGACGGTGGCCAGCAGCGCGTCGGTGTGCGCCAGCGCGGCCCGCGCGGCGGCCTGCGTGAGCGAGGACAGGTGGTAGGGCAGCCGGACCAGCTGCACCGCGTCGACGACGGCGGGGTCGGCGGCGAGGTAGCCCAGCCGCAGGCCGGCCATGCCGAACGCCTTGCTCATCGTGCGGCTGACCACCAGGCGGGGGCGGCCGGGCAGCAGGGTCAGCGCCGACGGCGTGCCGGTGCGGGCGAACTCCGCGTACGCCTCGTCCACCACCAGCACGCCCTCGGTGGCGTCGTAGAGCCGCTCGATCGACTCCAGCGCGACCGCGGTGCCGGTGGGGTTGTTCGGGCTGGTCACGAAGACGACGTCGGGGCGCAGCTCGCGCACCTGGGCCACGGCGGCCCCGGCGTCGATGGTGAAGTCCTCGCGGCGGTGCCCGTCGACCCATCCGGTGCCGGTGCCGGCGGAGATGATCGGGTGCATCGAGTACGACGGCGTGAAGCCCAGCGCCGTGCGCCCGGCGCCGCCGAAGGCCTGCAGCAGCTGCTGGAGCACCTCGTTGGACCCGTTGGCCGCCCACACCTGCGCGGGCTCGATCCGCTCCCGGCCGCGGCTCAGGTAGGCCGCGAGGTCGGTGCGCAGCGCGACGGCGTCGCGGTCGGGGTAGCGGTTGAGCTCCAGCGCGGCGTGCCCGAGCGCCTCGCCGAGGCTCGCGAGCAGCTCCGCGGGCAGCGGGTGCGGGTTCTCGTTGGTGTTGAGCCGGTGGGTGACCTGCAGCTGCGGGGCGCCGTAGGGCGTGCGGCCGCGCAGCTCCGGCCGCAGCGGGAGCTCGTCGAGGGACGTCACGGCTGCTGCCGCACCCGGACGGCGGCCGCGTGCGCGGGGAGGTCCTCGGCGTGGGCGAGCGCGTCGACGTGGCCTGCCACCTCGGCGAGGGCCTGCTCGTCGTACTCGACGAGGTGGATGCCGCGCAGGAACGACTGCACCGACAGTCCGCTGGAGTGCCGGGCGCAGCCGCCGGTGGGCAGCACGTGGTTGGAGCCGGCGATGTAGTCGCCCAGCGACACCGGCGACCAGGCGCCGACGAACACCGCGCCGGCGTTGCGCACGCGCAGCGCCACCTCCCGGGCGTCCCGGGTCTGGATCTCCAGGTGCTCGGCGGCGTAGGCGTCGACCACGGCGAGGCCGGCGTCGACGTCGTCGACCAGCACGATCCCCGACTGGCTGCCGTCCAGCGCCGTGAGGATCCGCTCGGAGTGCTTGGTGGCCGCGACCTGGCCGGGGACGAGCTCGAGGACGGCGTCGGCGAGCTCCTCGCTGGTGGTGACCAGCACGGCGCCGGCGAGCGGGTCGTGCTCGGCCTGGCTGATCAGGTCGGCGGCGACGTGCACCGGGTCGGCGGTGTCGTCGGCGAGGATGGCGACCTCGGTGGGGCCGGCCTCGGAGTCGATGCCGATCAGCCCGCGCAGCAGCCGCTTGGCGGCGGTGACGTAGACGTTGCCGGGGCCGGTGACCATGTCGACCGGCTCGCAGGAGCCCGCGCCGTAGCCGAAGACGGCGATGGCCTGGGCACCGCCGACGGCGTGCACCTCGGTGACGCCGAGCAGGGCGCACGCGGCGAGGACGCCCGGGTCGGGCAGGCCGCCGTGGTCGCGCTGCGGCGGGGTGGCGACGGCGATCGACTCGACGCCGGCGATC
This sequence comes from Geodermatophilus sp. SYSU D01119, assembly GCF_054049975.1. Classification (NCBI taxonomy): domain Bacteria; kingdom Bacillati; phylum Actinomycetota; class Actinomycetes; order Geodermatophilales; family Geodermatophilaceae; genus Geodermatophilus; species Geodermatophilus sp. SYSU D01119. The sequence goes on along the minus strand of NZ_JBJGYL010000004.1, from coordinate 40,763 downwards.
TGCGCCGGCACCACGTTCATCACCACGCTGGACAGCAGCGGGGCGAGCCCGCCGGGCACGTAGAGGCCGACGCGGCGCACCGGCACCCAGCGCTCGGTGACCGTGCCGCCGCGCACGACCTGGGTGGTGACGTCGGTGCGGGCCTGGTCGGCGTGCACCCGCCGCACCCGGGCGATGGACTCCTCCAGCGCGGCGCGGACCTCGGGGGCCAGCCCGTCGAGCGCCGCCTGGATCGCGGCCGGCGGGACGGTGAAGTCCTCGGCGTCGACGCCGTCGAGGCGGGCCGTGATCTCGCGGACCGCCTGGGCGCCGCGGATGCGCACGTCCTCGCACAGCGGCCGGACGGTGGCCAGGACCGAGTCGATGTCGGTGGCCGCACGCGGCAGCAGGCCGGCCAGGTCGCGGACCCCCGGCAGCGCGGATCCGCGCAGGTCGATGCGGGCGAGCACGGGCGGGCCTCCGGGGGCGCGACGGGGAGCGGACGACCTCCCAGGGTAGTCGGGGCGGATCGGCCCCCTCGCCGGAGCGCCCGGGCCCCCGGCCGCCCGTAGGCTCCGGGCCGTGGGTGACCTCGTCCCGCTCTTCCCGCTCGGGACACCGCTGTTCCCGGGGATTGTGCTGCCCCTGCACGTCTTCGAGCCGCGGTACCGGGCCCTGGTGCGCGACCTGCTCGCGCTGCCCGAGGGCGGGGAGCGGCGGTTCGGCGTGGTGGCCATCCGGCAGGGCTGGGAGGTCGAGCGGGTCGCGCCGGCCGAGGCGCTGTACGACGTCGGCTGCACCGCGCTGCTGCAGGCGGTCCGGCCGCAGCCCGACGGCGGGTTCCGGGTCGTCGCCGTCGGCGGCGAGCGGTTCCGGCTGCTCGACGTCGTCGTCGGCGAGGACCCGCCCTACCTGCAGGCCGAGGTGGAGTGGCTGGCCGACGAGGAGGCCGCCGAGGAGGCCGCGGGCGACCGCGAGGAGGTCCTCGACGAGCCGGCCGACAGCGCCGCTCCGCCGCCCGACCAGCTCGACGAGGGGCTGGTGGCCGAGGCGGCACGCGGGTCGCTGGGGCTGCTCGAGCGCGGCGTGGGCGACCTGTTCACCCGGTACGTGACCGCCATCGCCGGGCTGCAGGCCGGCCTCGACGGCGAGGAGGTGGGCCGGGCGGCGGAGCTGGCCGGTGCCGGGGAGGACCCGACGGGTGCCGCGGCGCTGCTGGACGCGGTGGCCGGCGACCCGCGGGCGCTGTCCTACCTGGTCGCCTCGGCGGCGCTGCTCACCACCGAGGACCGGCAGGCGCTGCTGGCGGAGTCGGCCACCCGGCGGCGGCTGGCCACCGAGAGCCGGATGCTGCGCCGCGAGCTGACGCTGCTGGAGACCGTCGGCGCGGTGCCCGCGGCCCTGCACCAGTTCGCGGGCGAGACCAGCCTGAACTAGCGGCCGAGGTCGCCCCCGGCCGGCCCGTCGGAGCCGCCCCCGTCCCGGCCGAGGTCGTCGCGGGAGGAGAACAGCGCCGCGACGACGTAGACCGCCAGCGCGGCGAACGGTCCCACGGCGAGCCCGGGCAGCGACGACAGCTGCAGGCCGGTGGTCACCCGCGCGCCGACGTCGGCCAGTTGCTCCGCCGTCGGGCCGGGCGCGAGCAGCTCCCCCAGCTGCCAGGCGAGCAGCCCGGCGACGGCGGTGCCGGCCGCGGTGGCCACCACCGTGGCGACGCCGCGGCGCCGGCGCATCGCCCACGCGACGGCGCCGGCGAGCAGGCCGAGGCCCGCGAGCACCAGCACGAGCACGCCGTCGTCGGCCACCAGCAGCTCCGGCGAGGGGCGGCCCACCGGGACCGCGCCGCCCTCGACGACGTCGAACTCCGCGCGCGGGGCCAGCCACAGCCACAGCAGCCCGGCCGGCAGCCCGCACAGCGCCAGCGCGCAGCCCCAGGCGACCGCGGCGCGCAGGTCGGCGCGCGCCTCGGCCAGCCACCGCCCCGCCGCCGGGCGCGCGGCGGCCGGTGCGCCCGCGAGGGACGCGGCCGCGTGCCCGGGTGCGTGCCCGGCCGCGGGTCCCACGGTGGCCGCGGGCACCGGACCGGGGTACGGGCCGTCGGGGAGCGGGGCGGGGCTGCTCACGGCACCCAGTGAACCCCGCTCCCCGGGGAGCCCGCCGCCGGGGGCGGGCCCCGGCGGGCTCACCCGCGGCTCACAGCAGGGCGACGCTGGTGGGCCCGAGCAGCGCCTTGATGTCGCCCATCAGCGCCGTGCTCGGCCGCACCCGCAGCCCCTGGTCCAGCCGCAGCACCGTCTCCCGGCCGCCGTTGACCAGCTTCAGGTGCACCTCGGTGGTGCCCGGGTGGCTGCCCAGCACCTCGCGCAGCCGCTCGACCACCGGCGGGGTGCAGCGGGCCGCGGCCATCTGCACCATCACCGGCCCGCGCGGGCCCTCGGTGAGCTCGGGGATGGTCACCTCGGAGCCGAACAGCGAGGGCTGGTCGTCGCGCCGGCTGATCCGGCCCTTCACCACGACGATCTGGTCGCGGACGACCTTCTCCGACACCTCGGCCCAGGTCTTCGGGAAGAACAGCACCTCGATGCCGGACTCGAGGTCCTCGAGGGTGGCGATCGCCCACGGCGCGCCCTGCTTGTTGGTGCGCGGCGAGACCCCGGTGAGGATGCCCGCGATCGTCACGTTGGCGCCGTCCTCGACCCCGCCGGCGTTGATCTCCGCGATCGGGGTGTCGGCGTTGGCCGCGAGCACGTGCTCGACGCCGTGCAGCGGGTGGTCGGAGACGTAGAGGCCGAGCATGTCGCGCTCGAAGACCAGCCGCTCGGACTTCGACCAGTCCGCCGTCGGGACCGCGATGTCCAGCGCGCCGCCGAACGGGTCGTCGGCGCCGCCCTCGTCGCCGAAGCTGCCGAACAGGTCGAACTGGCCCTCGGCCTCCTTGCGCTTGAGCGACATGGCGGCGTCGACGGCCTGGGCGTGGATCGCGGCGATGCCCTGCCGCGAGTGCCCGAGGGAGTCGAAGGCGCCGGCCTTGGCGAGGGACTCGATGACCTTCTTGTTGCAGGCCACCGTGTCGATCTTGCGCATGAAGTCGGCGAAGTCCTTGAACGCGCCCTTCTCCTCGCGCGCCCGCACGATCGAGTCGACGACGTTGGTGCCCACGTTGCGCACCGACGCCAGGCCGAAGCGGATGTCGGTGCCGACGGCGGTGAAGTCCCAGGAGGACTCGTTGACGTCGGGCGGGAGCACCTTGATGCCCATGCGCCGGCACTCGGCCAGGTAGATCGGCCGGCGGTCCTTGTCGTCGCCGACGCTGGTGAGCAGGCCGGCCATGTACTCGGCCGGGTAGTTCGCCTTGAGGAACGCCGTCCAGTAGCTGACCAGGCCGTAGGCCGCCGAGTGGGCCTTGTTGAACGCGTAGTCGGCGAACGGGACGAGGATGTCCCACAGCGTCTTGATCGCCGCGTCGGAGTAGCCGCGCTCCTTCATGCCGGCCTCGAAGCCGACGAACTCCGCGTCGAGGACCGACTTCTTCTTCTTGCCCATCGCGCGGCGCAGCAGGTCGGCCTTGCCGAGCGAGTACCCGGCGACCTTCTGCGCGATGGCCATGACCTGCTCCTGGTACACGATCAGGCCGTACGTGCCGCCCAGGATGTCCTCGAGCGGCTCGGCCAGCTCGGGGTGGATCGGCGTGATCTCCTGCTGGCCGTTCTTGCGCAGCGCGTAGTTGGTGTGCGAGTTCGCACCCATCGGGCCGGGGCGGTAGAGCGCGCCGACGGCGGAGATGTCCTCGAAGTTGTCCGGCCGCATGAGCCGCAGCAGCGAGCGCATCGGGCCGCCGTCGAACTGGAAGACGCCGAGGGTGTCACCGCGGGCCAGCAGCTCGTAGGTGGCCTTGTCGGTGAGGTCCTTGCTGATCTCGTCGAGGTCGATCGGCTCCTTGCCGTTCGCGACGATGTTGCGCAGCGCGTCGTCGATGACCGTGAGGTTGCGCAGGCCCAGGAAGTCCATCTTCAGCAGGCCGAGCGTCTCGCAGGTCGGGTAGTCGAACTGCGTGATGATCGCGCCGTCGTTCTCCCGGCGCATGATCGGGATCGAGTCGATGAGCGGGTAGCGGCCGATGATCACGCCGGCCGCGTGCACGCCCCACTGGCGCTTCAGGCCCTCGAGCTTGCGGGCCTGGTCGACCACCTCGGCCGCGCCCGGGTCGGACTCGTAGCGGGCGCGGAACTCCGCGGCCTCCTTGTAGCGGGGGTGCGCCGGGTCGAAGACGCCCGACAGCGGGATGCCCTTGCCCATGACGTCCGGCGGCATGAGCTTGGTCAGCTCGTCACCGACGGAGTAGGGCCGGTCGAGCACCCGGGCGGCGTCCTTGATCGCGGCCTTGGCCTTGATGGTGCCGTAGGTGACGATCTGGCTGACCCGCTCCTCGCCGTACTTCTGCGAGACGTACTGGATGACCTCCCCGCGGCGGCGGTCGTCGAAGTCGATGTCGACGTCGGGCATGGAGACGCGCTCGGGGTTGAGGAACCGCTCGAAGATCAGCCCGTGCGCCAGCGGGTCGAGGTCGGTGATGCCCATGGCGTAGGCGGCCAGCGAGCCCGCGGCCGAGCCACGGCCGGGACCGACGCGGATGCCGTTGTCCTTGGCCCAGTTGATGAAGTCGGCGACCACGAGGAAGTACCCCGGGAAGCCCATCTGGGTGATGATCCCGACCTCGTAGTCGGCCTGCTTGCGCACGTGGTCGGGGATGCCGTTCGGCCAGCGCTTGTGCAGCCCGCGCTCGACCTCCTTGATGAACCAGGAGGTCTCGTCCTCCCCCGGCGGCAGCGGGAAGCGCGGCATCAGGTCGGCGCCCTCGGTGAAGGTCACCTCGCACTGCTCGGCGACCAGCAGCGTGTTGTCGCACGCCGCCTTCAGGTCACCGGGGAACAGCGCGCGCATCTCGGCGGCGCTCTTCAGGTAGTAGCCGTCGCCGTTGAACTTGAAGCGGTTGGGCTCGTTGAGCCGCGAGCCGGTCTGGATGCACAGGAGCGCGTCGTGGGCCTCGGCGTCCTCCTTGTGCGTGTAGTGGAGGTCGTTGGTGGCCAGCAGCGGGATGCCGAGGTCCTTCGCGATCTCCAGCAGCGCCGGGCGGGTCTTCTGCTCGATCGACAGGCCGTGGTCCATCAGCTCGGCGTAGAAGTTCTCCCGCCCGAAGATGTCCTGGAAGTCGGCCGCCGCCTGGCGGGCGCGGTCGTGCTTGCCCGCGCGCAGCCACATGTTGACCTCGCCCGAGGGGCAGCCGGTCGTGGCGATGAGGCCCTTGCCGTACCGCTCGAGCAGGTCGCGGTCGAAGCGCGGCTTGCGGTACTGGCCCTCGAGGCTGGCCAGCGAGGAGATGCGGAAGAGGTTGTGCATCCCCTCGGTGGTGCGGGCCAGCAGCGTCATGTGGGTGTACGCCGCCTTGCCGCGGTTGGACCCGCCGTCGCCCTCCTCGTCGATCAGCTTGTCGCCGAAGTCGTAGGGCGCGCGGTCGAAGCGCGAGCCGGGCGTGTAGTAGCCCTCCATGCCGATGATCGGCTTCACGCCCGCGGCGTTGGCCTGCTTGTAGAAGTCGTAGGCGCCGAAGACGTTGCCGTGGTCGGTCATCGCCAGCGCCGGCATGCCCTGCTCGGCGGCGGCCTTGGTGACCTCGGGCAGCTTCGCCGCCCCGTCGAGCATCGAGTACTCGGTGTGTACGTGCAGGTGCACGAACGAGTCGTTGCTCTGGGCGGCTGCGCTGCTCACGGCGGTGCGGTGCTCCTCACGGGTCGTGCTGGCCCGGCCGTCGGGTGCTCCGGCGGGCGACCGGCGGGGAAGACCGGGCGGTGCGGTGCGGGCTCGGGCGGTGCCGGCCGGGCGACCGGCGCGGGCCCGGGCCGGTCCCCCGATCCTCGCACCGGGGACGTTCTACGCCGAGGGTCTGACAGGACGTGTCTCGGCCGGGCGGGTCGCGCCCGTCACAGTGGCTCCTCCAGCGCGCGCCGCATCGTCACGTGCACGATCCCGGCCTCCTCGTACTCGCCGCCCACGGCGGTGTAGCCGGCCCGCTCGTAGAAGCCGCGGGCGGTGACCTGCGCGTGCAGCTCCACCTCGGCCAGGCCCCGCGCGAGCGCCTCGCGGTGCAGCACGCCGAGCACCGCGGCGCCGTAGCCGCCGCCCCGCGCGCCGGCGTCGACCGCCATCCGGCCGATCGCCGCCCGCCCGCCGCGCTCGAGCAGCCGGCCGGTGGCCACCACCCGCCCGGCGCCGTCCCGGGCGACCGCGTGCACCGCGGTCGCGTCGGCGGCGTCCTGCTCGATCTCCGGCGGCACGCCCTGCTCCTCCACGAAGACGCGGGTGCGCAGCGCGACCAGCTCGGGCCAGTCGGCCGCCGTCGCCACCGTCGCCGTCGGCCGGCTCATGCGGGCGCTCCCCCGGCCGGCCGCCGTCCCCGGCGCGGGCCGGGCAGCGGCGCGCCGCCCGGCAGCGCCGACTCCGGCACCAGCAGGAAGCGCAGGTCGACGGCGGCGTGCAGCAGCACCGGCAGCAGCAGCGACCCGGTCTCCAGGTAGAGCCCGGCGAACACCGCCCCGAGGACGCCGGTGAGCACGACCCCTGGCAGGCCCTGGTAGGCGTGCGCCAGCCCGAAGGCCAGCGCGCCGACGGCCACCAGCACCACCTGCGGCACGTCGCCCACGACCGCGGCCACCACCGCGAGGAAGAAGCCGCGGTAGAGCCACTCCTCGCACACGCCCGCCGTCACGCCGACCACGGAGAACAGCCGCCGCTCGGAGGGCGAGCGCGGCAGCAGGGCGAGCGTGGCGTACCCGGCCGGCTCGGCGTGCCGCCCCTCCCCCGGCCGGGGCTCGGCGGCCCGGGCGAGCGCGCCGGAGCGCAGCGCCCGCACCGAGGCCAGCGCGAGCAGCAGGACCAGCAGGGTCGCCGCACCCGTGACCGGGCCGGGCAGCCCGCTCGGCCAGGCCAGCCCGACGGCGGCGGCGTCGACCCCCGGGGAGGACAGCCACAGCACGAGGGCCAGCAGCGCCAGCCCCCACTCCAGGACCAGCAACCGCAGGTAGAACGACCGCCGCGCGGCCGGGTCGGTGCGCAGCCGCCCCTCGAACCGGCGGTGCAGCACGTGCCCGACCACCGGCTCGCCCGCCACCAGGTAGCCGGCGACGACGACGGCCGAGAGCGCGGCCGGGCCGAAGTCGGCGAGGGAGGCGGGCAGGTCGGTCACGGCGGGCGGGCGCCCTCAGGACTCGGCGCGCAGGATCGCCAGGGCGCCGGCGAGGTCGGCCGGGTAGTCGCTGGTGAACTCGACCCAGTGCCCGTCGGCGGGGTGGGCGAAGCCGAGCCGGACGGCGTGCAGCCACTGCCGCGAGACGCCGAGCCGGGCGGCCAGCGTCGGGTCGGCCCCGTAGGTCGCGTCGCCCACGCAGGGGTGGCGCAGCGCGGAGAAGTGCACGCGGATCTGGTGGGTGCGGCCGGTCTCCAGGTGGATGTCGACCAGGCTGGCCGCCGCGAACGCCTCGATGACCTCGTAGTGGGTGACCGAGGGGCGCCCGCCGCTCACCACGGCGAACTTCCAGTCCGCGCGCGGGTGCCGGTCGATCGGGGCGTCGATGGTGCCGCGCGACGGGTCGGGGTGGCCCTGCACCAGCGCGTGGTAGCCCTTGTCGACCGTGCGCTCCTTGAACGCCGCCTTGAGCAGCGTGTAGGCGCGCTCGCTCTTCGCGACGACCATCAGCCCCGTCGTCGCGGCGTCGAGGCGGTGCACGATCCCCTGCCGCTCGGCCGCGCCGGAGGTGGAGATCCGGTAGCCGGCCGCGGCCAGGCCGCCGGAGACGGTCGGCCCGTCCCAGCCGGGGCTCGGGTGCGCGGCGACGCCGACCGGCTTGTCGACGACCACGACGTCGTCGTCGTCGTGCACGACGGTCAGGCCCGGCACCGGCTCCGGCGGCGGGGCCTCACCCGGCGGCGGGGGCAGCTCGACCTCCAGCCAGCTGCCGCCGGTGAGCCGGTCGCCCTTGCCGCGCACGCGGCCGTCGACCCACACCCGCTCGGCGTCGGCGAGATCGGCCGCGGCGGCGCGGGACAGGCCGAACAGCCGGGCCAGGCCCTGGTCGACGCGCTGGCCCTCGAGTCCGTCGGGCACCGGGAGGGCGCGGTGCAGCCCGGGAGCGCTCACCGGTCCATCGTGACAGAGGAAGGACCCCCTCCTCCCTCCCCCTCGCAGGCTCGGGGCGGTGCCCGGGAGCGGGCCGCTCAGGAGGACGTGACCGCGCCGTCGCCGCGGTCGCGGGCCCGGGTGCCGTCGAACTCGACGCCGCGCAGCGCCAGGTAGGCGCCGAGCAGGCCGCCGACGACGATCCCGGAGTCCGCGACGTTGAAGATCGGGTACACCTCGCCGTCCGGCGCGAACACCGACACGAAGTCGACGACGCCGCCGCGCAGGAAGCCGGGGTCGCGGAACACGCGGTCCACGAGGTTGCCCAGCGCCCCGCCGAGCACCAGGCCCAGCGCGACGGCCCAGGCGGTGGAGAGCAGCCGCCGCGCCGCCCGGACGATCACCACGGCCACCACGGCGGCGATGAGCGTGAACACGACGGTGAAGCCCTCCGCGAAGGAGAACGCGGCGCCGGTGTTGCGGGCGTGGGTGAGGTAGACCAGGCCGCCGAGGAGGCGGATGTTCTCGCCGCGGTCGATCGTCGCGACGACGAGCAGCTTGGTGCCGAGGTCGGCGAGGAACAGCAGCGCGGCGAGGGTCAGCAGCAGCCGCGTGCGCGGCCGGCGGGCCGGCGTCGCGGGGGCGGCGTCCTCGGGCTGCTCGCTCAGCGGGGCTCCTCGGTCGGGCCGGGCGCGGGCCGCCCGGCGGGGCCGACGATAGTCGGCGGGCCCCCGCCCCCCGGGCCGCCGCGCGGCCCGCGCGGATCCGCTCCGGACCGGTACCGGTCCTGCCGGGTGACGGAGGTCATGCTGGGGTAGACGAATCTCACACCCCGCCGGGGGCGTCTCCGCGCCCCGATCGGCCGATCGTCGGAGGTGGCGCACGTCCCCCGGCAGGAAGGCAGTCGTGTCCACCGACCTCGGTTCAGCAACCGACCCTGACGTAGTCCTCGTCGGCGGCGGCATCATGAGCGCGACACTCGCGTCGCTGCTCGGCGTCGTCGCGCCGGAGTGGAGCATCACCGTCTTCGAGTCCGCGGACGCGGTCGCCGGCGAGAGCTCGGACGCCTGGAACAACGCCGGCACCGGTCACGCGGCGCTGTGCGAGCTCAACTACACCCCCGCCGGGCCCGACGGCCGGGTCGACACGACCAAGGCCCGCACCATCAACGAGCAGTTCCAGGTGTCGCGCCAGTTCTGGTCGCACCTGGTGCGCACCGGGCTCACCGGCTCGCCGAAGGACTTCATCTCCCCGGTGCCGCACGTCAGCTTCGTGACCGGTGAGGACGGCCGCCGCTACATGCGCGCCCGCCACCAGGCGCTGTCGGCCGAGCCGCTGTTCGCGGGCCTCGAGTACACCGACGACCACGCCGAGCTGCGCGACTGGGTGCCGCTGGTGATGGACGGCCGCGACCCCGCCCAGCCGGTCGCCGCGACCCGCTCGGTCGCCGGCACCGACGTCAACTTCGGCGAGCTCACCCGGCTGCTGCTCACCCAGGCCGAGGGCCGCGGCGTGCAGGTGCACACCGGCCAGCGGGTCTCGGGCCTGGAGAAGCTCGACGACGGCCGCTGGCGGGTCACCGTCACCGACCGGCGGTCCGGCGAGGAGCGCTCGGTGCGCGCCCGGTTCGTCTTCGTCGGCGCCGGCGGCGGCGCGCTGCCGCTGCTCCAGCGGGCGGGCATCCCCGAGATCCGCGGCTTCGGCGGCTTCCCGGTCAGCGGGCTGTTCCTGCGCACCCGCTCCCCCGAGCTGGTCACCCGGCACCAGGCCAAGGTCTACGGCCAGGCCGCCGTCGGCGCGCCGCCGATGTCGGTGCCGCACCTGGACCTGCGCCTGGTCGACGGCGAGTACTCGCTGCTGTTCGGCCCCTACGCCGGCTTCTCGCCGAGGTTCCTCAAGGCCGGCTCCATGTTCGACCTGCCGCTGTCGGTCAAGCCGAACAACCTCGGCTCGATGCTCGGCGTCGCCCGCACCGAGATGGCGCTGACCAAGTACCTGGTCACCGAGCTGCTGCAGTCGCGCGGTGCCCGGCACCGCACGCTGCTGGAGTTCGTCCCGCTGGCCGAGCAGGCCGACTGGGAGATGATCACCGCCGGGCAGCGGGTGCAGGTCATCAAGCGCGACCCGAAGAGCGGCAAGGGCGTGCTGCAGTTCGGCACCGAGCTGATCGTGGGCGGCGACGGCTCGATCGCCGGCCTGCTCGGCGCCTCCCCCGGCGCCTCCACGGCGGTCTCGGCGATGCTCACGCTGGTCCAGCGCGCCTTCCCCGAGCGGGTCGCGGCGAACCGGGCGGCGCTGGAGGAGGCGATCCCGTCCTACGGGCGCGACCTGTCCTCCGACCCGGGTCTGCTCGCCGCCGTCCGGGCGGACACGATGCAGACCCTCGAGCTCAACGGCTGATCCCCGCCGCGCCCGCACCCGCACCCGCACACCGCAGAGGCCCCCTCGCTCCGGCGAGGGGGCCTCAGCGGTGTCGTCGTCCCTCGGCTCCGGTGCGCCTCAGTCGGCCTCGCCGGCGGCGCCCTGCTCGCCGCGCCAGCTGGCCAGGCGGCCGGCCCGGCTGACCGCGCGCAGCCGCCGCTCGGCCTCGGCGCGGGAGGCGCGCGCGGAGACCAGCAGCGCCTGGTCGCCGCGCATGAGCCGGGTGGTCTCGTCGGGCACGAACGCCCGCCCGTCGCGGACGATGAGGACGACGGCGGAGTCCTCGGGCAGCCGGAGCTCGGGCAGGTAGACGCCGTGCAGCCGGGAGCCCGCGGGCACCCGCAGCTGCATCAGCTCGGCGTCGAGCTCCTCCAGCGGCGCGGACTCCACCTCGATCTCGCGGGGGGTCAGCGGCGCGGCGATGCCCAGCCGGCGGGCCACCCACGGCAGCGACGAGCCCTGCACCAGGGTGAAGACGACGACCAGCACGAAGACGGTGTCGAACACCGTGGTCGCCCGCGGGACACCCGCCGTGAGCGGGAAGGTGGCCAGCACGATCGGCACCGCGCCGCGCAGTCCGGCCCAGGACACGAAGGCCTGCTGCGCCCACGGCATGCGGAACCAGACCAGGCTCGCGGCCACCGACAGCGGCCGGGCCACCAGCAGCAGCGCCCCGCCGACCAGCAGCGCCGGGCCGATCGCGTCGGGCAGCCGGCCGGGCGAGACGAGCAGGCCGAGCAGCACGAACAGCCCGATCTGGGCGAGGGAGGCCATGCCCTCGGCGAACCCGATGGTGGCCGAGCGGTGCGGCAGCGCGGCGTTGCCGAGCACCAGCCCGCACAGGTAGACCGCCACGAACCCCGACGTGTGCAGCAGCGACGCGGACGCGAAGGCCAACACGCACAACGCCAGGGTGGCCAGCGGGTAGAAGCCCGACAGCGGCAGGGCCGACCGGCGCAGCAGCCACGCCCCGCCCGCACCGAGCGCCAGCCCGAGCACCGCACCGCCGGCCAGCTCGGCCAGCACCACCACCGCGGTCAGCCACCAGGCCTCCGTCTCCCCACCGGTGAGGACGTCCGACAGCACCGCGACCAGCAGGATGACCGGGGCGTCGTTGAGTCCCGACTCGACCTCCAGCGCCGCCACCATCCGCCGGGGCAGCGGCAGCCGGCGCAGCGTGGCGAACACGGCAGCGGCGTCGGTGGAGCTGACCACGGCGCCCAGGAGCAGGGCGAAGGGCCAGTCGAGGCCCAGCAGCCACACGGCGATCGCGGCGGTCGTGGCGATGCTGACCGCGACGCCGACCGTCGACAGCGCCAGCCCCGGGCCCACCGCGCGCCGGACGTCGGCCCAGCGGGTGGTCAGCCCGCCCTCGGCGAGGATGACGACGAGCGCGGCGACGCCGAGGGTCTGGGTGAGGGCGACGTCCTCGAACTGGATGCCCAGCCCGCTCTCCCCCAGCGCCACCCCGAGCGCGAGGTAGAGCAGCAGGCTGGGCAGGCCGAGGCGGTCGGCCACGCGCAGGGCGACGGCGGCCACCAGCACCACCAGCGCGCCGACGGCCAGGGCGATCGTGACCGTGGTGTTCACCGCCCGCCCCCGATCACGGGGGCAGTCTCCCGTACGGACGTGTCGCGGCCGTTGCCCCGCCGGATCGCGCTCGACGGCTCGGGGACAATGGCCGTGTGAGTTCTGTCTTCCGTGCGCTGCCACCCCAGGTCGACCTGCCCGCGCTGGAGCAGGACGTGCTGCGCCGCTGGGAGGACGCCGACGTCTTCGCCCGCTCGCTGGCCGCCACCGAGGGCCGGCCGCAGTGGGTGTTCTACGAGGGCCCGCCCACCGCCAACGGCCGCCCGGGCACCCACCACATCGAGGCCCGCGCGTTCAAGGACGTCTTCCCGCGCTTCAAGACGATGCAGGGCTGGCACGTGCCCCGCCGCGCCGGCTGGGACTGCCACGGCCTGCCGGTCGAGATCGCCGTCGAGCAGGAGCTCGGCTTCGCCGGCAAGCCCGACATCGAGCGCTACGGCATCGCCGAGTTCAACGCCCGCTGCCGGGAGTCGGTCGAGCGGCACGTCGGCGACTTCTCCCAGCTGACCCGCCGCATGGGCTACTGGGTCGACATGTCCACCGCCTACTGGACGATGGACCCCGCCTACATCGAGAGCGTCTGGTGGTCGCTCAAGCAGGTCTTCGACAAGGGCCTGCTCGTCGAGGACCACCGCGTCGCGCCCTACTGCCCGCGCTGCGGCACCGGGTTGTCCGACCACGAGGTCGCCCAGGGGTACGAGTCGATCACCGACCCGTCGGTGTACGTCCGGCTGCCGGTCACCGACGGCGAGTGGGCCGGGAGGGCCGACCTGCTGGTCTGGACGACGACGCCGTGGACGCTGCCGAGCAACACCGCCGTCGCGGTCAACCCCGACGTCACGTACCTCGTGGCCCGGCGCGGGGAGGACACCCTCGTCGTCGCCGAGCCGCTCCTGGGCGCCGTCTTCGGCGGCACCGACGACGTCGAGGTGCTCGCCCGCACGCAGGGCCGCGACTGGGAGCGCACGCACTACCGGCGCCCGTTCGAGCTGGTCGACTTCCCCGAGGGGGAGGACGCGCACTACGTCGTCCTGGCCGACTACGTCACCACCGACGACGGCACCGGCCTGGTCCACCAGTCCCCCGCGTTCGGCGCCGACGACCTCGCCGTCTGCCGCGCCTACGGCCTGCCGGTGGTCAACCCGATCGACGCCTCCGGGCACTTCCTGCCCGAGGTGCCGCTGGTGGGCGGCCGGTTCTTCAAGGCCGCCGACGACGAGCTCGTCGTCGACCTGCAGTCGCGCGGGGTGCTGTGGCGCGAGCAGCGCTACGAGCACAGCTACCCGCACTGCTGGCGCTGCCACACGCCGCTCATGTACTACGCGCAGCCGTCCTGGTACATCCGCACCAGCGCGGTCAAGGACCAGCTGCTCGCCGAGAACGAGAAGACGTCCTGGCACCCCGAGACCATCCAGTGGGGCCGCTACGGCGACTGGCTGAACAACAACGTCGACTGGGCGCTGTCCCGCGACCGCTACTGGGGCACCCCGCTGCCGATCTGGCGCAACGACGCCGACCCGTCGCGGATGGTCGTCGTCGGCTCGCTGACCGAGCTCTCGGAGCTGGCCGGGCGCGACCTCACCGACCTCGACCCGCACCGCCCGTTCATCGACGAGGTGACCTTCACCCGCGACGGCGAGGAGGGCACCTACCGGCGCGTGCCGCAGGTCATCGACGCCTGGTACGACTCCGGCTCCATGCCGTTCGCCCAGTGGGGCGCACCGCACCGCAACAACGAGCAGTTCGAGGCGTCCTACCCGGCGCAGTTCATCGCCGAGGCGATCGACCAGACCCGCGGCTGGTTCTACTCGCTCATGGCCGTGGGCACGCTCGTCTTCGGGAAGAGCTCCTACGAGGACGTGCTGTGCCTGGGCCACATCCTGGCCGAGGACGGCCGGAAGATGAGCAAGCACCTGGGCAACATCCTCGAGCCGATCCCGCTCATGGACCGGCACGGCGCCGACGCCGTCCGCTGGTTCATGCTGGCCGGCGGCTCGCCGTGGTCGGCGCGGCGGGTCGGGCACGAGACGCTGTCCGAGGTGGTCCGCAAGGTCCTGCTGACCTACTGGAACACCGCGAGCTTCTTCACCCTGTACGCGGAGACCAACGGGTGGGACCCGGCCACGTCCCCCGCCCCCGCGCGGGCGGAGCGGTCGCTGCTCGACCGCTGGGCGCTGGCCGAGCTCGCCGCCGTCACCGAGGGCGTCACCGCGGCGCTGGAGGCCTTCGACACCCAGGGCGCCGGCAGGTTGCTCGCCTCGTTCGTCGACGACCTCTCCAACTGGTACGTGCGCCGCTCGCGCCGCCGCTTCTGGGACGGCGACCCGGCCGCCCTGGCCACGCTGCACGAGGTGCTCGACGGGCTGACCCGGCTGATGGCCCCGTTCTGCCCGTTCGTCACCGACGAGGTGTGGACGCGCGTGGTCCGTCCCGGACTCGGGGACGACGCTCCCGACTCGGTGCACCTCGCGTCCTGGCCCGCGGTCGACGCCGAGGCCCGCGACCCCCAGCTGGTGGCGCAGGTGGACCTGGTGCGCCGGCTGGTCGAGCTCGGCCGCGCGGCCCGCACCTCGGCGAAGGTGCGCACCCGCCAGCCGCTGGCGCGCGCGCTGGTCGCCGCCCCCGGCTGGGCGGCGCTGGCCCGCGACCTCGTGGCCGAGGTGGCCGACGAGCTCAACGTGGCCGAGCTCGCCGAGCTGGGCGCCGTCGGCGGGGACCTGGTCGACGTCAGCGTGAAGGTCGACTTCCGCGCCGTCGGCCGGCGCCTCGGCAAGCAGGTGCAGGCGGTGGCGAAGGCGGTCGCCGCGGCCGACGCCCCCGCCCTGGTGGCCGCCTACCGGGCCGGCACCGCGACCGTCGAGGTCGACGGCGAGGCTGTGCCGCTGCACGAGGGTGACCTCGTGGTCACCGAGACCCCGCGCGAGGGCTGGACGGTGGCCAGCGCCGGCGGGCTCACCGTGGCGCTGGACCTCACGCTGACCCCCGAGCTGGAGCGCGCCGGGCTGGTGCGCGAGGCGGTGCGGCTGGTGCAGGAGGCCCGCAAGAACGCCGGGCTGGCCGTCAGCGACCGGATCGCCCTGTGGTGGACCGCGGAGGGCCCGATGGCCGAGGCGCTCACCGAGCAGGGCGAGGCGCTGGCCGGCGAGGTGCTGGCCACCGCCGTGCACGCGGGCGCCGCGGGCGAGGGCCCCGGCGTCGAGGGCCCGGACGGCTCGCGCTTCTGGCTGGCCCGGGCCTGACGCGCAGGACGCGGCACGATCAGGCTGCCTGGTCGTGCCGCGTCCCGGCTCACGGCCGGCGGTGAGCCAGGACGCGGTGCGGTGAGCTGAGCTGGTCGCCCGGGGACGGGCGGCGGTTCAGCCCCGGCGGGCGGCGCGGCGGGCGCGCTCGGCGTCGGCCAGGACCCGGTCGGGACCGCAGCGCGCGCAGGGGGTGAACCCGTCGGTGCGCGCCTCGGTCACCGGCAGCGGGATGGTCTCCCGCCCGGCCAGCCAGGGGCAGCCGGCCAGGTGGTAGCGCGGGTGCTCGTCGACGACGAGGACCTCGTCGCGCAGGTCGACCACCATGAGCAGGTCGGTGACCTCGACGTCCTCCTCGGCCGGGTCGCCGCCGTCAGCAGCGGCCACCGGAGCGGCCGGCGTGCGGGGCGGCGCCTGCGCCGGGGTCCCCTCGCGCGGCGCCGCGGCGGGCGCGGGCTGGGCCGGCGTCGTCGCCGCGGCACCCTGCCCCGCGGCCGGCTCCCCCGCGGCCGGCTCCTCCAGGGGAGGCTCCGCCTTCGCACGAGGCTCCTCCGCCTCCGCGGCCGGCACGCGGGCAGGGTCCGGCTCGCGTTGCGCCGGCACCCGGGTACCGGCCGGCGCGCGCAGCCGGGCGACGACGAGCAGCACGGCGGCCAGGCCGCAGGCGGCCACGCAGGCCCAGTACCAGGCGGTCACGGCCGTCATGACGCCGAGGACGAACAGCGCGAGGCCCGCGAGCACGAGCAGGGCGGCGACGAGGACCACGGCGCGACTGTAACCGCGGCCACGTCCGGCACCGGCGCGGACCGGTGGGAACGCGACAGGGCCCCCCGGACGGGTGTCCGGGGGGCCCTGTCAGGCCGCGTCAGGCGGAGACGTGCTGCGTCTGGCGGCTGGTCGACGACGGCTCGGCCGAGCCGCGGCTGTCGAGGTCGCGCAGGTGCGACTCCAGGTAGGAGCGGAACCGCGTGCGGTACTCGCGCTCGAAGGTGCGCAGCTCCTCGATCTTGCGCTCGAGGTTGGTGCGCTTCTCCTCCAGCGGGCCCATGACCTCGCGGTGGCGGCGCTCCGCGTCCTGCTCGAGGGCGGCGGCCTTGGCGCGGGCCTCGCGCTCCATCGTGTCGGCGCGCGTGCGGGCGTCGCTGATCATCGAGTCGGCGCGCAGCTTCGCCTCGTTGACCATCTGCTCGCTCTTGGCTCGGGCGTCGGCCACGGTGCGATCGCTGGTGGTCTTGGCGGCGGCGACCATCTGGTCGGCCTGGGCCTTGGCCTCGTTGACGTAGCGGTCGGCGGTCTCCGACGCCAGCGCCAGCATGCGGGAGGCGCGGGTGGTGTCGTCCTCGCGCGGGGCGGGCTGCTGCGGCGGGGCCGGCGCGGCCACGGGCTCCGGGGCGACGGGCTGCGCGGCCACGCGGCCGGTGTTCGAGCCGGCCCGCAGCTCGTTGTTCTCCTCGATCAGCCGCGCGAGCTCGGCCTCCACCACGTCGAGGAACGCGTCCACCTCGTCCTCGTCGTAGCCACGCTTCCCGATCGGCGGCTTCTTGAAGACGACGTTGTGCACGTCGGCTGGCGTGAGTGGCAAGGGGCTCACCTCGGGTCGGACGGCGGGGACGGGATCGGTCGGGTCTCGCGGCGGGGCGCGGGAGCGTCACTCACACGGAGTACGCGAGACCGGACGTGATGCTCCGCAGGATGTACACGGCGATCAACAACACCATAAAGGCGAGGTCGAGACGGATGGACCCCAGGTTCAACGGGGGGATGACCTTCCGGATGGCCTTGAGCGGCGGGTCGGTCGTCGCGTAGACGACCTCGAGACCCGCCGCGACCAGGCCGGACGGACGCCAGCTGCGCGCCAGCACCATCACCCAGTCCACGACGAAGCGCGCGAACAGGAGGATGAGGAAGACGAGCAGGATCGACGAGACGATCTGCCAGAAGAGAGCCACTGTCCTCGCTCGTCCCGGGGCACCTGGGGTGCCGTGAGTGCCTACGCTGCAGCGCCCCGGCCGACGGCTCAGGACTCGGCGGAGAACCCGCCCTCGCGGATCCTGGCCTTGTCCTCGGCCGTCACGTCGACGTCCCGCGGGCTGAGCAGGAACACCTTGGCCGTGACGGGCTCGATGCTACCGCGCAGGCCGAAGATCAGTCCCGCGGCGAAGTCGACGAGCCGCCGCGCGTCGGCGTGGTCGAGGTCGGTGAGGTTCATGATGACCGGGCTGCCCTCGCGGAACGCCTCGCCGATGGCCCGCGCCTCGTTGTACGTCTTGGGACACAGCGTGGTGATCCGGTAGGGCTGCTTGACCGGCTCGGGGGCGGGCTCGGCGGCCGCGACCGCCTCGCGCGCGGCGAGCGCCGCGGCACCGCCACCGACGGTGCCCGCGCCGCCGACCGCCCCCAGGCGGGGGCCGGCCGTCGCGGCCGGGGACGCCGTCCGCGCCTCGGCGGCCGGCACCGGGCCGGAGGCGACACCGGCCGGCGGCGGGGTGGCCAGGCCCAGGCGGGTCGCGCCGCCGCGGCGCAGCACGGCCGGCTCCGGGGCGAGGGCCGGCTCGGGGCGCTCGTCGCGGTGCCGGTCGTCGCGCCGGTCGTCCCGCCGGTCGTCGCGGTGCCGGTCGGCGGGGTGCTCGTCGTAGCCGGGGTCGCCGGTCAGCGAGTCGTAGTAGCCCGGGCCGCCCGCGTAGCGGTCGTCGTAGCGGCCCTCGTACCGGCCCTCGGCGCGGGCCGGGCGGCGGTCGTCGTAGCGCGCGTCGTCGTAGCGGCCGTCGTCGTACCGCTCGTCGTAGCGGTCGTCGTCGTACCGGTCGTGGTGGTCGGACTGGCGGGCGTCGTAGCGCCCGTAGGCGCGGGCGTCGTCGTCCTCGACGAGTCCGAGGTAGATGCCCATCTTCTTCATGGCCCCGGCCATCAGACCTCCTCCGGCGCCCCGGGTGGGGCCCCTGTGACTGGTGTGACTCGGGGGGAGGTTAGGGGCCGGGAGCCGAAGAGCGCGGTTCCGACACGCACCAGCGTGGCGCCGGCCGCGATCGCCTCCTCGAGGTCGCCGCTCATGCCCGCCGACAGCTCGGTGGCGCCGGGGTGGTCGGCGCGCAGCCGCGCCGCGAGCTCCGCCAAGCGGGCGAACGCGGGGCCGGGCTGCTCGCCGCGCGGGGCGACGGCCATGAGCCCGCGCAGCCGGAGCCCGGGCAGGGCGGCGATCTCGTCGGCCAGGGCGGCGACGTCGGCCGGGGCCACGCCGCCGCGTTCGGCGAGCTCCCCCGCCGCGCCGCCGAGGTCGACCTGGACGAACACGCCGACCGGGGTGCCGCGCTCCTCCCCCGCGCGCGACAGGGCGCGGGCCAGCGCCGCCCGGTCGACGGAGTGCACGACGGCGCCGGTGCGGGCGACCACCGCGGCCTTGTTGCGCTGCAGCTGGCCGACGAAGTGCCACTCCAGCGGCAGGTCGGCGAGCTCGGCGGCCTTGGCGGTGAGCTCCTGGGCGCGGTTCTCGCCGAACGCCGTCTGCCCGAGGGCGGCCAGCGCGCGGACGTCGTCGGCCGGCCAGGTCTTGCTGACCGCCAGGAGCGCGACACCGGCCGGGTCGCGGCCCACGGCGCGGGCGGCGTCGGCGATCCGCTGCCGGACGGCGGCCAGGCGCTGGGCCGGGGTGCTCATGCCCCCGATCCTGCCCGTCGGCTCAGCCGAGCCAGGTGACGCCCGCCTGGCGCCCGGTGACGCCGTCGCGGCGGTGGCTGAACAGCCGGCGGTCTTCGACGGTGCAGCGCGGGTCGTGGACGACCTGGGCGACGCCGGCGCGGGTGAGCAGCTCGGCCAGGCCGGCCCGGAGGTCCAGTCCCGGGGTGCCCTTCCGGGTGCGGACGGCGGCCGCGGGCGCCACGCGGGCCACCTCGGCCTGCATGGCGCGCGGCACCTCGTAGTCGGCGCCGCAGACGGCCGGGCCGAGCAGCGCGGTGGTGTCCGCCGGCCGGCCGCCCAGGCGGGCCATCGCGGCGAGGGCGGCCGGGACGACGCCCTGGCGGACGCCCTCGCGCCCGGCGTGCACCGCCGCGACGACGCCGGCGACCGGGTCGGCGAGCAGGACGGGCACGCAGTCGGCGACCAGGACGCACAGCACCAGGCCGGGCGTGCGGGTGACGAGGGCGTCGGTGGCCGGCAGCGGGCCCTCGACCGGGCCGTCGACGACGGCGACGCCGGTGCCGTGGACCTGGTCCATCCACACCAGCCGGTCGCCGGGCACGCCGAGCTCGCGGGCCAGGCGCTCGCGGTTGGCCGCGACGTCGGCGGGGTCGTCGCCGACGTGGACGCCGAGGTTGAACGCGTCGTAGGGCGCACGCGAGCGGCCGCCCCGCCGGTCGGTGACCACCCGTCGGGGGCGCACCGCCGGCGGGGCGGGTGAGGTGCCGGAACGGCCCCCGTGCAGGGGCCCGCCCCGAGCGGAGCCGGACGTGGGGGGCGGCGAGCTGCTGGAACGGCCCCCGTGCAGGGGCCCGCCCCGAGCGGAGCGAGGGGTAGGGGGCACGGGGGTCCTCCTACTGACGGAGGAACTCCGGGATGTCGAGCTCCTCCTCGAAGTCCTCGTTGCCCAGCGGGCGGCGCCCGGCGGCCGCGCCGCCGTTCTGCACCGGCGGCAACGGGGGCACCGTGATGCCGGCCGAGCGCGCCGGCGCGGGGGCCGGCGCCGGCGCGGCGGGCGCGGGCGGCGGGGAGCCCACCAGGCGCTCACCGGTGGCCCGGGGCAGGCCCGGCGACGGCGCGGGCGCCACCGGCGGGGTGGGCAGCCGGCTCGGGCCGGTGGCCGGCGCCGCGGTGGGCAGCGCGGGGGTGGCCGCGCCGTCCTTGCGGGCCGAGGGCCGGCCGCCGTCGAAGCCCGCGGCGATGACGGTCACGCGGACCTCGTCGCCCAGGGCGTCGTCGATGACGGCACCGAAGATGATGTTGGCGTCGGCGTGCGCGGCATCGGACACCAGCGAGGCGGCCTCGTTGATCTCGAACAGGCCCAGGTCCGAGCCGCCGGAGATCGACAGCAGGACGCCGTGGGCGCCCTCCATCGAGGCCTCCAGCAGCGGGCTGGCGATCGCCTGCTCGGCGGCCAGCAGGGCCCGGTTGTCACCGCGCGCGCTGCCGATGCCCATCAGCGCCGAGCCCGCGCCGGACATCACCGACTTGACGTCGGCGAAGTCCAGGTTGATCAGGCCGGGCGTGGTGATCAGGTCGGTGATGCCCTGGACACCGGAGAGCAGCACCTGGTCGGCGGTGCGGAAGGCGTCCATCACGCTGACGTTGCGGTCGCCGAGCTGGAGCAGCCGGTCGTTCGGGATGACGATGAGCGTGTCGCACTCGTTGCGCAGCTCCTCGATCCCCGACTCGGCCTGGACCGCGCGCCGCTTGCCCTCGAAGGAGAACGGGCGGGTGACCACGCCGATGGTGAGCGCGCCGAGCTTGCGGGCGATCGAGGCCACGACGGGCGCGCCGCCGGTGCCGGTGCCGCCGCCCTCGCCGGCGGTCACGAAGACCATGTCGGCGCCCTTGAGCACCTCCTCGATCTCCTCGCGGTGGTCCTCGGCGGCCTGCCGGCCGACGTCGGGCTGCGCGCCGGCGCCGAGGCCGCGGGTGAGCTCGCGGCCGACGTCGAGCTTGACGTCGGCGTCGCTCATCAGCAGCGCCTGCGCGTCGGTGTTGATGGCGATGAACTCCACCCCCTTCAGACCGACCTCGATCATCCGGTTGACCGCGTTCACACCGCCGCCGCCGATGCCGACGACCTTGATGACCGCGAGGTAGTTGTGCGGAGGTGTCATGTGGGGCTCCCGACCTCGACCCTCATCCTCAAGTGGAGACTTAGTGTTATGTCAACTGGGTCGACGCGGTCGAAGTTAGGTGGGGCGCGTCGGGACCATCAAGCACCCTCCCCGCACCGGCGTGTCGCGAGTCCCGGAACTCACCGATCTCCCACGACCCAGTGGTCACATGTGCACCACAGCCCGTGACGACCCGCCCGTGGGATCCCTCGATCCGAGGTCGAGACCCGGGTCCGGGGAGGTCCGTGGACGGATCCGTACCGATCGGACGTGTCGGGCGTGTCGCGGACGCGGGCGTGTCGGCGCCGCGCCGGGCGATCAGCGGTGCGGAGGCGGCCACGCACGGAGGGCGACGGCTCCGGCGCAGGAGGGTCCTCCGTCAGCGGAGGACGACGGCGTCCGGGGCGCTGACGTCGACGGTCGCCGCCGGCTCGAGCTCGCCGGCCTCGACCTGGGCGAGGAGCGCGACGAGCACCGCGGCCTTGCCCTCGGCCTCCTCGCCTCCGCCCCACACGACGACGGTGCCGTCGTCGAGGGTCAGCGTCACGTCCTCCGCGGTGCGGGCCACGGCCCCCGCGACCCGGTCCCGGACGTCGGCGGGCAGCGCGACGAGCGCGCCCAGCGCGGCCCGCGTGGCCGGGTCGTCGGGGCCGGGCGCGCGGACGTCGAGGGGCACGACGCCGGCGGGCGGCTCGCCGGTGACGGTGTCGAACAGCACGCCCGTGGCGTCGACCAGCGAGCGCGTGCCGGCCTCCTCGACGACGGCGACCGGCCGCCGCTCGACCACCGTGACCACGACGCTGCCCGGCCAGCCGCGGGCGACCTGGACCGAGGCGACCTGGGGCAGCCGGGCCACCCGTGCCTCGGCGGCGTCGACGTCGACGCGCAGCAGCGGCGTCCCCTCGGCCACGCCGGCCGCGGTGCGCACCTGCTCGGCGGTGAGCGTGGTGGCGCCGTCGACGCGGACCTCCCGCACCGACAGCAGCGGGCTCGCCCACAGCGCCCACCCGGCCAGCGCCAGGACCACCAGCGCGGCGGCGGCCCCGAGCAGGCGGCGACGCCGGCGGTCCCGCGGGCTGTCGCGCCGCCGGCGGCGGGCCGGCCGGGCGACCTCGACCGGCGCGCCGCGCTCCCGGTCGGCCGTCGTCCGGCCGGAGCGGCTCACCGTCCGGCGTCCCCGCCGGGGACGGCCTCCCCGGACGGCACGGCTTCGCCGGACAGCACGGCGAGCACCTCGGGGCCGACCATCGACACGTTGCCCGCGCCCATGGTGATCACCAGGTCGCCGGGGCGGGCGCGGGCGGCGAGCGCCGGCGCGGCCGCCGACCAGGACGGCTCGAAGCGCACCTGCCCGGCCGGCAGCGGCACGGCGTCGGCGACCAGCGCGCCGGTGACGCCGGGCACCGGGTCCTCGCGGGCGCCGTAGACGTCCATCACCACGACCTCGTCGGCCAGGCCCAGCGCCTCGCCGAACGCCGTCGCGAACTCCCGGGTCCGGCTGTAGAGGTGCGGCTGGAAGGCCACCACCACGCGGCCCTCCCCCGCCACGGCGCGGGCGGCGCGCAGCTGCGCGGTCACCTCGGTCGGGTGGTGGGCGTAGTCGTCGTAGACGCGCACGCCGGCGGCGGTGCCCTTGAGCTCGAAGCGGCGGTGCACCCCGCCGAAGCGCTCCAGCCCGGCGATCAGCCCGTCGGCGGGCAGGCCGAGCTCGAGGCCGGCCAGCAGCGCGGCGGCGCTGTTGCGGGCCATGTGCTCCCCGGGCACCCGGATGCGCACCCGCCCGACGACGGCGCCGTCGAGCACGGCGGTCCAGGCGGTGGTCTCGGGGCCGACGTCGAGGTCGACCAGGCGCAGGTCGGCGTCCTCGGCGGTGCCGTAGGTGCGCAGCCGCGCCGGGGTGGGCACGCCGCGCAGCCGCGCGGAGCCGGGGTCGTCGGCGCAGACGACGACGAAGCCGTCGGGCGACACGGTGCCGAGGAACCGGTCGAAGGCGGCCTCGACGGCGGCGAGGTCGCCGTAGTTGTCCAGGTGGTCGGCCTCGACGTTGGTGACGATCGCCCCGTGCGGCGCGAGCAGCAGGAACGAGCGGTCGCTCTCGTCGGCCTCGGCGACGAAGACGTCGCCCTCCCCCGCGTGCGCGTTGCTGCCCGACTCGTTGAGGTTGCCGCCGATGGCGAAGGACGCGTCGACGCCGCACGCCTGGACGGCGACGGTGAGCATGGAGGTGGTCGACGTCTTGCCGTGGGTGCCGGCGACGGCGACGCTGCGCCGCCCGGCCATCACCGCGGCGAGGGCGACGGCGCGCGGCAGCACGGTCAGGCCGCGGGCGCGGGCGGCGGCGAGCTCGGGGTTGTCCTCCCGGATGGCCGAGGAGACGACGACCGAGTCGGCGTCGCCGAGGTGCTCGGCGGCGTGGCCCACCTCCACCCGCGCGCCGAGCGCGCGCAGCGCGAGCAGGGTCGGGGTGTCGCGCCGGTCGCTGCCCGACACGCGCACACCGCGGGCCAGCAGGATCCGGGCGATGCCGCTCATGCCGGCGCCGCCGATGCCGATGAAGTGGACGGCGCCGAGGTCGGCGAGGGCGGGGACGGGCGCGGTCCAGGCGGCGGTCGCGTCAGCGGTCACCGGCGGCCACCTCCAGGACGATGTCGGCCAGCCGGTCGTCGGCGTCGGGGACCCCGGCCGCGGCGGCGTGGGCGGCGTACCCGGCGAGCGCGGCGGGGTCGGTGAGCAGCGGCAGCAGGGTCGCCTCGATCCACCGCGGGGACAGGTCCGCGTCGTCGACGACCAGCCCGCCGCCGGCCTCGACGACCGGCAGCGCGTTGCGCCGCTGCTCGCCGTTGCCGATGGGCAACGGCACGAAGGCCGCGGGCAGCCCGACCGCCGACAGCTCGGCCACCGTCACCGCGCCGGAGCGGCACAGCGCCAGGTCGGCGGCGGCGTAGGCGAGGTCCATGCGCTCGAGGTAGTCGACGACGACGTAGGGCGCCGACCCGGCCGGGCGCGGCGGCACCTCGACGTCGGTGTTCTTGGGGCCGCGGGCGTGCAGCACCTGGACGCCGGCGGCGGTCAGCGCGTCGGCGGCGGCGACGGCGGCGCGGTTGAGCGAGGCCGCGCCCTGCGAGCCGCCGAAGACCAGCAGCGTGGGCCGGTCGGCGTCCAGGCCGAAGGCGGCGCGGGCCTCGGCGCGGCGGCCGGCGCGGTCGAGGCCGCTGATCGCGGTGCGCAGCGGCATGCCGACGTGTTCCCCGCGGTGCAGCGGCGTGCCGGGCACGGTGACGGCGACCCGGGCGGCGATCCGCGCGCCGATCCGGTTCGCCAGGCCCGGCAGCGCGTTCTGCTCGTGCACCACGACCGGGACGCCTGCGCGGCGCGCGGCCAGGTAGGCCGGCAGCGCCACGTACCCGCCGAACCCGACGACGACGTCGGCCTGCAGCTCGGTGAGCAGCGCGCGGGTGTCGGCGACCGAGCGGCGCACCCGGCCGGGCACCCGCAGCAGGTCGGGCGTGGGCTTGCGCGGCAACGGGACGGGCGGGATGAGCCGCAGGTCGTAGCCGCGCGCGGGCACCAGCCGGGTCTCCATGCCGCGGGCGGTGCCCAGGCAGGTGATCCGCGGGGCGGGGTCGCGGCGGCGCAGCGCGTCGGCCAGCGCGAGCATCGGCTCGATGTGCCCGCCGGTGCCGCCGCCGGCCAGGACGACGCTCGGCGGGCGGTTCGAGGGGGCGCTCACCGGGACCGCCCCGGGCGGTCGGCGGGCCGGGCGGGCACCCGCTCGGGCCGGCGGGCGGGCGGCGGCGGCACCCGGCGCTCGGTGCCGCGGGCCTCGGCGGGCCGGCGCACGGGGCGCGGCTCGACGGGGCGGCGCAGCGGCGGGCGCTCACCGGAGCGGGAGCGGGGGCGGCCGCCGTCGACGGCGTCGGCCCCGGGACCCCGGGAGGTGCGGGCGCGGCCCGGGCGGACCGGGTCGACGGCGTGCGCGGGCACGGGCAGCAGCCAGCGCGCCAGCCGGCCGCGGTCGCGGCTGCGGGCGTGCTCGATGGCCTCGGGCTCGGATCGGGCGAAGCGGATGAGGATCCCCACGACGAAGAGGGTGAGCACCAGCGAGGTGCCACCGGCGGAGACCAGCGGCAGGGTGACCCCGGTGACCGGGAGGACCCCCACCACGTAGCCCATGTTCATGGCCGCCTGGCCGACGAGCCAGACGGTGATGGCCACGCTGGCCAGCTGCACGAAGCGGTCGGCCGAGCGGTTGGCGATGCGGAAGCCGGCGAAGGCCAGCACCGCGTAGAGCGTGACGACCACCAGGCAGCCCAGCAAGCCGAGCTCCTCGCCGATGATCGCGAAGATGTAGTCCGACTCGGCCTCGGGGAGCAGGTTCCACTTCATGGCGCTGTTGCCGAGACCCACGCCCCACAGGCCGCCGTTGGCCAGCGCGTAGAAACCGCGGATGGCCTGGAAGCCGGTGTCGGTGGGGTCGTCGAAGGGGTGCAGGAAGGCGGTCACCCGCTCCCAGCGGTACTCCGAGCTGCTCACCAGCAGGTAGCCGACCGTGCCCGCCGTCGCGATGCCGAGGCCCCAGAGCCGCGCGGGGAGGCCGCCGGCCCACAGCAGGCCGGAGACGACCAGCAGCAGGCTGACGACGGCGCCGAAGTCGGGCTCGAGCATGAGCAGCGCGCTGAGGAGCACGAACACCGGCAGCAGCGGCACGAGCAGCGTCTTGAGCGTCAGGCTGCGGCCGCGGGAGGCGAGCACGTGCGCGCCCCACAGCGCGACGACGAGCTTGGTGAGCTCGGAGGGCTGGAAGTCGGTGACGCCGAGGTCGATCCAGGCGCGGGAGCCGTTGTACTCGACGCCGACCCCCGGCACGAGCACGGCGACGAGCAGCACCGTGACGACGCACAGCGCGGCGAAGGACCACCGCCGCATCAGCCCGGCCGGCAGGCGCACGGCCACGAGCAGGGCGAGCAGCCCGAGGCCGGCGAAGACGAGCTGGTCGACGCCGGGGCGCCAGGCGGGCTGGTCGTCCAGCGCGGCCTCGATGGCCGAGGCGGAGAAGACCATGACCAGCCCGATGGCCAGCAGCAGCCCGGCCGCGCCGATCACCAGGTGGCAGCTGGTCATGGGCCCGTCGAGCCAGGCGGGCCGGCGCAGCCGCGCGGCGGGGGCCGCGGACACCACGGGGACGCCGCTGCGGCGCGTGCGGCGGGCGCGGGTGGACTCGGTGCGGCCGTCCATCCCGCCATCGTCGCCGCTGACGGCGCGCCGGACCGGCAGCGCCCCCGCGTGTCGCGCCGGTCCCCCGCCCGGCCTCCGGGTACGGGCCGGTGCGTTCACAGGCCGGTGATGGACAGCCAGTCGGCGTAGAACAGGCCCAGCCCGAAGGCGACGGCCATGCCGGTGACCAGCCAGAACCGCACGATGACGGTGTTCTCCGCCCACCCGGCGAGCTCGAAGTGGTGGTGCAGCGGGGCCATCCGGAACACCCGGCGGCGGGTGGCGCGGAAGAAGGCCACCTGGATGACCACCGACAGCGTGACCGCGACGAAGAGCCCGCCGAGGACGATGAGCAGCAGCTCGGTCCGGGTGACGATCGCGATGCCGGCCATGAGCCCGCCGAGGGCCAGCGAGCCGGTGTCGCCCATGAAGATCCGCGCGGGGCTGGTGTTCCACCACAGGAAGCCGAGGCAGGCACCCATCGCCGCGGCGGCCACGAGCGTGACGTCCAGCGGGTCGCGCACCTGGTAGCAGCCGTCGACGGCGGCCGCGGCGCAGTCGTGGGTGAACTGCCAGAAGCTCATGACGACGTAGGCGCCGAACACCATGGCCGAGCAGCCGGCGGCCAGCCCGTCGAGGCCGTCGGTGAGGTTGACGGCGTTGGAGAACCCGGCGATGAACAGGTAGGCCAGCACCACGAAGCCGATGGCGCCGACGAACAGCGGCTCGATGTCGCGGACGTAGGACACGGACTCCGACGCCGGGGTCACGCCCGCCTCGTCAGGGAAGTTCAGCGCGAGCACCGCGAAGGTCAGCCCGACCACCAGCTGCCCGACGAGCTTCGCCGTCTTGTTGAGGCCGAGGCTGCGGCGGTGCCGGATCTTGAGGTAGTCGTCGAGGAACCCGACGGTACCGAGGCCCACCATCAGGAACAGCAGCAGCAGGCCGGTGGCGGTGACCCCCCGCCCGGGCTGGCCGATGAGGAACAGGTGGGCGAGCAGGTAGCCGGCCACGGTCGCCCCGACGATGACGGTGCCGCCCATCGTGGGCGTGCCCTTCTTCGACAGGTGCGACTCGGGGCCGTCGTCGCGGATCTCCTGGCCGAAGCCGCGGCGCCGGAACGCCCGGACGGCCAGCGGCGTGGCGAGGATGGAGATGACCAGCCCGAACGCCGCGGCGATGAGGACGGACTTCACGCGCCTGCCCCGGCGTCCAGCAGGTCCGCGGCGAGGACCTCCAGCCCGTGGGACCGGCTGGCCTTCACCAGCACGACGTCACCGGGCACCAGCACCTCCGAGAGGAACGCGAGAGCGGCCGCCCGGTCGGGCACCGGGACGGCGGTGCTGCCCGGGGTGGTCCCGGCCTGCGCCCCGCCGCCCTCCCCGTGGCGGGCACCGGCGGCCGTGGCACCCGTGACTACTCCTACCGCATCGGGCCCGACGGCGACGACCAGGTCGGCACCCGCGGCGACCGCGTCGCGGCCCAGCCGCTCGTGCTCGGCGCCGGCATCGGGGCCGAGCTCGGCCATCCCGCCGAGGACGGCGACCCGGCGGCGGGCCGGCATCCCGGCCAGCGCGGCGAGGGCGGCGCGCATCGACTCGGGGTTGGCGTTGTAGGCGTCGTTCACGACGGTGACGCCGTCGGCCCGGCGGGTGACCTCCATGCGCCAGCGGCTGCGCGGCGTGGCCTGCGACAGGGCCGCGGCGACGGCGGCCGGCGTCATGCCGAGGGCCAGCGCGGCGGCCGCGGCCGACAGCGCGTTGGCCACCTGGTGCTCGCCGACGACCTGCAGCGCGACGGGGTGCTCCTCGCCGCCGGCGAGGAGGGTGAACCGGGCGCGGGCGCCGTCGTCGAGGGTGACGCCGGTGGCGCGCACGTCGGCCCCCTCGGCGCGGCCGGTGGTGACCACGCGGGCGCGGGTGCGCGGCGCCATCCCGATCACCCGGGGGTCGTCGGCGTTGAGGACGGCGGTGCCGGTCTCCGGCAGCGCCTCGACGAGCTCGCCCTTGGCCCGGGCGATGACGTCGGCCGAGCCGAACTCGCCGAGGTGCGCGGAGCCGACGTTGAGCACGACGCCGACGTCGGGCCGGGCGACGGCGCACAGCCGGGCGATGTGCCCGAGTCCGCGGGCACCCATCTCGAGCACGAGGAAGCGGGTGCCCTCGTCGGCGTCGAGGACGGTCAGCGGCAGGCCGATGTCGTTGTTGTACGAGCCGGGCGGGCTGACCGTGGGCCCGGCGACGGCCAGCACCTGCCCGAGCAGGTCCTTGGTGGAGGTCTTGCCCGAGGAGCCGGTGAGGCCGACCGTCCGCAGCCCGGCGGCGGCGAGCCGGCGGTGCACCTCGGCGGCGAGCCGGCCGAGCGCGGCCACGGTGTCGTCGACGACGAGCGCGGGCAGCGGGCCGCCGGGGCGCGTGGTGAGCGCGGCGACGGCCCCGGCGCCGCCGGCGGCGGCGAGGTAGTCGTGCCCGTCGACGCGCTCGCCGGCGACGGCGACGAACAGCGCGCCCGGCGTCACGGCGCGGGAGTCGAGGGTGACGGCGGTGACCGTGGCGCCGTCGGCCGGCACGGCAGCGCCCGGCAGTTCGGCGCCGACGGCCTGCGCGACCTCGGCGAGGGACAGGGCGATCACCGGCCGGCCGCCCCGGCGGTCGTCGCGGCGAGCACCTCGCGGAGCACGGCGCGGTCGTCGAACGGCGTCACCGTGCCGGCGACCTCCTGCCCGGACTCGTGTCCCTTCCCGGCCACCAGGACGGTGTCGCCGGGGCGCGCCAGCGCGACCGCGCGGGCGATCGCGGCACGGCGGTCGCCGACCTCCTCGACCGCGTCGCGGCGGTCGGCGGGCACCCCGGCGAGGACGGCGGCGCGGATCGCGGCCGGGTCCTCCGAGCGGGGGTTGTCGTCGGTGACGACCACCAGGTCGCTGCCGGCCACGGCTGCTGCCCCCATCGCCGGTCGCTTCCCCTGGTCGCGGTCTCCCCCACAGCCGAGCACGGTGATCAGCCTGCCCCGGGTGGACGCGCGCAGCGCGGCGAGCGCGGTGGCGACGGCGTCGGGGGTGTGCGCGTAGTCGACGACGGCGGTGAACGGCTGCCCCGCGTCGACGGGCTCCATGCGGCCGGGGACGACGGTCGCGGCGATGCCGGCCAGCGCCTCGGCGACCGGGACGCCGACCGCGTCGAGCAGCGCGACGGCGAGGACGGCGTTGGTGACGTTGAACCGGCCGGGCAGCCGCACGCTCGCCGGCCAGGAGCCGCCGGGGCCGCTGACGGTGAAGGTGGACCCGCCGTCGGGGGCCGGGGCGACGTCGGTGGCGGTCCAGTGCGCGGGGGCGCCGTCGGCGGAGACGGTGACCGCCCGCTCCCCCAGCATCCCGGCCAACCGGCGGCCGGCGTCGTCGTCGACGACGACGACCTCGCGCGCGGCGCGGCCGTCGAACAGCAGCGCCTTCGCCTGGAAGTAGTCCTCGAGGTCGCGGTGGAAGTCGAGGTGGTCCTGGCTGAGGTTGGTGAACCCGGCCGCGGCGAAGGTCACCCCGCCGACCCGGCTCTGCACCAGCGCGTGGCTGGAGACCTCCATGACGACGGCGTCCACGCCGGACTCGGCCATCGTGGCCAGCAGCGCGTGCAGCACCGGCGCCTCGGGGGTGGTGCGCACGCTGGGGAACGCCGTCTCGGTGCCGCCGGCGCGGGTGCGCGACTGCACGGTGCCGATGAGCCCGGTGCCGCGGCCGGCGGCGGCGAGACCGGCCTCGACCAGGTAGCTCGTCGTCGTCTTGCCGTTGGTGCCGGTGATGCCGATGACCGGCAGCCGGCGGGCCGGCTCGCCGTAGACGCGGGCGGCGACGTCGCCGAGGCGGCCGCGGGGGTCGTCGACGACGCACACCGGCAGCCCGGTGGCGGCGGCCTGCTCGCGGCCGGCCGGGTCGGTGAGGACGGCGACGGCGCCGCGGCCGGCGGCGTCGGCGGCGAAGCGGGCGCCGTGCGTGCGGGCGCCCGGGAGGGCGGCGTAGAGGTCGCCGGGCCGGACCTCGGTGGAGGCGAGGGTCACGCCGCGGACCTCGGTGGCGGGGTCGCCCTGCACGGGGTCGCCGACGAGGTCGGCGAGCGCGGCGAGGGCCTGCGGGCGGGTCCCCCGGGGCCGGGGCACCGACCCGGTTCCGGTCGGGGTCACGTCGGGCCAATCTACCGGCGGACGCCTCCGGCCCCGCGCACCCGCGCCCCGCGCGCCGGGCCCGGCGTCGGTCCCGCCCCCGGCCCCGCGCCGGCCCGCGGCGGGCCCGCCGTCAGCCGCCGGCGGGGCCGCCGTCAGTCGCCGGCGGGCGCGCCGGCCGCGGCCCCGGGCAGGTCCTCGCGGGTGATGGCGAACTCCGGCCGGGCGGTGCCGGAGGGCACGACGCCGGCGTCGGTGAGCACGTGGCGCATGACGTCGGCGAACACCGGCGCGGCCACCTGCCCGCCCTCGGCGGAGCTGCTGGGGCGCTCGAGGTCGACGGCCACGACGTACTGCGGGTCGTCGGCCGGGGCGAACCCGACGAACGTCGTCACGTAGCCGCCGCCGTCGTAGCAGTTGCAGTCCGGGTTGGCCCGCTGCGCGGTGCCGGTCTTGCCGGCCACGCGGTAGCCCTCGACCTGTGCCAGCGGCGCGGTGCCGCCGGGGCCGACGACGGCCTCGAGCATGTAGGCGAGGTCGTCAGCGGTCCGCTCGCTGACGACGCGGACCGGCTCGGGCGCGTCGGGCGTGCTCACCGTGCCGTCGGGCGCGGTCACCGAGGAGACCACCCGCGGCGGGATGCGCACGCCGCCGTTGGCGATGGCCTGGTAGACCGAGGCCATCTGCAGCGTGGTCACCGACACGCCCTGGCCGATCGGCACGTTGGCCGCGCGGCTCTCGGTCCACTCGGCGGAGTCCTGCAGGATGCCCGCGCTCTCGCCGGGCAACTCGACGCCGGTCTCCTCCCCCACGCCGAAGGCCCGCAGGTACTCCTCCAGGCGCTCGTCGCCCACCTCGCGGGCCAGCATGATCGTGCCGACGTTGCTGGACTTGGCGAGGATGCCGGTGACCGTCCAGTCCACCGGCGCGTGGTCGTGGGCGTCGGTGACGACGACGTCGCCGGCCTGGATGTGCCCGTTGACGTTCAGCACGGTGTCCGGCTCGGCCACGCCCTCCTCGAGCGCGGCGGCCAGCGTCACCGCCTTCATGACCGAGCCGGGCTCGAAGACGTCGGAGACGACGGGGTTGCCGAGCAGCTCGGGGTCGGTGCGGCCGGCCTGCGCGGGGTCGTAGCCGGGGCAGGAGCCCATGGCCACGACCTCGCCGGTGTGCACGTCGAGCACGACCGCGGAGGCGCGGGTGGTGGCGCCGTCGGCGCAGGCCTGCGCGAGCCGCTGCTCCATCACGAACTGCACGTCCTGGTCGAGGGTCAGCTCGACGGTGCTGCCGTCGACGGCCGGCGTCGACTCGTCGATGCCCGCGGGGATCGGGTTGTTGCCGCTGCCGACCTCCACCCGCCGGTCGCCGTCGGTGCCGGCGAGGATGTCCTCGAAGCGCAGCTCGATGCCGCCGAGGCCGGTGCCGTCGCGGCCGGTGAACCCGACGACCTGCCCGGCGACCATGCCGGTCGGGTACAGCCGCACGGGGTCGTCCTCGAACAGCACGCCGGCCAGGCCCAGGTCCTGGATGGCGTCGACGGTCTCCGGCGGCACCTGGCGGGCCAGCACGACGTAGCGGCCGTCGCCGCTGAGCTGCTCGGTGAGCTCGTCGACCGGGACGTCGAGCAGCGCCGTGAGCGCGAGCGCGGTGCGCTCCGGGTCCTCGACGGCCTGCGGGTCGGCGGTCACGCGGGAGGCGTCGACGGTGTAGGCGAACGGGTTGCCGTCGCGGTCGAGGATCGCCCCGCGCAGCGCCGACAGCGGGTACTCGGCCAGGCGGCTCTGCTCGGCGCGGTAGGCGAGGTCGGACCCGTCGACGCCCTGCAGCCACACCAGCCGGGTGGTGACGACCAGCAGCGGGACGACGACGAGCACCAGGCCCCACCACAGGCGGGCCGGCCCGATGGTCAGCGCGCGGCCGCTGTGCCGGCGGCCGGCGGGGCGCCGCGGCTCGAAGGCGCCGGAGCGGGCGGCCCCGCCGCCGCGCGGGCCGCCGCCGCGCGGGCCGCCGGCGCGCGGTGCGCCGTCGCGGGAGGGCACCGGCCGCGGGACGGAGGCCGGGCGGGGGCGGGAGCCGTCCCGGGGGACGCCGGCGCGCGGGGTGCGGGCGCCGCGGGGATACGGCGCCCCGTCGCGGCCGAGGTCGCGGGGCCGCTCGCGCGGGAGGTCGCGACGGCGGTCGCGCGGGGGATCGCTCGGACCCACGGTCAGCCTCCGTTCCCGGCGGGCGGTGCGGTCTCGGGCGCGGGCGCCGGCTCGGGGGTGCCGCGCAGGGTGGCGGTGCCGTCGGGGCCGATGACCAGGTAGGCCGCGGCGCCCGCGGGGACCAGCCCGGCGGCGGCGGCCGCGGCGGCGAGCTGCGCGGGCGCGCCGCCCTGGACGACCTGCCGCTCGAGCTCCTGCACCTCCTCGGCCTTCTCGGCGTTCTCGGTGCGCAGCTCCCCCGCCTGCAGGGAGTTCACGGCGATCGCGGTGTTGAGGACGAGCAGCGCGATGGTGGTGGCCACCAGCAGCACGACGACGAGCAGCACGAACGGCGCACGGCGGGTGCCGGCGCCGGCGCGGACGAGGCCCGCCCCGCCGGTGAGCAGCCGCAGGTCCGGCACGGCCGGCACCCGCGGCGCGGGCCCGGTGGCGCGGGGGGACCCGCCGCGGACCGGCCGGGAGGGCAGGCCGCGCACCGGCCGCGAGGGCAGGGCGCGCAGCGAGCGGGCGGCGTGCCCGGAGCCGGTGGTGGCCCGGGCCGCCGTCGGGGCAGCCGTCGTCTGCTTCGCCCTCGCCGGGGCCTTCGCCGTCGTCGGAGCCTTCGCCGTCGTCGGGGCCCCCGCCGTCGTCGGAGCCCCCGCCGTCGTCGGGGCCTTCGACGTCGCCTTCGGCGTGGCGGTCCTCGGGGGCGCGGGCGGGACGGCGCGGGCGGCGCCGTCGCGGGGCGCGCGGGCCGCGGCGCTCACGCGGCCCGCCGGATGCGCTCGGCGGCGCGGACGCGGGCCGAGGCGGCCCGGGGGTTGGCGGCGACCTCGGCCTCCGAGGCGGCCTCGCCGCCACGGGTGAGCAGCCGCAGCACCGGCCCGTACTCGGGCAGCCGGACCGGGAGCTCCGGCGGCGTCCGGTCGGTGGCGAGCTCGGCGAGGGTCTGCTTGACGATCCGGTCCTCGAGGGAGTGGAAGGTGATGACGGCGATGCGCCCGCCCACGGCGAGGGCGTCGAGTGCCGCCGGCAGCGCC
Source organism: Geodermatophilus sp. SYSU D01119 (assembly GCF_054049975.1). Lineage (NCBI taxonomy): Bacteria > Bacillati > Actinomycetota > Actinomycetes > Geodermatophilales > Geodermatophilaceae > Geodermatophilus > Geodermatophilus sp. SYSU D01119. The sequence continues at coordinate 6,977 of NZ_JBJGYL010000004.1, read as the reverse complement.
CGCCGGAGCACGCCGAGCTCGTCGTTGACCTCGATCCGCAGCGCCTGGAACGTCCGCTTGGCGGGGTTGCCGCCGGTGCGGCGGGTGGCGGCGGGGATGGAGTCGCGCACCAGGTGGGCGAGCCGCTCGGTGCCGGTGAACGGCGCGCGGGCGCGCTCGCGGACGATGGCGCCGGCGATCCGCGAGGCGAAGCGCTCCTCGCCGTAGACGCGCAGGACGCGGGTGAGCTCGGCGGCGGAGTAGGTGTTGACCACGTCGGCGGCGGTCCGCGGCGCGCCGGGGTCCATGCGCATGTCCAGCGGGCCGTCGGTGGCGTAGCTGAAGCCGCGGTCGGCGCGGTCGAGCTGCAGGGAGCTGACGCCGAGGTCGAAGAGCACCGCCTGCACCTCGTCGATGCCGAGGCGGTCGAGGACGTCGGGCAGCTCGTCGAAGACGGCCGGCACGAGGGTGGCGCGGTCGGCGGAACCGGCGGCGGCGATGCGGGCGGTGGCCTCCGCGCGGGCGTCCGGGTCGCGGTCGAGGCCGACCAGCCGCAGGCCGGGGTGGGCCCCGAGGAGGGCCAGCGCGTGGCCGGCCAGGCCCAGGGTGGCGTCGACGAGGACGGCGCCGTCGGTGGCGCAGGCGGGGCCGAGCAGCTCGGTGACGCGGTCGAGGAGGACGGGCACGTGCACCGGGGACGGTGCCGCCGAGTCCTGCGGCGCGGGCCGCGGTGGCTCGGGCGTGCTCATCGTCGGTCTCCTCGGGTCGGGCTCCCGCGCGGGGACGGGCGTCGGCGGGACGCGCGTGCTGCACATGGTGGCGCGGACAGCGGGTCGGCTGGGGGAGCTCGGCGGGCGTGCCGCGCGACCGGTGGGGCGCCGGGGGCGGGCGCGGGCCGCGGGGAGGGGTGCCGGGAGCCGGGGAGGTCGCGCGGGGGCGGCGACCGCGGGTGGGGCCGGGTGGGGAGGGTGGGGTGGAGTGGGGTCCCCACCCCCCGCGAGGCCCGCCTGGCGCCGGGGAAGTGCGTCAGGAGGACCCCGCGGGGGGTGGGGCCGGGTGCCGGTCGCGGTGCCGCTGCGGCGGACCGAGCCGCGGGGAAGGCGGTTCGGGCCGCATCCGGTCGAGCCGCGGGGAAGACGGCTCGCGACGGTGCGCGGCTGCCGGGGCGACCGGCGGCACGGGGTTCAGGAGAGCGTGGGCATCCCCTCGCTCTCCATGGCGGCGAAGACCGCCTCCTGCTCTGCCTCGTAGGCGTCCCACGCGGCCTGGTCCCAGATCTCGAAGCGGGTGTCGACACCGACCACCACGACGTCGCGGTCGAGGCCGGCGTACTGGCGCAGGCTCGCGGGGATGGTGATGCGGCCGGCCTTGTCGGGCTCGACCTCGACCATCGAGCCGAAGCTCAGCCGGGCGCGCATGCGGGCCTCGGCGGTGTCGGCGGGGGCCATGCTGGCGGCGGCGCGGCTCTGCTCGGCGACCCGGGCCATGGTGAGGCCGTAGACGCAGCGCTCCTGGCCCTTCTTGATCACCATGCCGTCGGCCACCTGCTCGCGGAACCGGACGGGGAGTGCGAGCCGGCCCTTCTCGTCGAGCCGCAACGAGTAGCTGCCGACGAACACCGGATCACCTCCCCCATGTGGTCCTCCTCGTGTCCACCGCGGACCCGGGACGGGCCCTGGCTCCCCACCGCGCCACACACTAACCCACTACGCCCCACCGGACACCACTCGACACCATGTCGTGACCGGTTCCCCCCACACCTCCCCGTGCAGGTCAGCGGCCGGTCGGGGCGGGTGGGGCGGCCGGTGGGGCGCGGTGGGGCCTCCGGTGGGGAGCGGTGGGGCACGGGAGCGGCCCGCGGGCCTGCGGGAGGAGCCGGGAGCGCGTCCCGGTGGGGAGCCGGGCGGGACGCGGACGGCGCGGTCCGCGGAGCGGCTCCGCCGCCCCGCGGGCACGTACCGTGGGCCGGGTGACCGACACCATGCGTGCGGCGGACGGGACGGCGGGGCTGCCGGTCGACGTCGCGGCGGAGGGCGCGCGGATCGCCGCCAACGTCTCCCGGGTCGTGCAGGGCAAGCCCGACGTCGTCCGCCTGGCGCTGGTCGTGCTGCTCGCCGAGGGCCACCTGCTCGTCGAGGACGTGCCCGGCACCGGCAAGACGACGCTGGCCAAGGCGCTGGCGGCCTCGATCGACGCCAGCGTGCGCCGCATCCAGTTCACCCCCGACCTGCTGCCCAGCGACGTCACCGGCGTGGCGATCTACGACCAGGAGACGCGCGCCTTCGAGTTCCGGCCGGGCGCGGTGTTCGCCAACGTCGTCGTCGCCGACGAGATCAACCGGGCCTCGCCGAAGACGCAGTCGGCGCTGCTGGAGTGCATGGAGGAGCGGCAGGTCACCGTGGACGGCGTCAGCTACGAGCTGGCCCGGCCGTTCCTGGTGATGGCCACGCAGAACCCGGTGGAGATGGAGGGCACCTATCCCCTCCCCGAGGCCCAGCGCGACCGGTTCACCGCGCGGGTCTCCATGGGCTACCCCGACCGCGAGGCCGAGGTCGCCATGCTCGACGACCGCGGCACCGGCGACCCGCTCGCCGAGCTGACGCCGGTCGCCGACGCCGCCACCGTCCGCGCGCTCGTGGCCGCCGTCGGCACCCTGCACGTCTCCGACGCCGTCCGCCGCTACGTCGTCGCCCTGGTCGAGGCCACCCGCCGCTCCCCCGACCTGCGGCTGGGCGCCTCGCCGCGGGCGGGCCTGCAATTGCTGCGCACCGCCCGGGCCGCCGCGGCGCTCGCCGGCCGCGACCACGTGCTCCCCGACGACGTCCAGGCCATGGCGCTGCCGGTGCTCGCCCACCGCCTGCTGCTCACCGCCGACGCCGCCGCCGCGCGGCGCACCGCGGAGCAGGTGGTCACCGGGCTGCTCGGCTCGGTGCCCGTGCTGCGCGGGCGCTGAGCGGTGGCGGGCCAGCTCCGGAGCGCGCTGACCTCGCTCACCCTGCGCGGCCGCTGCCTGGTCGCCGCGGGCCTGACGCTGCTCGCCCTGGGCGCGCTGCTCGGCGAGCGGCCGCTGGTGCAGATCGCGGTGTTCCTGCTGGCGCTGCCGGTGCTCTCGGCGGTGCTGGTGGCCCGGCAGCGCTTCCGCGTCGCGGTCCGGCGCACGGTCACCCCCGCCCGCGTGCCGCGCGGGGAGGACGCCGACGTGCTCCTCGAGGTCACCAACACCGACCGGCGCACCGGCCGGCTGTGGCTGCTGTCCGAGCAGCTGCCCGAGGGCGCCGGCCGCTCCCCCGGCTTCGTCGTCGAGCGGCTGCCCGCCGGGCGGACGGCGGCGCTGCCCTACCGGGTGCACGGCGGGCGGCGCGGCCGGTACCGGCTCGGCCCGCTGCGGCTGCGGCTGGTCGACCCGTTCGGCCTGGTGCAGCGCACCACCAGCGGCACCGACGGCGCGCCGCTGCTGGTCGTCCCGCGGGTGCGGCCGCTGGGCCCCGGCGGGCCGGCCGGCGGGCACGGCGGCGGCGGGGAGGGCGCCCGCCGCTCGATCGCGGTGCACGGCGAGGACGACGTGAGCACCCGCGCCTACCGGCACGGCGACGACCTGCGCAAGGTGCACTGGCGGGCCACCGCGCGCACCGGCGAGCTCATGGTGCGCATGGAGGAGAAGCCGTGGCGGGCGCAGGCCGCGCTGCTGCTCGACACCCGGGTGCGCGCCCACCTGCTCACCCGGGCCGCCGGTCCGGGTCCGGCCGCCGCGCCGGTCCCCGGCCCGCCCGGTGACCCCGCGCCGCCGCCGGACAGCCTCGAGTGGCTGGTCGAGGCCGCGGCCAGCATCGGCGGCTCGCTGGCCCGCCGCGGCGCGGTGCTGCGGGTGGTGACCGCCGAGGGCGAGCTGACCCCCGGCGAGGGGGCGGCGGGCCTGGGTCCCACCGAGCTGCTCGACCGGCTCGCCGTGCTCGGCCCCGCGCGCGGCTCCTCGCTCGCGCCCGCCGTCGACCTGCTGCACCGGGTGGCCGGCGACGGGCCCGTCGTGGCGCTGCTGGGCGCGGTCGCGCCCGACGACCTCGCCGAGCTGGTCACCGCGCGCTCGGGCCCGCACTCCGACGTCGCCGTGCTGCTCGACGTCGCCAGCTGGGCCGACCCGGGCGGGCGCAGCCGCCGGTCGCTGTCGGCGACGTCGCGCGCACACCTGGCCGCGCAGGTGGAGGAGTCGGCGTCGCTGCTGCGCGGCGCGGGCTGGCAGGTGGCCGTCGCCGGGGCCGGCCGCGGCGTGGAGGCGGTCTGGGCCGACCTCGCCGCCCAGCGGAGCACGGGTCTGCGGGCCGGCGGGATCGGGGTGCCGGCATGACCGCGCTCGCCCCGCCGCCGGCCGCTCCCCCGGCACCCGCCCCGCCGCCGCGGGTGCCGGTCGCGCGCCGCCCCGCACCGCGCCGGCCGGAGGGGACGCTGCGCCGCGAGGGCGGCACGACCGCCGCGGCCGCCGTCGCCACCGCGCTCGGCGCGTGCGCGCTGTTCCCCGTCTTCACCCGCCCCGACTGGCTGCCGCCCGCCCTCGCCGCGATCGCCGTCGTCGCGCTCACCGGCCTGGTGCTGCGCGCGGCCGGCCCGGCGCTGTGGATCTGGGCGTCGGGCGGGCGGGTGCTGCCCCCGCGCGCCGCGGCCGCCGGTGTGCCGCTGGTGCCGCTGGGCCAGCTCGCCGCCCTCACGTGCCTGATGACCGCGCTGTTCGCCCCGGCCCGGGCGGTCGGCGGGTGGCTGCCGACCCCGCGCAGCCTCGGCTCGCTCGGCGCCGTCCTGACCGCGGGGTCGGCGGAGATCCGCGAGCAGGCCACGCCCGCGCTGCCGCTGACCGGGCTGCTGGCGCTGACCGTCCTGCTGGTGGGGATGGTCGCGGTCGCCGTCGACCTGGTCGCCGTCGGCGGGCGGCAGCCGGCGCTGGCCGGGCTCGGCCTGCTGGTGCTGTTCTGCGTGCCGGTCAGCACCGTCACCGGCGACGTCGGGCTGGTGGCGCTGGCCGCCCCGGCGGCCGGCCTGGCGCTGCTGCTGTGGGCCGACCAGTCGCGGCGGCTGGCCGCGCGCACCGGCCGGGCCGGCGGGGGCCGGGGTCGGGGGCACGGCCCCGGCTCGGCGGCCGCGGCGGGCACCGCGCTCGCCGCGCTGGTGGCGGCGCTGGTCGTCGGCAGCGTCGTCCCCACCCTTCCCGAGGGGCGGCTGGCCTCGGGCTTCGGCCCGGGCGGCGGCGGGGGCGCCACCGGGACGGCGCTGGACCCGGCCGCCGCGCTGCAGGGGCAGCTCACCCTCCCCGAACCGATCGACCTGCTGCGGGTGGACGCCTCGGTCGACGACCCCGGCTACCTGCGCGTGGTGACGCTCGACCGGTACACCGCCGAGGAGGGCTGGACCACCGGCAACCTCGACGGCGAGGCGTCGGTGGCCCAGCCCGACCCGCTGGCGCCGCTGCCCGGGCGCCGCGACGGCCGCCCGGTGGAGGCCACGATCACCGCGGTCGGCCACGACGACCGGTTCCTGCCGGTCCTCACCTCCCCGCTCACCGTGGACATCGCCGACGCCGAGGCCTGGCGGTTCGACCCGGTCACCGGCACCGTCTTCGGCCGCGACACCACCACCGCCTCGGCCGGCTACCGGGTGACCGCGGTGGAACCGCGGCCGACCGAGGACGAGCTGCGCGCCGCCGCCCCGCTGCGCGCGGACGACCCGGTGCGCGAGCGCGACACCGCGATCCCGCCACTGGCCCCCGAGGTCACCGACCTGGTCGCGCAGCTGACCGCCGGCGCCGCCTCGCCCTACGACGCCGTCCGCTCCATCCACGGGTGGTTCTCGCGGGAGAACGGCTTCGTCTACAGCCTGTCCACCGCGCCGGGCACCACCGGCGACGACCTCGCCGACTTCCTGCGGCTCAAGCAGGGGTACTGCGAGCAGTACGCCGGGGCGATGGCGGCGATGGTCCGCGAAGCCGGCATCCCGGCGCGGGTGGCGCTGGGCTACACCCCCGGCCGCATCCAGCCCGGCGGCGAGCGGCTGATCACCAGCTCCGACGCGCACGCCTGGGTGGAGGTCTACTTCGACGACCTGGGCTGGATCCCGTTCGACCCCACCCCGATCGACACCGACCGGGCCGTCGAGCTGCCCTGGGCGCCGCGGCCGACCCCGCAGGAGGACGCGCAGACGCCGGACGGCGCCCCGGCGGTGCCCGCCCCGGCGCCGGTCGTGCCCGCGCCGCAGGTGGACCGGGTCGACGGCGGCGGGATCACGACGGGCCTGCCGGGATCGCGCGACACCGGCTCGGGCCGGCCGGTGCTGGTCGCCGGCGGCGTGCTGCTCGGGCTGGCCGCGCTGCTGGGCGCTCCGGCCGGGGCCCGCGCGCTGCAGCGGCGCCGGCGCCTCGCCGACGGCGGACCGGCGGCGCTGTGGGACGAGCTGGCCGCCACCGCGCGCGACCTCGGCCTGCCGTGGGACCCGGCACGCACGCCGCGGCAGCAGGCCGCGGGCCTCGCCCGGACGCTGGAGGGCGCGGCCGGCGCGCACCGGGCGGGCTCGCCGGGCGCGGCCGGGGCGGTCGAGCGGCTGGCCCGCGCGGAGGAGACGGCCAGCTACGGCCGCCCCGGCGCGGCGCCGGGCGATCCGACCGCCGCCGAGGCGCTCCGGGCCGCGCGGCGGGGGCTGTCCGCCGCGGTGCCGGCGCGGGTGCGACTGCGGGCGCTGCTGTGGCCGGCCTCGCTGGCCGACTCCCTGGGCGGCGGGCTCGCGGACCGGCTGCGGGAGCGGCTCCCCCGCCGCCGCTCCGCCGCCTGACCGCCCGGCGTCCGGCCCGGCCCCGCCGCCGTTCCCCACCGGCCCCGCCGCCGTCCGTCCGGCGCGGCGCGACCGCCGTCCGTCCGGCGCGCACCGGCCTCGCCGTGTGGGGGGGGGGGGGGGGGGGGCGGCCGCGGGGGGGGCGCGGCGGGCCCGGGGCGGTCCGGGGGGACCGCCGCCGGGCGGCGCCC
>NZ_JBJGYL010000003.1:0-222344 GCF_054049975.1 Geodermatophilus sp. SYSU D01119 | reverse complement strand
GCGGTGAGCCGGCGCTCGCCCGGCTCGTCGGGGGTCGGCGAGGGCTCGAGCAGCGGGTTGACCGGGGCGGGGGCCTCCTCGGTGCGCGGGGGGGGGGGGGGGGGGGGGGGGGGGGGGGGGGGGGGCGCCGCGGGGGGGGGCGGGGGGGGGGGGGGCGGGGGGGGGGGGGGGGGGGGGGGGGGGTGGGGGGGGGGGGGGGGGGGGGGGGGGGGGGGGGCGGGCCCCCCCCCCCCCCCCCCCCCCACGGGCGTCAGCAGTGGGCGTACTCGGAGGGGCGCAGCAGCATCGCGGCGGCCATGGCCGGGAGCATCAGCACGTGGCCCCAGAGCACCAGGGCGCCCTCGCCGATGAGCCCGAGGCCGAGCGGGACGAAGAGCAGCAGGAAGGGCAGGTACATGGCCGCGCCCATCTCGGCGACGGGCCGCCAGCGGTGACCGCGCACCCGCATCCACGCGGACATGGCGACGGTCATGTTCGTCGCCATGATCAGCGCGCCCGTGTAGGGGTTCTCCATCAGGTCGGGGGCGTCGACGACGTCGAGGGCCCAGGTCCAGACCGGGTGCAGGGCCACCATCCCGACGGCCATCGCGACGACCATCTCGAGGAAGTGGACGGTGAACCGCTTCGCGGTCAGCCGGTGCGCGGTGTGCGGGGTCTCGGCCGGCGCGGGGGTGGGGGTCGTGGTGGTCACGGCTGGTCTCCGGTCACGGGTCGGGGTGGACGGGGTCACGGGACGAGGGCGTAGCCGGCCTCGTCGACGGCGGCGGCGATGTCGGCGCGGTCGACGGGGTGGGTGGCGGTGACGGTGACGGTGCCGCCGGCCAGGTCGACGGCGACGGACTCGACGCCGTCGACGGCGGCGATCTCCTCGGTGACGGCGCGCCGGCAGTGCCCGCACGTCATGCCGGTGACGGTGAAGGTGGTCGAGCCGACGAAGGTGCGGGGCGTGCTGGACAGCATGGGGACTCCTCTGGTGGTGGGTGGGCGGTGCTGTGGTCGGGGACGAGCGTCGGCGGGGGACCGGTGTGCTCTCACCGGTGGAATCGCCGGGATCGGCGCCGGGTCAGTGGCCGTGACCGTGGGTCGAGGCGCCGGCCGCGGGCCGGCCGGCGGGCACGGCGAGCAGGGTGAGGACGAACAGGGCGGCGAGGACGCCGGCGGTGGCGGTGAGGGCGCGGGCGTAGCCGTCGACCAGGCCGGCTGAGGTGGCCAGGTCTCCGGCGACGGCGGTGAGGGCCGCGACGCCGAGGGCCGCGCCGGTCTCGTGGCCGGTCATCACCAGCCCGGAGGCGAGGCCCGACCGCTCGGCCGGCACGTCGCCCATCGCGGCGACCGAGATGGCCACGAACATGGGTCCGACCCCGGTGCCCACCAGCAGGAACCCGGGCAGGACGTCGGCGGCGTAGGAGGTCCCGCCGGCGTTCGCGGCGAGCAGCAGCACGCCGGCGGCCAGGACCGGCAGGCCGGCCAGCATCAGGGCGCGGGCGCCGACGTGCCCGATGGCGTGCGACGCGAGGGCCGCGGCCAGGGTGATGGCGCCGGCCAGGGGCAGGAACTGCAGCCCGGTGACGACCGGCGAGGAGCCGGCGACGGCCTGCAGGTACAGCGAGCTCAGGAAGATCACGCCGACCACGACGCCGGTCACGCCGGCCATGACGGCCGACGCCGAGACCAGCGCGCGGATCCGCCAGGTCGACGGCGGCACCAGCGGGTCGGCGGCGCGGCGCTCGATCCGGGCGAAGGCGGTCAGCAGCACCGCGGCGGCGGCGAGGGCTCCCAGGGTGGGGAGCGCGGTCCAGCCGACCGAGCGGGTGGCCTCGATGCCGAAGACCAGGGCCAGGAGCCCACCGACCAGCGCCAGGGCGCCCGGCACGTCGAGGCGGCGGAACCCGCCGGGCCGGGCGTCGCCGCGGGGCACGGCGACCAGCGTGCCGACCACGACGGCGAACCCGATCGGCACGTTGACGAAGAACACCGCGCGCCAGTCCAGCGCGCTGGTCAGCACTCCTCCGAAGAGCACGCCGGCGGCGATGCCGAGGCTGCCGACGGTCCCCCACACGGCCAGGGCGGTCCGCCGCTGCCGGCCCGCATAGGCGGTCATGACGATCGACAGCGCGGCCGGGGTCAGCAACGCCGCGCCCGCGCCCTGACCCGCCCGCGCCACGACCAGCACCAGCGGCGTCTGCGCCAGCCCGCTGGCCAGCGAGGCGACGGTGAACACGCCGATGCCGGCGAGGAACGCCCGCCTGCGGTCGAACAGGTCGGCGACGCGCCCCCCGAGCAGCAGCAGCCCGCCCGAGAGCAGCACGTACACCGAGACCGCCCACTGGTACTCCCCGGCGGTCAGGTGCAGGCCCTCGCTGATGGACGGCAGCGCGACGTTCACCACCGACACGTCCAGGACGACCATCACCTGGGCGACGATCATCAGCGCGAAGACCGTCCACGGCCGTCGCGGGCCGTCCGCGGGTGTCCCGGTCGCCGCGGTCGGCTGCGGACCGTGGCGGTGGTGGTGCGCGGGGGTCACCGGTTGGGCGGCGGTGTGGGGCGACATGGCTCCTCCTCGAGGTCGTTCGGGTGGAGCCCCACGCTCGCCGGCCGCTGTGGTCGCTCACGCCGGGGAAACCGCCGGGTTCCCGCGCGCCCGGCCCGTCCTCCGCGCTCGGTACGGTCGCGGCCGTGCTGGCCGGACGGGAGAGCGAACGCGCGGCGATAGCCGCCCTCCTCGACGCCGCCCGGACCGGGTCGGGTGGCGCGCTGGTCGTGCACGGCGTCGCCGGGTCCGGGAAGTCGACGCTGCTCGCCGACGCCGTTGGCGCCGCGGCGGGCATGCGGGTGCTGCGCACCTCCGGGGTGGAGTCCGAGTCCCCGCTGGCGTTCGCGGCCCTGCAGCGGCTGCTCTGGCCGCTGCGGACCCGGATCGGTGCCCTGCCCGGACCGCAGCAGGCCGCGCTGCGCGCGGCGATGGGCGAGGCCGAGGGCGAGGGCGACCGCTTCCTGGCGTTCCTCGGCACGCTGAGCCTGCTCGCCGAGGCCGCCGAGCAGACCCCGCTGCTCGCGGTCGTGGACGACGCGCACTGGCTCGACGACGCGTCGGCGGCGGCGCTGCAGTTCGCGGCCCGCCGGGTGCAGGCCGAGCGGGTGGCGCTGCTGTTCGCCGCGCGCGACGGCGACGCGCGCCGCTTCGACGCCCCCGACCTGCCCGGCCTGGCGCTGGGCGGGGTCACCGGGGAGGACGCCGGCGCGCTGCTGACCGCACGCGCCGGCGGTGAGATCGACCCGGCGGTCCGTGACCGGCTCGTGGCCGCCACCGGCGGCAACCCGCTCGCCCTGGGCGAGCTCGCCGCTGCGCTCGGCGCCGACCAGCTCGCCGGCCGGGCCCCGCTGCCCGCCCAGCTCCCGCTGACCGACGGTGTCGAGCGGTCGTTCCTCGACCGCTACCGGAGGCTGTCCGAGCCGGCCCAGCGCCTGCTGCTGACCGCCGCGGCCGACGACACGGCCCGGCTCCCCGTCGTCCGGGACGCCGCCGACCGGCTGGGCGCCGACGACGAGGCCCTCGACGAGGCCGAGCGCGCCGGGCTCCTCCGGGTCGACGGGGACACCGTCGTCCTCTTCCACCCGCTCGTACGGTCCGGCGTCTACCGCGCGGCCACGAGCGCTCAGCGCCGATCCGCCCACCGGGCGCTCGCCGAGGCCCTGCACGCGGACGCCGACCGCCGGGCCTGGCACCTGGCCGCTGCCACCGACCGGCCCGACGACGACGTCGTCGCCGCGCTGGACGGCGTCGCCGAGCGCGCCGCTACCCGCGGCGGGCACGAGGCGGCGGCCGCCGCCTGGGCCCGGGCGGCGGAACTCGCCGGCGGCGGCGAGGCGCGCGGACGGCGGCTGTACCGGGCCGCGTCCTCCGCCTGGCTCGGCGCGCGCCCGGGCCAGGCGGCGGCGCTGGCCCGGGCCGCCGCGGCCGACGTCACCGACCCGCTGCTGCGGGCCCAGCTGCTGACCCTGCAGGGGCAGATCGAGTGGAACACCCGCTCGCTGGACGACGGCTACGACCTCGTCCTGCAGGCCGCCCAGGCCGCGGCCCGGGTGGACGAGGCCGTGGCCGGACACCTGGCGATGCTGGGCGCGGCGCTGGCGGCGTTCGGCGCCCGGTCACCCCGCGCCGTCGACCTGGGCGCGCTGGTCCCCCCGCCCGCGCCCGGGGCACCGAACCGCACCCGGGCCGCGGCGGCCCTGCTGTCCGGGTTCCTCGCCGCCGGCCGTGCCGACTGGGCGGCCGCGGCCGAGAGCTTCCGGTGCGCCTTCGCCCTGACCGACGACGACCCGGTCGACGACCACGTGCTGCAGCCCAACCTCGGCGTCGCCGCCATGGTGGTCGACGACGACGAGCACGGACTGCGGCTGCACGCCGAGCAGCTGACGGCGGCACGGGGCGCCGGCGCCCTCCCCATGGTGGAGCACGCCCTCACCCGGGCCGCCCACTTCCAGATCGCGACCGGGGCGTGGGCGGCGGCCGCCGCCGGCGCCGCCGAGGCGCTGTCACTGAGCGCCGGCACCGGGCACCCCGGGATGACCGCCCTGTCCACCGCCGAGCTCGCCGTGGTCGCCGCCCTGCGCGGCGACGCCGGCACCGCCGACCGGCACGCCGCGGAGGCGACGGCCATCCGGCAGGCGCATCCCGTGGGACTGGTCGACGGGATGGTGGCCGACCTCGTCCACTGGGCGCGGGGGCTCCGCGCCGGCGGCCCGCCGGCGACCGCGCTGCACCACCTCGAGCAGATCTCGGTCCCGGGGCTGCAGCGCATGGCCGCCCTCGATCGCCTCGAGGCGGCCGTCCGCGCGGGCCGCGACGACCTGGCCCGCGACTGGCTGGCCGAACTGGAGGCCTTCGCCGACGGCACCGGCGCCCCCGCTGCCGTCGCCGTCCTCGAGCACGGCCGAGCGGTGCTGGCCGAGGGCGCCACGGCCGAGGAGCACTTCCGGCGCGCACTCGCGGCGCACGAGCGGTCCCTGCGCCTGCCCGACCGGGCCCGCACCCACCTGGCACTCGGCGAGCACCTGCGCCGGGCGCGGCGCCGGGTCGACGCCCGCGAGCACCTGCGCGCGGCCCTGGCGCTGGCCGAGGACCTCGGAGCCGCGCCCTGGGCCGAGCGGGCCGCGACCGAGCTGCGCGCCTCCGGCGAGACCGCCCGCCGCCGCGACGTCTCCACCGCCACGGAGCTCACCGCGCAGGAGCGCCAGGTCGCCGCGCTGGTCCGGCAGGGCCTGTCCAACCGGGACGCCGCCGCCCAGCTGTTCGTCAGTCCCCGCACGATCGACTTCCACCTGCGCAACGTCTTCGCCAAGCTCGGGGTGGCCTCCCGCGCCGAGCTCACCGCCCTCCCGCTCGACCTCTGAGGCCGGGGCCGCCACGCCGGCGCCGTCGACGAACCCGGCGGTTCTCCCGGCGTGAGGCACCCGCGTCCCTCCTAGCGTCCGGCGCAGACCCCGGCACCGACGAAGGAGATCCCCGTGTCCCGCTCCCCCCGCACCTCCGACCACCGGCACCACGACGTCCTCGTGATCGGCGCCGGCCAGGCCGGCCTCGCGCTGGGCCACTTCCTCGCGCGGCGCGGCGCCGACTTCCTGCTGCTGGACGCCGCCCCGGAGATCGGGCACAGCTGGCGCACCCGGTGGGACTCCCTGCGGTTGTTCAGCCCCGCCCAGTACGACTCCCTGCCGGGCATGCCGTTCCCCGCGCCCGCCGACACCCACCCCGGCAAGGACGACGTCGCCGACTACCTCGCCGCCTACGCCGCCCGCTTCGACCTACCGGTCCGGTCCAGCTCACCGGTGCTGCGCCTGTCCCGCGAGCCCGACGGGACCTTCGCGGCGATGACCCCCACCGGCACCGTGCGCGCCAACCAGGTCGTGGTCGCCACCGGCCCGTTCCAGACCCCGCGCGTCCCCGCCGTCGCGGCTCAGCTCGACCCGTCCGTGCCGCAGCTCCACAGCGCCGCGTACCGCAACCCGACGCAGCTCCCGGGCGGCGGCCGTGTGCTGGTCGTCGGCGCCGCCAACTCCGGCCTCCAGATCGCCGCAGAGCTGGCCGCCACCCAGGAGGTCACCGTCGCGGTCGGCTCGACCCCGCTGCAGCTGCCCCAGCGCATCGCCGGCCGGGACCTGTTCACCTGGCTGACACGGGCCGGGTTCTTCACCGTCCCCGCCGAGTCGCGCATCGCCCGCCGGCTGCGCGCCCGCGGCGACCTGGTGATCGGCAGCCGGCGCGGCGACCTCCGCCGTCGCGGGATCGACCTGCGGCCGCGGCTGACCGGGTTCACGGGCCGCACCGCACGATTCGCCGACGGCAGCACGACCGACGTCGACGCGGTCGTGTGGGCCACCGGCTACCGCAGCGACCACTCGTGGCTGGACATGCCCGGCGTGGCCGTCGACGGCCAGGTCCGCCACACCGCCGGGGTCACCGAGGTGCCCGGCCTGTACTTCCTGGGCCTGCCGTGGCAGACCTGCCGCGGATCGGCGCTGCTGGGCTTCGTCGGCGCCGACGCCGCCGGCCTGGCCGACCGCATGGCCACCGACCTCCACCGGCCCGCTCCCGCGCCGGCGTCACCGGAGGCGACCGTCGCTCCCGTGTGACCTGCCCTCCGCGCCACCAGCGCGGACCACACGCCTGACGATTGCAGCGGTCCGCCCGAGGACGACGATCCCCGTTGTCGCAGTGTCGGGCTACGTGCCGACCATGCCGTTCCCGGGCCGGCCGGCGTCAGCGGCGGGGTCGACCACGGTCATCCCGGCGACCGTCGCCCGGTCGAACACGGGCAGCAGCGCGGCCGCCTCCTCGAGGCCGATGGTGCGCTCCACCAGCCGCTGCGGCTGCAACGCGCCGCGCTCGACGAGCGCCATCATCTCCGGGTAGTCGGCTGCGGCCATCCCGTGGCTGCCCAGCAGGTCCAGCTCCCAGCCGATCGCCCGCGCCATGGGGACCCGCGGGTGGCCGTCGACCGGCGGCAGCAGCCCGACCTGCACGTGCCGCCCCCGCCGGCGCAGGCTCAGGACCGAGTCGGCGCAGGTCTGCTCGCTGCCCACCGCGTCGACGGCGACGGAGCTGCCGCCGCCGGTCAGGTCCGCGACCGCCGCCGGGACGTCGCGGCCGTCGGCGGGCACCGTGTGCTCGGCGCCGAGGCCGGCGGCCACGGCGAGGGCCTCCGGGTTGCGGTCCACCGCCACCACCCGGGCGCCCAGCGAGCGGGCGACCATGACCGCGCTCAACCCCACGCCGCCGGCACCCACCACGGTGACCCACTCCCCCGCGGCGACCCGCGCGCGGCCGACCAGGGCGCGGTAGGCGGTGGCGAACCGGCACCCCAGCGCGGCAGCGGCGGTGTCGTCGACCCCGTCCGGGATGCGCACCAGGTTCGCGTCGGCCGCGTGCAGCGCCACGTACTCGGCGAAGGACCCCCAGTGCGTGAAGCCCGGCTGCTGCTGGTCCGGGCAGACCTGGGCCTCTCCCGCCCGGCACCACTCGCAGCGCCCGCAGCCGCAGACGAAGGGGACGGTCACCCGGTCGCCGGCGCGCCAGCGGGTGACACCCGCACCGACCTCGGCCACCACCCCGGCGAGCTCGTGACCGGGCACGTGCGGGAAGACGACGTCGTCGTCGTGCCCCGCCCAGGCGTGCCAGTCGCTGCGGCACACGCCCGTGGCCGTCACCCGCAGCACCACCCCGCCGGCGGGAGCCGCGGGCTCGGGCACCTCCCGCACCTGGGGCTGGGCTCGGACCGAGTCGACGACGATGGCGCGCACCGCTCCAGGCTGCCAGCCCGGCGCCGGCCACCCGCCGGGTCCGTCAGCGCGGCGCGTCCGGCGGCTCGAAGCCCGGTGCGTCCCAGGCCAGCCCGTCACCGGGGCGCGTCTTCGGCCGGCGGCCCAGGACCCACGCGTCGGCGAAGAGCCGCTCGGTCCCGGTCAGCCGGTCCCGGACGTCGTCGGGCAGCTCCGGTTCCCCGACGCCGAGGACGCCCGGCGCGGTCAGGAGGGCCGCCCGGGCGTCCTCGCCGACCTCGACGACCGCGAGCCGCGGAGGCAGGTGCTGGACCAGCGTGACCGCCCGGCCCAGCCGGTTCAGCACCCGCCCCACGTCATCCGCGACCAGCAGGAGAGTCGGCACCGGTGAGGGTCTCCTCGTCGGCGCGCGGCTGCGGGATCCCGGCCGGCTCCGCCCCGGGCTCGGCCCCGGCCGGTTCGGGCGCGCCCGCCACGGTGACGACCTGCGGCACGAGCCAGCGCTGGTTCGGCCCGCCGTGCCAGTCCCACTGCAGGACCTGTGCGCCGTTGCCCTGCCCCGCCCCGGCCACGTCGAGGGCCCGCCCGCTGTGCCGGGCGGTGATCCGGACGTTGCCGTCACCGAGCGCGTTCACGGCGAACTGCTGGTTGGGCCCGCCGTGCCACGGCCACTGCAGCAGCCGCGCCCCGTTCGCCCTCGAGCCCCCCTCGACGTCCAGCACCAGGCCGCTGTGCTGGGCCACGATCCGGTACCAGCCGCCCGCGAGCCGCTCGAACCGGAAGGCCTGGTTCGCCCCGCCGTGGTACGGCCACTGGACCAGCAGCGCGCCCCGGGCGGTGGACGCGCCGGCGACGTCGAACACCTGGCCGCTGTGCGCCGCGGGGACCGCGGAGGTCAGCAGCCAGCGCTGGTTGTCACCGCCGTGGAAGTCCCACTGGACGAGCTGCGCACCGTTGCCGGTGGAGGCCCCGGTGACGTCGACCGCCCGGCCGCTGTGCCGGGCGACGATCCGGGCGTAGCCGTCCCCGAGGCCCTCGATCCGGAACTGCTGGTTGTTCCCGCCGTGCCACGGCCACTGCAGGAGCCGCGCCCCGTTCGCCGTCGACCCCCCCTCGACGTCGAGCACCTTCGAGCTGTGCAGGGCGACCAGCCGGTACCAGCCGCCCCCGAGGTGGTCGGCGCGGAACGCCTGGTTCTCCCCACCGTGGTACGGCCACTGGATGACCAGCGCGCCGTTCGCGGTCGACGCCCCGTTGACGTCGGCCACCTTGACGCTGTGCTTGGCGACGATCCGGGACGGCATCCAGCCGAGGTGCGCCGGGGTGACCGGGCACATCGTGAAGTCGTTGCCCTTCATCAGGCACGGGATCCCGCCGCCGGGAGCGCACCGCTCACAGTTGAGGTTGGGCTCGCCGAACCGGCCCCAGGCCCCGCCGCAGTCGCAGCCGCTGCCGGCGTACTCGTCGGGACACCCGAACACGTGGCCGGTCTCGTGGGCGAACACGCGGTCGATGTTGTCCGGGCCCCAGCCGTCGTTGTCGTAGTGCATGACCACGCGCGGACCACCGATGGACGCGTAGGCGAAGTGCCGCACCGGGTACTTCACGAAGAACGCGCAGTAGGCCCACCGGCTGGCCAGCCGGGTGCGGAGGTCGCGGACGTAGGCGCCGACGCCGCCGAAGTCCGCGGCGAAGCCCAGGGCCGCCATCGCCGGGTTGCGCCAGCGTCCCTCCAGGTCGGGGTCGGCAGGGTCCGCGGCCACGCTCACCCGGACGACCCGGATGTCGTGGACGAAGCTGACGCCGGCGGCGGGGTTGGCCGTGGCGAGGTAGCTGAGCCCGTTCTGCACCTCGGCCACGACCTTGGCGCGCTCGTCGGCGCTGAACTGGAGGTCGGCGCTCGGGCCCTCGACCACGATCACGCCGACGGCGACCCGTCCCTCCAGGTAGGCGCTGGTCGGGGCGCCGGGCGGGATCGGGGCGCCGGCGTCCTCCGGCGCGGCCGCCTCGCCCTCGTCGGTGCAGCTGTAGTCCATGTCCCAGGGCTCACCCTGCCGCGGCCGCTGCGCCTTCGCCGAGGCGTACCCGTCCGACAGGCGGAGCCGGAGCGCGCTCAGCCCGAGCGTCTCGGTCTCGGTGAGCCGGTCCAGGAGCTCGGCGGGCACCTCCGCCGTCGGCGCGCCCGCCCCCGCGTCCGCGCCGGGATCGAGGGACGGCGTCTCGACGCGGATGCGGTCGCCGTACTCGTGCAGGACGCGCCCGGTCGGTACTGCGGCTGCCGCGGCACCGGGCTGGTCTCCGTCGACGACGACGAGTCGCTCCTCCAGGGGCAGGTCACCGGCCATGTCTTCCTCCTCGTGAGCCGTGCGGACCGGCCGAGGGTCGCCCGGCGCCCGTCACCGCCCCGTCACGGGCGCCGTCCGCCTCCGCCGGCCGGCTCGTCCCGCGGCCCGGGCCCGCGTCACTACGCTGAGCCGGGCCCGTGGCACCCGGCAGTGAGGGGGGACGTCCGTGGAGGCCGATGGGGACGAGGACGCCGTCGCCGCGCTCGTCGCCCGGGCACTGGCCGGCGAGTCCCCCGCGTGGGACCGCCTCGTGGAGCGGTTCACGCCCCTGGTGCTGTCGATCGTGCGCCGCAACCGGCTGCAGGACGCGGAGGCACAGGACGTCGTCCAGACGGTGTGGCTGCGCCTGGTCGAGCACCTCGGCGCCGTCCGGGAGCCCCGGGCGCTGCCCGGGTGGATCGCGACCACCACCCGCAACGAGTGCCACCACGTCAGCCGCGGTCGGCCGGCGGTCCCCTCCGCCGACCTCGACGCCCACGGGCCGGTCGACGGTTCCCCGGGCCCGGACCGGGCTCTGCTCGAGGGCGAGCGGCACGAGGCCCTGCTCGCCGCGCTCGCCGAGCTCCCCGAGCGGCAACGACGGCTGCTGCTGCTCCTGATCGAGGACCCGCCCCTCCCCTACGAGGAGATCAGCCGGCGCCTCGGCATGCCGATCGGCAGCATCGGGCCGACGCGGGCCCGCGCGATCGCGCGGATCCGGTCCCACGGCGCGGTCCGGGGGTTGCTCGAGGTCTGAGGCGCCCGCTCAGAAGCGCACCCACTCGGTGACGACCTCCCCCGCCGGCGTGGAGCAGCGCAGCCGCGCCGGGCCGGTCACCGTCCGGTCGAAGCGGAACCGGCCGAGCTCGTCGGCCTCGGTGCGGTCCACCTCGCCGCCGGGGTGCAGCAGCGACACCCGCCCGGGACCGGCCGGGACCAGTTGCCCGACCAGGCAGTCCTCGTCCCGCGCCACCTCGACGGACGCCGTCCGCCCCTCGAAGACCAGGTCGCGGGGGCCGGTGGGGCTCCCGCGCACGCCGGCCGGCTCGTCGACGAGCGAGTCGGAGGTCAGGGCGGCGAGCTCGGCGTCGACGGTCCGCCACGAGAAGGCGGCGCGGGCGGCCTCGGTCATCGCCGCCGTGGGGGTGCCCGCGCCGCGGACCGCCGCGCGCAGCTCGTCGAGCAGGTCGTCGTCCCCGTCCGGTCCCGGTGCCGCCATCTCCCCACCTCCCCTCGCTCCCGCGGTGGTCCCGCAGGGGCATGGTGCCCCGCAGCGCGGCGGGCGGCCAGCACCGGCCGCGGCCGTGCCGCTCCTCGTCAGAGGCCGGACCCGCGCTCCTGATACCGGTCCGGCCGGACTCAGCCCGCCCCGTAGGCACCGAAGGCGCACCAGTGGACGAACTGCCGCGGGTCGGCGGTGTCCAGCCGTGCGCGGGCGGCGTGCAGCGCGTCCGCCACGGTCCGCCCCCCGGCCAGCCCGCGGTGGACCTGGCGCATGAGGTCCACCGACTCGACGTCGCCGACGGCGACCGTGCTCGCCAGGACACCCGTCGTCCCCCGGGCCAGGAGTGCGCTGACGAACCCGAGCAGCTCGTCGCCGGCGTAGGCGACGTCGGCGGCGGAGTCGCAGGCGGCGAGGACGACGCGCCGGGGCGCGATCCCCCGGCGGTCCAGCTCGTGCACGGTCAGCCGGCCGTCGGCCAGCTCCAGGGCCGAGAAGGTCGGGTTGTCCGCGCGCAGCCGGCCGTGGCAGGCCAGGTGGGCCAGCCCTGCGCCGGCCAGCGCGTCGGTGGTCGCGGCCACCGTGGCGGCCTCCCCGGTGAGGACGGCGGGCCGCTCGTGGCACCGGCGCACGGCCTCCACCTCGGCGACCGCGCCGGGCAGCCGGGGGCCGGCGACGAGCACCACCGCGCCGGCGTCCGGCGGCGCGGCCGCCCGGGTGCGCGCCCACAGGGCGGCCGAGGGCGCGGTGGTCACCGGGGCGCCGTGCAGCGCCGCCCAGGGCACGCGGTGGGTCCGCCCGTCGGGGACGACGACCAGCGGGACGTCCGCGGGCACCTCCAGCGGGTGCAGCAGCAGGGCCGCCAGCCGCCGCAGCCCCTGGTCGGCGCTCGCCCGCGCGGCAGCGACCGCGGCCGGCCGGCCGGGGCGGACGAGGCGCCGCAGCGCGAACAGCAGGCCGTCGCACTCGGCCCGCACGGCGCGGGCCGGCCCGAGGTGGACCAGGTGGCCGCGGCGGTCGTGCAGCACGACGGCGACCAGCTCCTCCCCCACCGTGGCGAACGACGCCAGCGCGCGGCCGTCGAGCCGCCGGCGCAGCTCGCCGGGCGTGCAGACGGTCGCCCGCCCGGCTCCGGAGCCGGACCGCTGCCAGGCGCCGCGCCGCACCCGGGCCTCCGCGGCGGCCTGTCGGGCGCGGAGCTCCGCCGGCTCCTCGCCGGTGTCGCGCAGCGCCTGTGCCAGCTCGGCGTGGACGAGCCGGAGCTCGGCGAGCTCGTCCTGCAGCCCGTCCGGTGCCGGCGGCTCGACGCCGAGCAGGGCCGCGGCGCGGGTCCGCTCCATCCAGCCCAGCACGCGCAGCGGTGAGCCGGTGTGCAGCAGCGCCTCCAGCCCGAGGCGCCCGAGCTCGACCCCGTGACCGGAGGCGAGCGCCCGCAGCTCCGTGGACCCGAGCGCGGCGCGGTGCCGGGCGAGGTCGGCGAGCCCGGCCCGGCAGTGCCGCAGGACGGCGTCGTCCCGGCCGGCCAGCCGCTCGGCGGAGGCGGCGGCGAGGTGCCCCCGCAGGCGCAACAGCACCGGACCCCGCCGGCTGCGGTCCCGCGCCGTCTGCAGGCAGCGCCGGGCGACCCGCGGCCGTCCCAGCCGCGCGGCCAGCCGGCCGGCGGCCAGGTGCGCGGCCGCCGCGGCCGACGGCATGCCCGCCCGGTCGAGGTACCCGGCGGCCCGGGCGGCGCGGCGCACCACCTGCACGTCGGCGGTCCCGTCGAGGAGGGCGGCCTCGGCGGCGAGGACGGTGGCCCGGGCGGCCCAGGCGGTGCGGCGCTGCCGGCGGAACTGCCGCTCGGCCTCGTCGGCGGCCGCCCGCGCGACCCCGGCGTCCCCGGCGAGCAGCGCCGTCTGCGCCACGGTCAGCCGGGCCTCGGCGGCGAGGAGCAGGACGCCCTGGGCGTCGAGGTCCGCGGCGGCGCGCCCGGCCAGCTCCCGCGCCTCCGGCAGCAGCCGCAGCTCGGCGAGGACGTCGGCGTACTCCATGTGGTACTCGCCCAGCGGCACGCCGGTCTCCGTGAACAGCTCCGTGGCACGGTCGAGCTGGGACAGCGCCTCCGCGAGCCGTCCGCTCTGGGCCAGGACGAGGCCGCGGTTGTGCGCCACGAACGCGTACATCGAGGGCCCGATGCCGGCGGCCAGCTCCTCGGCGCGGTCGAGGTGGCGCAGGCTCTCGTCGAACCGTCCCCGGGAGGCGGCCACCAGAGCGAGGTTGTTGGCCGCGCTGCCCCGGTTGTCCAGCGTCGCGGCCGGGTCGGCCACGACACGGCGGTAGGACGCGGCCGCCGGCTCCAGGCGCCCGAGGTTGTGCAGCAGCACGGCGCGCATGAACTCCGCCTCGGGGACCGACCGGTCCGCCCCGGCCACGGCCCGGTCCAGGTCGCGCAGGGCGACGGCGACCTGGCCGAGCTCGAGGACGACCGCCGCGCGGCTGACGAGCAGGCCGGGGAGCCGGTGGGCGAGCCCGGTCCGCCGGGCCAGCCGGACGGCCTCGTCGAGCAGCTGCAGCGCCCGCCGGTTCTCCCGCCGGGCGCGGGCCGCCCAGGCGAGCGCCCGCAGGCCGACCACCAGCGCCTCGCCGTCGGCGGTGCGGCGGGCGGCCTCGACGACGTCGGCCGCGGCCCGGTCGAAGCGACGCGGGTCCCCGACGACGCCGTCGTAGGCCTGCTCTGCGCGTATCAGGAGGGAGCCGCCCGGCTCTTCCCGTGTGACGCCGGTCACCGGGACGATTCTGCTCCGGACCCGGCCGAGTGAGGAGGAGATCCCCCATGGCGGACGCCCACCAGTTCCAGCCGCCTCCCCCGGAACGACGTTCCCCGGAACAGATCGACGCCCAGCGGACCGCGGTCGAGGCGCAGATCTCGGCCTGGTTGGCCGAGACGGCCACCGAGGACGCACGCCGGGCCGACCGGGTGGGCGCGCTGACCGATCTACAGGTGCGCAGCAGCGGCCTCCGGCCGGCACGGATCCAGCTCGACGACGACGGGATCGCCGTCACGCCGAACCGGTTGGTCGTGCGCCGTGACGACGCACCCGCGGTCGTCGCCGAGCTCCGGGACCGCTACTACGCGCCGCAGACGGTGTCCGTCCCGGGGCTCGACGGGCTCCGCGTGCTCACGACCGTCGGGGCGGGCGCACGCAGCCTGCGTGCGTCGGGAGCCGTGGCCCGGGCCGTGGCGGGCGACCGCGCGGCACCCAGTCACGTCTCGCTCCTCGGCGCCATCCGGAAGGCCGTCGGCGGCCCGGAGCCCTCTGGTCCCGGCGGAACCGGTCTGTGGGACCTCCTGCCCGCCGAGGCGGAACGGGCCGGCCCACGGATCGCGGTCATCGACAACGGGGTCAGCGGCGAGCAGCGCGCCGACGGCTGGCTGACGGGGCTCGCTCGCACCGACAACCTGGACCCGCTGGACGTCGTCCCGGCGGACGACTACCTCGACCGCGCAGCCGGACACGGCACCTTCGCCGCCGGGATCGTGCAGCAGGTCGCGCCCGGCGCCGACGTGGTCGTGGTGCGGGCACTCAACAGCGAGGGTGACGGCGACGAGGTGGACATCGCCCGGGAGATCGTGCGCGCGGCCCAGGACGGCGCGGAGGTCATCAACCTCTCCCTCGGCTTCCTCACCGCGGGCGATCGCCCTCCGCTCGCGATCGAGGAGGCGCTCCGCACGGCGATCGCGGTCGCCGACGCGCAGGACCGTCACCTCGTCGTCGTCTGCGCCGCCGGCAACTACGGCGACCAACGGCGGTGCTGGCCCGCCGCGTTCTCCGCCGTCCCCGAGTTCGAGCGGCACGTGGTCTCCGTGGCGGCGCTGCGCCTCGACGGGACGGACGAGCAGCAGGTCGTGGGCGCGGAGTGGTCCACGCACGGCGACTGGGTGACCTGCTCCACCCTGGGCCAGGGGGTCGTGTCCACGTACGTCGTCGGCCGGGAGTCGCCGGCGTCGGACGAGCTGGACCCCGACACCTTCGGGCCCAACTCGTGGGCCACCTGGAGCGGGACCTCCTTCGCCGCCCCCCAGGTGGCCGCAGCCGCCGTCCGCATGGTGCGTGACGGGAAGGCCGACACCGCCCGGGCGGCGCTCGACGTGCTCCTCGACGAGGCGCGCGAGCACTCCGAGAAGGCGAACGGGACGCCCATCCTCCAGGGATTCGGCGTCCCGCTGCGGATCCTGCCGGTCTGAGCTCCCGGAGGACCGGCCCCCGGGGGACCTCCCGGGGGCCGGTCCTCAGCACGCCGGCCGCACCCGGTGCACGGCGACGGTCGTCCCGCCGGCGCACCGGGGGACCGCCTCCGCCACCAGGCACCACAGGTCACCCCGGTCGAGGACGGCGTCCCCCCAGGCGTCGAAGGCCCGGGCGCCGGCGACGAGCAGCGCCTTCGTGGCGGCGATCCGCTGCTCGACCAGGTCCAGCAGGTGCCGGGTCGGTCGAGCGGGTGGGAGCACCCGAGGGGCCGGGGCCGTCCTGATCCCGCCGAGGGGCATCCGCCGCTCACGCAGGACCCGGCCGGCCAGCGGCGCGAGGACCTCGGCGGCGAACCGGGGCAGGTATTCGTCCGCGAAGCGCGACGCGGTGTCCGCGGCCCGGTCCTCCTGGAGAGCGGAGGGCCGCCCGCCGCCGGCACCGCACAGGTCGGTGCCCCGCCCGAACGACCGGTCGAGCCGGAAGGCGTTCTGCAGGTGGACCACCTCGGCGAGGGCGCCGAGCCAGGCGTCGTGGAGTGCGCGGACCCGGGGGACGGCGGGACGGACGAGCGGTCCGACGTCGGTGGCCGCGAGCAGGTGCGTTAGCCCCGGGCGGCCGGCGTGGGCCCGGTCGAAGGCGGCGGTGGCGTCGAGGCCGGCATGACCGCGCAGCACCGCCGCGCCGCCCGGGTGGCGCCGTACGAAGCCGGTGACGTCGTGCACGCGGCCGCCGACCGCGAGCCACCAGCCGTGCCCGTCGTCGTTGTGCTCGGCGAGATCCGCGACCGAGACCGCCCGGCCCTCCGCCCGCAGGGACCCGTCGACCGGACGTGCTCCCGGTCGCGGGTCCCGCTCGCCACGGGACGCGGTGAGGGCGTCGTCGACGGTCTGCCAGGTCAGCTCCCGCGGTGACCCGGCGAACCCGCCGATGGTCAGGCCGCGCCCCACCATGAAGGCGACGGCGAGGTAGCCCGACACCCGGCGCCGGTGCCGGCCGAGGAAGCCGTCCGCTCCGGCGTAGGCCTCCCGCGCCGCCTCGAACGAGGCCACGAGGTCCGGCGTCGGGCGGGAGGCGACGTACCCGGACACCGGCACCTCCTCGACGGCGTCGAGGAACGTGCGCCAGCGCGGCGGGGAGCTCCGGCGGTGGAGCAGGATCTCCCGGCCGAGCTGGCTGTCGTGGCGCCGCCTGCCGAGGAGCGCGTCGAGCAGGGCGAAGACCGGGGACGCCGTGCCGCTCGGCCCGAGGACGCCGGGGGCGAGCGGCACCGCCAGCGGGGCCACCGTCTTGGCCCAGACGACCGGGTCGACGGCGGTGCGGCCGTCCGGGCGCGGGTCGATGAGCCGCAGCGACCGGGTCGCGGCGCGGACGGCGGCGGTCACCCGGTCCAGCGCGTCGCGGAGCGCCTCGGCGTCGTCGTCGAGCACCGCCTGCTGGGCGTCGGCCACCGCCCCGACCACCGGCGCGCAGCGGGCCAGGATCTCCACCTGCGCGAGGTAGAAGACGCGCTCCTCCTCGTTGCCCGCGACGGGGACGAGCAGGCGGAGGTCGTCCGACACGAGCGGGAGGGCGTCCCGGCCGTCGGCGAAGCGCCAGTTGTGCACGATGAGGTCGGGATAGGCCAGGACGGGGTCCGGTGCGCGCCCCAGGCGGCGGCGGACCTCCGCCCAGGGCCCGGCGATGCCCGCGGGGAGCGCGGCGGGCCGGGGTGCCCGGCAGTGCCAGTAGCTGTGGCCGAGGAGGCCGAGCACCGTGGCCGCGCGCTGCAGGGCGGCGGCGGGCAGGGCGTCCGGGCCGGCGGGCAGGACCGGCATCCGGTCCAGCACCTCGCGGACGGCGAGGTCGTGGAAGAGGTCCGGCAACCGCGCCGCCGCCTCGTCCCAGGCGGCGTGGCTGCCCGGTAGGGCCAGGAGCGGCGCACGGGTGGGCAGGAAGCCGCGATCGGCCGACAGCGGGCCACGGCCTTCCTCCCCCGGCCGGTCGGCGGTCTCCTCCGCGGTGGCGAGCACCCGCGCGGCGGGTGCGGTCCGGTGCGCGCCCATGGCGGCTCCTCGGGATGGCGGCCCGCCGGGAACCGGGAGGCCGCGTCGACGGGCGATCCGTGCTCTCCGGACCAGAGGCCGGGGACGCCGCCGCTGATACGCCCGCGCCGACGACGCGCGGGTGACGGGCCGGTGACGGTGCCCCGGCGACGCTCACCGGCGACCCGGAGCGGGTCGCCCACCACTTCCGCCGGAGTCCGATCCCGATGACTCGCACGCCCGCGGCGCCGGCCGCCGTCTGCTCGTTCATCCCCGACCACGTCCTCCGCTCCGTCGCCGAGCGCGGGAGTCCCGAGCAGCGCCGCGAGGCGCTCCGGGCCCTGGCCACCTCGGGGACGATGCGCTCCCTGCGCACCCAGGCCGAGGCGCGCCGGTCGGTCCTCCCGCGGTCCGCGATGCCGGAGATCACCACCGCGCTGGCGCCGCCGACGAAGGAACGGCTCATCCGGGACGCCCGGAGCACGCCGGACCTGCGGGGCCCGATCATCCGCACCGAGGCCGGCCCGGCGAGCGCCGACGAGACGGCCGAGGCGGCGTTCGAGCGCCTCGGCGCCACCTGGGACTTCTTCTCCGAGGTCTTCGGGCGCAACTCGATCGACAAGGCCGGGATGCCCATCGAGGGCGTCGTCCACTACCGACGCGACTACGACAACGCGCTGTGGAACGGCTCGCAGATGATCTTCGGCGACGGCAGTGGGCGGCTGTTCACGCGACTCGCCCACTCGCTGACGGTGTGCGCCCACGAGCTCGGCCACGGGGTCGTGCAGTACGACGGCCCGCTCGTCTACCAGGGCCAGTCCGGTGCGCTCAACGAGTCCATGGCCGACGTGCTCGGCGTCCTCGTGGAGCAGTGGTCGCTCGGGCAGCCCGTCGAGCAGGCGGACTGGCTCGTCGGCCGCGAGATCCTCGCCCCGGGGGTCACCGGCAAGGCGCTGCGCTCACTCGTGGAACCGGGCACCGCCTACGACGACGACCTGCTCGGCCGGGACCCGCAGCCGGGCCACATGGACGACTACGTCGAGACCGACGAGGACAACGGTGGGGTGCACGTCAACTCGGGCATCCCCAACCGCGCGTTCGTCCTCCTCGCCCAGCGGCTGGGCGGCCGGGCCTGGGAGGACGCCGGGCGGATCTGGTATGCCTCGCTGGGACACGAACGGCTGCTGCCCACCGCCACGTTCCGCCAGTTCGCCCGCATCACGCGCACCGTGGCCTCCACCGTCTTCGGCGCCGGCAGCCCGCAGGTGTCGGCGGTCGAGGAGGCCTGGGATGGCGTCGGGGTCCGGCTCTGAGGCGGTGCGCGTGCACCTGCGCCGTACCGGGGGCCTGTTCGCAGGCGCCCGGCTCGAGGTCGACGCCGGCCGGGAGGACCTCGGCCCGGCCGGAGTCGCGGCGCTGGACCGGCTGCTCGCCGGTCCCCACCCGTTCGTCCCTCCGGCGACGGGCGGGACGGCCGACGGCTACCGCTACGACCTCACGGTCCGCCGCGGCGAGGAGGAGGTCGTCTCCCTCCGCGTCGGCGAGCTGGAGCTGCCACCCGAGCTCGTCCCGCTGGTCGACGCGCTCGAGCAGCGGGCCCGCGGCGAGCGGGGCTGATCCCGCGGGACGAGCCCGCCCCGGACGGGGTTCGACCCTCACGCGGGCCGGGACCGCCGTGGTGGCAGGGCCCGGCACGAGGACCCCCGGGAGGGCCGGCCGGCGGCCCGGGACCCCGCGGCCTCCGCGGCCTCCGCGGCGTCCGGCTGTCCGGGCACGCGGTCGTCCTGCGGGCTCCGGACGTGTGCCAGGGCCTCGCGGAAGCCCTGCTCGTACCAGCGGGGTGCGTTGAGCACGACCCCCGCGGGTGCGGCGCCCGACGCCGCGTCCCACACGAGGGCGGCGAACCGCTCCGGGTCGAGGCCACGGCACCACGGGCCCAGGGCGGCCGGCTCGTCGGCCGGCTCGAACGCGGCCGCCAGGCGGCCGTCGGCACGCCCCAGGGCCAGGGCCACCTCCAGGGCGCGCAGGAGCGGCGTCGACGGGCCGTGCTCGCTCGTGGTCATGACCGCCTCCGGACACTGGTCGCACCGTGGTCCCACCCGCGCGGTCCTCCCGGGCCGGGGCGGGTGACGTCAGGAGGAGGCGGCCGGGGGTCCGGTGATACCGCCGGGCCGGCCGCGGGCAGCCGGTCACCACCGGATGTCGGAGAGGGACCGGAGCGGCTCGCGTCCCCCCACCAGGCCGGGCGGCACGACCGTGTCGGCCGCCCGCAGCACGTCCGGGAAGCGCAGGCCGGTGCGGTCCTCGACCTCCGGGAGCGCCACCTGGAAGACCCGGAACTCGTCGAGGTCGAGCAGCTCGAGGTGGTCGAGTGCCTGGGTCAGCAGGAAGGCCCGCGCCCGCAGCGCACCGGCCTCGCGGAAGGCCAGCACCTTCCAGTACTCCCGAGGCACCCGCACCCCCCGGTACACGCGGTCGTCGGCGGCGAGCACCGGCCCGCCGAACACGCTGACCCGCAGGTCCTCGACGTCGGCGTCGGCGAAGACGGCGTCCTCGAGCCGGCCCCAGACGCCGTCCCGCCGGCTCTGGTTGAAGTCGTCGAGCTGCGGTGCGACGTTGGTGAAGTAGAACGAGTCGCGGTTCGCCGCCTCGGCGACGGGCAGGTCCCCCCAGACCAGGTCGGCCCGGCGCGCGATGTGCCCCCGGTCCAGGCGGTTGCCCGCGTACAGCTCGTCGCCCACCTGGAGGTGCTCGGCGACCTGCGGGTCCCGGACGAACCGCAGGCCCCTCCGGCTCAGCGCCTTCAGCGCGCCGCCGTCGACGTTCCAGGCGACCCAGAGCGCGAACCGGCGGGACACGCTCATCTGCAGGGAGAAGTGCACGTGCGCGACGACGGTGCCGCCGTCGGACGTGGGCGCCACGTCCGCGAGGAGCGCGGCACCCGGCACGGGGGCCGGGACCTCCACGCCGAGGAAGGAGGGGTCGTAGCCGCCGGCGGTGCCCGGTCGGGGCCCGTCCCCCCGCGAGGCGAGGCCCTCGAGCCCCTCGGGCCCCTGGTCGAGGACGAACCGCAGGGAGACCTCCGGCACCTGCCGGCCGCCGAGGGTCCCGTACTGGATCCCGACGGAGCGCACGTCCAGGTCGGCCAGGGACGCCGGCTCGCCGGCCCGGAGGAACCGCCCGAGCGCGCCGAGCAGTCCCCGGGTCGGCGGGCGCGCCACCTCGCCGCTGCCGTTCCCGCTCACACCGGTCGTGTCCGTGGTCACCGGGATCTCCTCCGCGTCGACGAGCCGGGCCCGGCAGGCGGCTGCCGTCAGGTCCCCTCGGGTAGCTGCCGCAGGGCGGCACGGGGCACGTCGACGGCCAGGCCGCCGGCGGTGACGACCCGGCACGGGTCGTTCCCGCGCCCGCCCGGCAGCAGGGCGACCCGCGTCCCCGCGGGCAGCACACCGTCGGGCGGGCGGTCCCGTCCGGGCCGGTCGAGGTGGTACGGCTGCTCGGCGAGCAGCTCGTGGGTCAGCCGCCCGGGCACCGGCCGGACGACGTTGCTGGCCGGGGGCAGCGCCTCCGCCCCGAGCACGACGAACCCGGGCCGGCGGACGGCGGGCTCCTCGCGGGCGCCGTCCCCCGGTCGCCCGCGCCCGTGGCTCCCGCCGTCGCTCACCGCGCCCCGTCCGGTCAGCCGGCCGGCTGCAGGCTGCCGCCGGGCAGCACGACCGGGATCGACGGCAGCACGATCCCGTCGTCGATCGGTGCGGCGTGCGGCACCAGCCCGCCGCTGACGGCCAGGGCCATCAGGTCCGGGAGCTCGTAGGCCTCGGCGGCGTCGACGTCGACCTGGTAGCCGAGGTCGCCGAAGCTCGCCACGGTCAGGCGGCTGAGCGGGTTGCCCGCGGCGCCGACGAAGCCGGTCATGAGCTCGTCGCGGAACACGCTCTCCCGCCAGTGGCCGTCGCGCGTGCCCGGGCCCCCGGTGTTCTCCACGGGCACCGGCTGCGGGCCGCTGCCCAGCAGCGCGCCGAACTCCGCCTGGGCGCCCGGCCCGGTGAACGTCGGGTCGGCCGTGCCGCCGCCCTGCAGGAGGCCCTTGAGGTCCCAGATGGTGCCGATGCCGAGCACGTGGCCCATCTCGTGGGCGATGACGTCGTGCAGCGTGCCGTCGGACTCCATGCGGGCCAGGTCGGCCGTGTCGAAGGACATGATCCCCTTCACCGGGAGGAACGCCGCGTCACCGGCGGCCTCCGGGCGGACGTGCGTGGGGCCGGCCTGCCCGAGGATCCGGCCCGGGCCGTCGATCGGCACGCCCTGCGCCAGGACGAGCAGGTCGTCGACCACCTCGCCGTCCACCAGCACGTCGGGCAGGTCACCGACGATGACCCGCGCCCAGCGGTCGGCCGCCGCGGCGAACGCGTCCCGCTGGGCGTCGGTGAGCCCGCCGACGAAGCGGACCTCGATGGTGAACGGGGAGTCGGTCTTCGCGAGTGCCCGGGCGCGCCCGGCGTCGGCGCGCGCGAGGTGGGTCTCGTGGTCGGCCACGGCTGGTCCTCCTGTTCGTGGTGCCCGTCGCCACCGCGGCGCGGGCCGTCCTGGGTGCTGCGCCGAGGGCTCAGAGCCCGAGGGCGTGCCGCATGGCCGCCCGGGAGGCGGGCCCGACCACGCCGTCGGCGGCGAGGCCGTGCGCCCGCTGGAAGTCACGGGTCGACGCCTCCGTGCGGGGGCCGAAGTGCTCATCGACGTCGAGAGCCCGGCTCAGCGCCAGCACCAGCCGCCACTGCCAGGTGGCGACGGCTGCGCCGCTGTCCCCGCGGCGCAGCAGCCGGGTGCCGGTGCCCGGTTCGGCGTGCCACACGTCGACGACGACCCGGGTCGGGCCGGTGAGCGTGGATGCCCGGATGCCCGTGCGGGCCGCGACGCCGATCCCCCAGGTGAGCTGCGCCTCGAGGTCCCCGGCGTCCGCGAGGTCCCGGAAGGCGGCTGACCCGGCGAGCCCCGGGAGCGGGCCCTCGAGGGTCGGGCGCCCGTCGTCGGTGTGCGCGGTCGCCGGGTGGACGTCGACCTGGACGACGGCGCGGCCGCGCAGCGGGATCCCGTCCCCTCTCCCCTGGTGGCGCAGCACGTCGACGTACTGCACCCGCACGCCCGGGACTGGACCGTCGAGGTCGAGGACCAGCCGGTCGAAGGCCGTGTTCCGCCCGGCCCGGATCCTGCGCAGCCGGGCCGGGAGCCCGGCCTCCGCACGCACGGCCCCGGGCGCCACGTCGTCCGCGGCCCCCGGCACCATCTCGTCGGGCGTCGCCCCTGGCAGCACGTCGGTCATGGCCCCACCTCACGCGGCGGCCGTCACCGGGACGTCACCGGAGCCCCACCCGTCCCGACGAGCGGCCGGCCCTCCGGCTCCCCGGTATCCGGCGGTGGGTCACCGAGGGGTCCCCCGGGCGGCTGACCCTCCGGAGCCGTGCGGTGCCAGTTCACCAGCAGGCGGAGGTTCGGCTCGTGCTGAAGCGTCACGGCGGCCAGCGCCATGCGGGTGAGCAGGGGCAGCCCCGGTGTCCCGGGCGCGGCCGTGACGCCCGCCGGCCGCGGAGGGCACCCGGCCACGAGGGCGAGCGGGGCGACCGGCGAGTCGGGACCGGGCCAGCAGCCGCCCGGCCGCAGGTCGAGGTCGAGCGCGTCGACCAGCTCGAGCAGGTCCGTGCTCGTCCGGACGCCGAGGGCGCGCAGCTCGGCGTAGGTGGTGCACGGGTCGTCGAGGTTGTCGATCCGGGGCCGTCCCGTCCGGAGCAGGAGCAGGGACTGGTCCACCCAGTCCACGATGCGTTGCATCGGGATGCGTGCGCCGAGCGCGATGTCGGCCAGGTCGGCCGTGGCCAGGTGCTCGACGTCCTCGATGCTCACCTCGGCCAGACGGGACTCGCTCCAGATGTCCATGCCGTCCAGCTGGGACAGCGGGAACGGGGGCTCCAGGCCGCCCCGGAAGCGCCCGGTCAGCTTCCCCACCACACGGCGCAGCAGCTGCACACCCACCGTCGGGAAGACGCCGACGGCGAAGGCCACGACGTTCTCCCGGGGGTCCGGCCCCCCGGCCGGGGCACCGCTCAGGGCGAAGACCTGGTCGATGCCGGCCACGAGGACCAGCACCGTCACCACCCGGACGACGCCGGCGAGGTAGGCACCGGGACGGAGGTCGTTCTGGAAGTAGCGGCGGATGAGCAGCGAGAGGAGGAAGAAGTAGGCCCCGAGGAAGCCGGCCCGCAGCGCGTCGACCAGCCGGGGGAGCGTGTCGGCCACGGGGGCGGACCAGACGACGAACGCCCAGCACACGGTGAGGGTGGCGACACAGAGGTAGACCGAGGCGAGCCGGCTGAGGGTGTCCCGGTGCACGTCGTCGTCGGAGGCGGGCCAGCGCCCGTACTGCCCGACGAACCTGCTCCGGTAGCTGCTCGGCCGGCCCCGGTAGCCCGGTCCGCCCGACTCGTACCACCGACGCCACGCCGCTGAGGAGCGTGAGGGCTCGGGCAGGAAGCGTGGCTCGTCGACGCCGAGCCGGTGCAGGACCTGGACGTACTCGTCGCACAGGGGCCCGATGCGGAAGCGGATGAACCGCAGGTAGAGGAAGCCTGGCAGCAACCCCAGCAGCAGCACGGCGAACGCCTGGGCGGCGGGGACCTGCCAGGACGGGTGGGTCCGGAAGGCGACGTAGGTCGCGGTCGCCAGCCCCGTGACGACCAGGAAGACCGAACCCGGTGCGTTCCAGACGTGCTCGCGGACCCAGTGGACGGTCGACGGCTCGGTCGGCGGCTGCTGCCCGGCCTCGGCGTCGTGCGGTGCGGTGCCGAGGTAGCGGTCGTAGAGGGCGTCGACGTCCGCGGGCCGCTGCTCGAGCACCCGGGCCAGCCGCCGGGGCAGGTCGTCGGCCCCGGAGGCGTCACCGGCCGGGGCGAGCAGGCGGAAGGCCGGCTCGAGGTGCGCGGCGAGGGCGTCGACCCGGCCCGTGCGCGGTCGGGTGTCCCTCGTCATGGCGGTGCGGACCGGTCGGCGGCGGGTCCGGCACAGGACACCGGGACGGGGGCCGGGTGGTCCGGGGCGGTCACGGTGCCCTCCCTCTCGTGGGTCCGTCCGGTGGGGTCCCTCACCGGGCCGGTCAGCCGGTGAGTGCGGGCGCGCCCTGGCGCGCCCCGGTGCTGAGGACCGGCGTGACCTGCGGGCTGCCCTCGAGGTAGGCGACGAGCTGGCGCGGGGCGTACCGCGCCCGGGGGTCCTCGTGCCGCCGGACCGCGGTCGAGGCCACCGACTCGGAGGACGCGTCCTCCGCACCGATCGGCCGCGAGTGGGCCCGCAGCAGGCGGAAGATCCACGTCCGCGAGTCGTGCAGGACGCCCAGGGGATCCGGGTCCACGGGGAAGGTCCGGCCGTCGTAGACCGGTGGGGCGCCGTCGGCCGGCGAGCGGTAGGCGTCCTCGCGGAACGCCAGTCCGCAGGAGCGGGCGCGGTCCACCATCCACAGGAGCGCGATGTCGGCCAGCTCCGACCGGGCGTGCCCTCCGCCGACGTCGCAGTGGTCGCCGCTGAACCAGACCTGCTCGACGTCCGGGCGCCCGGCGACCGAGCGCCGGTCCCAGAGCGTCGGCGCGAAGGGTCCGCGTCGCTCGTCGATGGCGAGCGCCTGGAAGGCGGCGTCGACGGTGCTGCTGAGCCGGGTGTCGTGGAACTCCCAGCGACGGTTGAGCAGCCTCGAGAGCCCGAGCCCGACCGACGGGATGCCGAGCGAGCCCACGGTGTCCCAGACCCCCAGGAAGCGGATCCGCGGGGTGGAGCTGTAGGCGCGCTGGAACAGCTGCGCCTCGAGGTCGCGCGGACCCGTGGCCCGCGACCGGTACAGGGCGTACGCCTCCCCCAGCCGGCCCGCGTGCTCGCGCCGGAGGACCCCGCAGTTGCGGATGAGCCCGACGGTGCTGCGCGCGGTGTACGCCCCGCGGCTGAACCCGAAGAGAAAGATCTCGTCGCCGGGGTCGTAGTGCTCGACGACGAAGCGGTAGGCGTCCTGCACGTTCCGCGACAGGCCCACGCCGAAGGCCCCGCCCAGGAGGCGCTCACCGGGCCGGGTGCCGACCCCCTGCTGGTAGTACACCCGCTGCTCGACGCCGTCCCCGCCCCGGCGGTCGACCCCCAGGGCGACCTTGGCGACGTTCGTGGGGCACGGGCGGCCGTCGCGCTCCTGACCGGCCGTGTTCCACGTGCCGTCGCAGCAGAGCACCAGGCGTTTCGGCATGACGACCTCCTCCGGTGCGGGCCGCGACCTCTCCGCGGTCGCGGCGCACGGTAGGGCGGGCGGCGTCACCGCCCCGTCAACGGGGAACGGGCGGCGGGTTCCGGAGCCACGGCAGTCCGGTCACGCACGCTGCGCCCCGACGGCCCCGGCGGCGACCACCGGCCGAGGATGCGGGACGCGCCTCGTGCGCAGGTCCCGGGCCGCGGCGGGTACCTGCCACCGGGACACCAATTCCTGCATCCGGCGGGACGGCGGGACGGCGAGCTCCCGCCACAGCAGGTCCCGGAAGGCCGCGTGGGCCCGCATGGCCTCGGCGAGGTTGCCCTCGGCGAGGTGGGCCCGGACGACGGTGCGGTGGGCGCTCTCCCGCAGCGGCTCGGCCCGGATCGCCACGTACGCGGCCTGGATCGCCTCGGCGTGCCGGCCGGCGGTGCACAGGCGCGTCGCGACGGTCTCCAGGGCGTGCAGCCGGACCTGGTGCAGCCGGTCGCGCTCGAGGAGCACCCAGTCGTCGTACCACCCGGGGAGCAGGTCGCCGAGGAGAGCCGGGGGCGGCAGGGTGACCCGATCCGTCCCGGTACGGGGGTCGCACACCCGGTCGGCCCACCCCGACAGGTCGTGCACGTCGACGCGGACGCCGGCGGCCAGGCGGAGGGTGTCGTGCGTCGCGTCGACGAGCCCCGGGGCGGACCGGCGCAATCGCCACAGCGCGGAGCGCAGGCTGGCCTGTGCCCGGTCCTCCGGGACGTCGGGCCACAGGGAACCGGCGGCCGCGGCGCGGGAGGGCCGGCCGGTCAGGCACAGGTGGGCCACGAGGCGCTGCACCGACCGGGGCAGCTCGTCCGGAACCGGTCCGCCGGTGGCCCGGCCGGCCCGGACGGCGAACCCGTCGAGCAGCGTGACGTGCGATCCGCTTGCCGCGGCAGCGCGCGGTGTCCGGTCCATCCGCGTTCCCCGATCACGAGTGAGGTCGTCGACCGGAGGAGGTGCGCGCCGACGGCGCTGATACCGGACCGAGGGCACGAGGACACGGTCCGGTCGGGGGGTCAGCCGCTCCCGTGGGTCCCGGGCGTCTCGCGGAGGACGCCGGGCATCGGTGTCGGCCGGACGCCGTCGGGGCGCAGCCGGAGGTCGGGGAGCAGCGCTGTCATCGACGGGCTGGGCGCGATCCCCAGCGTGTCCGCGAGCGCCCGGCGGAACGACTCGTAGGCGCGGCGCGCCCCGACGACGTCCCCCACCGCCAGGTGGGCGCGGACCACGACCCGGTGCCCGCTCTCGCGGAGCGGTTCCCCGTGGACCGCGACGCGGGCGGCCTCGACCGCCTCGCCGGGCCGCCCGGTGCGGAGGAGCTCGTCGGCCAGCGCCTCCAGCGCGTGCACCCGCAGTTGACGCAGGCGCTCCCGCTCGAGCGACACCCACTCCTCGTGCCATCCGGGCAGGAACTCGCCCCGGAGTGCCTCACCGGGCAGCGCGAGGTCGCCGCCCGGGACCCGGGGGCCGAGGACCCGTGCCGCCCAGGTCTCGAGGTCACGGACGTCGACGCGCACACCCGCCCCGAGGGCCAGCGCGTCGCCGGACACCTCGACCATCCCGGGCGCCAGCCGCCGCAGGCGCCACAGGGCCGACCGCAGGCTGCCGTGGGCGTGCCCCTCCGGCACGTCGGGCCAGAGGGCGCCGGCGACGACGTCACGGTGCGGGCACCGCGACAGCGCGAGGTGGGCGACGAGCCGCTGGATCGCCCGCGGCAGGTCCCGCACCGGAGGCCGCGAGTCGTCACCGATCCGGAGCGTGAAGCCGTCGAGCAGGGTCACCCGGGCGGTCGGTGCGCGGGTCACGGGACATCCCCCCTCGGACATCCGTCGGGAAGGTGGGCGGGAGAGTCGACGTGCCGCCGGCTCACGAGCACCGGCACGTCACCCGTCGCCGTCGTCCGACGCCGGGTCGCCGACGAACTGGTCCAGC
This sequence comes from Geodermatophilus sp. SYSU D01119, assembly GCF_054049975.1. Classification (NCBI taxonomy): domain Bacteria; kingdom Bacillati; phylum Actinomycetota; class Actinomycetes; order Geodermatophilales; family Geodermatophilaceae; genus Geodermatophilus; species Geodermatophilus sp. SYSU D01119. Next base: position 194,535 of record NZ_JBJGYL010000003.1, on the reverse strand, counting down.
CATGCGCGCACGGCGTCGGCGGCGTCCCGTGGGGTGGCGACGACGGCCACCCCCACCTCCTCGCCGCCTCGCCCGCCGGGAGAGGTCTCCATGGTCGTCAGGCGGCCGCGGAAGACCCGGGCACCGTCCTCCAGCCACACCCGGACGACGAGTGCGGCGCTCCGGTCGCCCGTCGACGTCCCCGCCGGCCGGACGCGGCGCCGCGGGGCGTTCCAGCGGCGGGCCGCCCCCGGCCCACGGGCGGTCATGACCGCGGACCCCCGTCCCCGCTCACGACGCCGCCCGCTCCCCGCAGCGCGGAGCAGCCTCCCGGGGTCGGGACTCCTCGTCGCCCGGCGGCCGGCCCGTCCTGGCGTGGCCGGGTGTCCGTCACGGCGCCTCCTCACGGCTGCCCGGGGCGGCGTCCTGGCCGCTCCCTCCGCCGGACGCTCGCACGTCCCCGTCACCGGGACGTCAACGGCGGGCACCTGTGCTCACCGGACCGGGTCGCGCCGGCGTGCGCGGCGGGACCGTGGCCACGGTGCGCCGCTCGCGTCGACGGGTGTGCGCCACCCCGGACGTCTCCCGGTGCCCGGGCCTCGCACCACCACGGGCCGGGCCGCGACGCGTCAGGCCGTTCCGGTCCCGGACGTGCGGTGCAGCGGACCCGTGGCACGTGCTGGACGAGCCTGGTCATCTGCTCGGTCGGGGCGACGCCCAGCTCGTCCGCCAGCATGGCCCGGAAGAACTCGTAGGCGCGGACCGCCTCCGCCACGTTCCCCTCGGCGAGGTGGACCCCGACCACCACGCGGTGGGCGCTCTCCCGCAGCGGCTCGTCCCGGACGGCCGCGTGGGCCGCCTGCAGCGCCTCGGCATGGCGGCCGGCGGAGGCCAGCCGGACGGCCACCGCCTCGAGCGCCCGGAGGCGGAGCTGGCGCAGCCGCTCCCGCTCGAGGAGCACCCAGTCGTCGTACCAACCGGGCAGGAGGTCCCCGAGGAGGACCGGGTCGGGCAGGGCCGGGCCCTCGGCCTCCGTGCCCGGTACGAGGACCCGCCGTGCCCATGCGTCGAGGTCGCGCACGTCGACCCGGACGTCGGCCGTCAGGTGCAGGGAACCCCCCGACGCCGCGACGAGGCCGGGCACCGCGCCGTTCAGCCGCCACAGCGCCGACCGCAGACTGCCCTGCGCGTGGTCCTCGGGCACGTCCGGCCACAGGCGGGCGGCCGTCGCCGACCGCGTTCCCCGGCGCTGCAGGCACAGGTGGGCCACCAGCCGCTGCACGGCGCGGGGCAGGTCGGTGACGGATCGCCGTCCGGATCCGGCTGGGTGCAGGCCGAAGCCGTCGAGCAGCGTGACGCGGGGAGTGGACGGGCTGTCCACGGGGCCTCCTTCCTCCGGGGAGGACCGACGGGGCGGCCGACGGGCACGACGCGGGCATGCGGCACGGCGGCTCCGCGTCGCGGGACCGCGCCGGCGGTCGGGCGCGGCCGCCCCGGGACCGCCGGAGGGGGGAACGGGACGTCCAGGTCCGGCCCGGGCCCGGACGTCCCGCGGGCGCGCGCCGGCAGGTGGGCGGGTGGCCGCCCGGCGAGGGGAACCGCCTCCCCGGTGCCGAGGACGTACCGGTGGGTCAGGCGTCGCGCAGGAGACGCGCCGGACCGGCCCGGTCGTCCTCGTCGGTGCTGGCGGTCCTGACACGCGGGTGTACCACTCCGACCGGCATGACTCCCCCTGGACGCACGCACGACAGCTGCGGGTGGGCAACGCTAGTGAGAGCGCGGCGCCGGGGGTGGGCGGCGCTGAGGCCGTACGCAGGTGTGCGTAGTCGCCGATCCGGCACCTGGGCACGCCGAGCGGAACGGTGCCGAAGGTCCCTCCACGATCGGCGACCACCGCAATACGCTCAGCGAGGTGTCGCGGACCACCACGTGTCACGCCGCATGGCTCGCCCTCGTCGGGGAGCTCCTGCAAGGCCAGCCCCGCGCCCGGGAGTTCCCCCACGCGCGGGTGGCGGGCCTGCTCCGCGAGTCCTTCGACGCGGCCTGCTGCTCACGGAACGTCGTCGACTCCCGCTGGGTCGACCACGTCGTCGGTGGCTGGCCCGCCGACTACCTGCCGGAGGTCCCGGCGCTCGGCCTGCTCCCGGACGCGACCACGCACCCGCTCATCCGCTGGTACCGCGTGACGGGCGGTTCCGCGGCGCAGGTCCTGAGCCGGGTACCCCGCGAGGTGGCGCCCGCCGGGATGGCGGCCGAGTGGTCGGAGTTCGCCCGTCACTTCGGGATCACCCACCAGCTCTCGTTGCCGGTGCGGGTGGGCGACGGGATCGAGGCGTACGTGGTCAGCCGCCCCGACGACGACTACGGCGACGCCGACGTCGAGCTGGCCGGCCTGGTCCTCCCCGCCCTCGCCGTCCTGCTCGCCCAGCACCGGGCCCTCCACGGCGCAGCGGAGGAGCACCGCGCCCACGGCCGCGACCTGGGCCTGACCGAACGCGAGTTCGCCGTCCTGCGCCTGCTCGGGGCGGGCCTCACCGCACAGGCGATCGCCCACCGCCTGCACACCTCGCCCCGCACGGTGCACAAGCACCTCGAGCACCTGTACCGGAAGCTGGGCGTGCGGGACCGGTTGATGGCGGTCCAGCGGGCCCGCGACGCCGGCCTGCTCGCCGCGCCCCCCGAGCCCGGCGGACGGACCGGGGCCACCCGTCCCCCGCCACCGGTCCCCTCCCCGCGCCGTGGGGGCCACCGCACCCCCGCGCCGGGGCCCGCGAGCGGTCCCGCCCGCCTCCACGGCCGGCAGGGCGCCGTCCGTGGGGAGGAGTACGTACAGACGCTCGTCGCCGGCCCTCCCTAGCGTCTCGGACGCCGACGCCGGATGCGGTCCCCCGGGAGGACGTCATGTCGCTGCTCGTCATCCACCTCCGCTGGACCGACGCCGGACCCGAGCACCTGGCCCGGCTGCGGCGGCTGCTGCCACCGGTCCGCCTGGCGCCCGGGGGGCCGTGCCTGCACCGCCGCACGTGGCCATCGGGGTCCGACCTGCACGGCGTCGAGGTGTGGGGCGACGACGACGCGGCGCGCCGGTACCTCGACGAGCTGCCGTCGGACTCGGCCGCGGCGGGTCTCGAGGCACCGACCGTGGTCGTGCTCGTGTTCCCGGAGGTCTACCGGTCGGTGCTGCCGCTCGTGGTCGGGGCGACGGACGAGGACGCCTCCGCACCCGGCTCGCTGGCCGGCACGGCCCCGGCGCAGGAGGCGGGTACCGGGCAGGCGTGGCCCGCCACGCCGGTGACGCCACGGTGACGCGCCGCTCCGCACCCTCTCAGCACCGCACCCTCCCAGCACCGCGCCGGCTCACCCACGGCGGGGATCGCCCGCAGCGCGTGGGTGCAGGTGGAGGCCTCCCGGCGGCGACGTGCCGCCGGCGCGGCCGCTCGGGAGGACGCGCGGCGCCTCGGTGCGGACCGCTCCACCGAGGCGCCCGCCACCGGGACGTCCCCGATCCCGCGGTCGCCGTCAGGCGGGTTGCAGCCGGCCCAGCGTGATGGCCGTGGGAGCTGCGTCGACCGACCAGTCCCGCATGGTCAGGTCCTCGATGCGGGGGTCCGCGGCCAGGGCGGCGGCGAGGTCGCCCGCCAGGAAGGTCCGGTGGTCCTCCTCGTCGGCCCACACCTAGACGCCGCCGAGATGGCCGTCGGCCGACGTCAGCCAGATCTTGCTCAGCAGGCCCGGGACCGCGGCGAAGGCGGGGGCGAGCTGCTCGACGCAGGTCGCGGCCCACTCCTCGGGCGCGATCCCCCTGAGCCGGTACTCGAACACCGACACGTGCATGCCTGCCTCCTCGGGACGAGCCGTCGAGGACCGACAGCGTCCACCGGAGCCATGCGGCCGACCAGAGACCTCGGACCCCGGCGAACCGCACCCGGGTCGCCCGCCCGGGGTCCCGGCGCCCGGGGACCCGGCGGTCGGTGTCCTTGCCCGCCCCCGTGTCCGCGCCCGTCGCGTTGACACCCGTGTCACCCGGACCCTAGACAGGCGACGTGGACGACGTCTCGCGCCGGGTGGCGCTCGAGGTGGCCGACGGCGTGGCGACCGTCCGGCTGGACCGGCCGGACAAGCTCAACGCCCTGGACCCGGCGATGTTCGAGGCGCTGGTCGCCGTCGGCACCTCGCTCGTCGACCGCGACGACGTCGGCGCGGTGGTGCTCACCGGCGCCGGACGGGCGTTCTGCGCGGGCCTGGACCTCGCCTCCTTCGCCGCGATGGCCGACGGCAGCCGCGTCGTCGTCCCCCGGGAGCCGCTCGGTGCCGCGCGGGCGCTGGGCCAGCAGGCCGTGCACGTCTGGTCGCTGGTGCCCGCCCCGGTGATCGCCGCGGTGCACGGGTTCGCCTTCGGGGGCGGCCTCCAGGTCGCTCTCGGTGCCGACATCCGGCTGGTCGCGCCCGACGCGCAGCTGTCGGTGATGGAGGTGCAGTGGGGCCTGGTGCCCGACATGTGCGGCAGCCAGCTGCTGCCCGAGCTGGTCGGCCGCGACGTCGCCAAGGAGCTCGCGCTCACCGGGCGCCGGGTGAGCGGCAGCGAGGCGGCGCGGCTGGGCCTGGCCACCCGCGAGGCGGCCGACCCGCTCGCCGGGGCGCAGGCCCTCGCGGCGGAGATCGCCGGGCACAGCCGCGGCGCCACCCGCGCCACCAAGCGGCTGCTCGACCTCGCCGGGCGCGTGCCGCTGGCCGAGGGGCTGCAGGCCGAGCAGGACGAGATCGGCGCGCTCATCGGCTCGCCCGAGCAGGTCGCGGTCGTCCGGCGGCGGCTGGCGTGAGTGCCCTGTTCGACCTGACCGGCCGCCGCGCCCTGGTCACCGGCGGCGGGTCCGGCATCGGGCTGGCCATGGCCCGGGCGCTCACCGACCACGGGGCGTCGGTGGCGTTGTGGGGACGGCGGGCCGAGCGGGTGCGGGCCGCGGCCGGCGAGCTCACCGCCGCCGGCGCGGTGGCGCACGCCCGGCAGGTCGACGTCTCCGACGAGGCGGCGGTCGCCGAGGGCGTGCGGGAGACGGTGGCGCTCCTCGGCGGCCTCGACGTCGTCGTGGTCAACGCCGGGCTCGGCGTCCCCCTCACGCCGCTGGTCGAGACGACGGCCGCCGACTACCGGACCGTCATGGACACCAACCTCGACGGCGCCTTCTGGACGCTGCGCGAGACCGCCCGGGTGCTCGTCGAGCAGGGCACCGGCGGCTCGGTGATCGCGGTGGCGAGCCTGGCGGCCCTGAGCGGCGCCGCCCGCAACCACGCCTACGGCGCGAGCAAGGCGGGGCTGACGGCGTTCGTGCGCTCGGCCGCCGTGGAGCTGGCCCGGCACGGCATCCGCGTCAACGGCGTGCTGCCCGGCTGGACCGCCACCGACATGACCGCCGCCGCGCAGTCCTCGCAGGTCTTCACCGACCGGGTCATCCGCCGCGTGCCGATGGGCCGCTGGGGCCGGCCCGAGGAGTTCGGCGGGATCGCCGTGTACCTCGCCGCGGACGCATCCAGCTACCAGACCGGCACGACGGTCCTGGTCGACGGCGGGTACGCGGTCTTCTGACGGGCGGGGACCCGCGGGGGCCGGCGGGTACCATGGTCGGGTTCCCCAGGGGAACCCGTGCAACTACCTGCTGTTCCGAGCAAGGCGGCGCGCTCGATCACGACAGCAGAGGTCATGTTCCACACCCGCCGCCCCGGCAGCGCGCTCCTCCAGCACGCCGGCGTCTCCTACTTCCCCGTCGCGTTCGCCGCCCGGCTGCCGTTCGCGATGATCACCGTCGGTGTCCTCACCCTGGTCGTCGCCGAGCGCGGTTCCGTCGTCCTCGGCGGCCTCACCTCCGCGGTCGCCGGCCTCGGCACCGCGCTGGCCGGCCCGCTGCTGGGCGCGGCCGCCGACCGCCTCGGGCAGCGCCGGGTGCTCGTCCCGGTCGGGGTGGTCAACGCGGCCCTGCTCGCGGCCCTCCCGCCGGTCGTCGGCGGCAGCGCCCCGGACGCCGCCGTCCTCGCGCTCGCGCTGCTGATCGGCGTCTCCGCTCCGCAGGTCGCGCCGATGTCCCGCACCCGCCTGGTCGCCATCATCCGGAGGGCCGTCGCCGCGAGCCGCCGCGAGAAGGTGCTCACCGGCACGATGGCCTACGAGTCCGCGGCCGACGAGGTGGTCTTCATCGTCGGTCCCTTCGTCGTCGGGCTGCTGGCCACCGCGGTCGCGCCGTCGCTGGCCGTGACCGCCGCCGCCGTGCTGACGCTCGTCTTCGTCACCTGGTTCGCGCTGCACCCCACGGGCCGGGTCGACGACGCCGCGCGGGAGACCGCCGTCCCCCCGGCGCCCGCCCGCGAGCTGGCCCGGGTCCCGCTGGTCACCGTCGTCGCCGGTGCGCTCGGGATCGGCCTGTTCTTCGGCGCGACGCTCACCTCGCTCACCGGCTTCCTCGCCGCCGACGGCGACGGCGACCGCGCCGGCCTGCTCTACGGCGTCATGGGCATCGGCTCGGCCGCGCTGGCCCTCGGCTCCGCCGCCCTCCCCGCGCTCTTCTCGCTGCGGGCCCGGTGGATCGTGTTCGGCGGACTGCTGCTGGCCGGGACGCTGCTCTACGCGTCCGCCGGGTCGGTGCCCGTGCTGCTCGTCGCGCTGGCGGTGCTCGGCCTCGGCGTCGGCCCGACCCTGGTCAGCCAGTACAGCCTCGCCGCGCAGCTGAGCCCGGCCGGCCGGTCGACCACCACGATGACGATGCTCGGGTCCGCGGTCGTCGTCGGGCAGGCCACCGCCTCGGCGCTCACCGGCGGCGTCGTCGAGCGGTTCGGCGCGCAGGCCGCACTGGCGCTGCCCGCCCTCGCCGCCGCCGTCGTCCTCGGCAGCGCGCTGGCCTCCGCCGCGGCGGCGCGGCGGGCGCCGCGGCCGGAGCCCCTCCCCGCCTGACGCCGCCGGGGTCAGTGGCCGCGGAAGGCCTCCTCGAGCCACCACGACGGCCGGTCGCGGGTCACCTTCGCGTCGACCAGCAGCGGGGTGTCCCGCGGCCCGGCGAGCCACTTCCCCACCGCCGCGAGCTCGCCGGGCTCGCGGACGGTCACCGCCGAGAACCCGTGTCCGCGGGCGATCCCCGCGAAGTCGGTCTCCGGGAACCGCACGGTGTCCAGCGGGTGCCCGTCCGGGCCGAAGTGGTGCACCTCGGCGCCGTAGGCGGCGTCGTCGTAGACGACGACCACCATGGGCAGGCCGAGCCGGACGACGGTCTCCAGCTCCGAGGCGCCCATCAGCGCGCCGCCGTCGCCGAGGGCGGCGACCGGCAGCCGGTCGGGCCGGGCCAGCGCCGCGCCGATCGCGGTGGCCAGGCCCAGCCCCACCGACTGGAACGCCTGGGTGAAGCAGAACCCGGACTCGTCCGGGACGTCGAGGAACATGCTCGGGTACCCCATGAAGTTGCCGGAGTCGACCGCCACGACGCGCTCGGCCGGCAGCAGGTCGTCCAGGGCGACGGTCAGCGTCCGCGGGTCGACCAGGCCGTCGCCCCCGGCGTCGTCGTAGGGCTCGTCGCGCCACCGCCGGCGCGCGGCCAGCGCCCGGCGGACCTCGTCGGTGCGGTGCCCGGTCGCCCCGCCGTCGACGGCGGCGCTCACGGCCCGGGCCACCGCCCCGACGTCGCCCACGACCCCGAGGTCGACGGGACGCTGCGCCCCCAGCGCCCCGGCCTCGAGGTCCACCTGGACGACGACGGCGCCGTCGGCGATCAGCCGGCCGTGGCGCATCGTCCACATGTTCAGCGCGCACCCCCAGCCGACGACGAGGTCGGAGCCGGCGATCAGCTCGGCGGCCAGCGGCGTGGCGAACCCGCCGGAGACGTCGAGGTCCCAGGGGTCGCCGCGGAACAGCCCCCGCGCCACCGCGGAGGTGGCCAGCAGGGCGCCGCACCGGTCGGCCAGCTCGACCAGCTCCGCCCGGTACGCGCGCGCCCCGCGGCCGGCGACGAACACCGGGCGCCGCGCCCGCCCGAGCGCCTCGGTCAGGGCCGCGACGTCGGCCGGCGCCGGCGCGGGCGCGGTCGGGGCCTCCGGCGCGGTGACCTCCGCGGTCGGGGCCTCCTCCGCCTGCACGTCCAGCGGCAGGTTGAGCACGACGACGCGGCGGCCGTCGCGCGCGGTGGCGAACGCCCGGGTGGCGACCGCCACCGCGTCCCGCGCCGACGCCACCCGCATCGGCACCGCCCCGACCGCCCCGGCGAGCGCGGCCTGGTCGACCGCGAAGTTCGACCGCGGCGAGGTCGCCTCCGCCGTCACCACCACCAGCGGCGTGCGGCTCTTGGCCGCCTCCGTGATGCCGGTCAGCGCGTTGGTGAGCCCGCACCCCTGGTGCAGGGTCAGCGCCGCCACGGTCCCGCTCGTGCGGGCGTAGGCATCGGCCATCGTGGCCGCGCCGCCCTCGTGCCGGGCCGCGACGAAGCGGGCGCCGGCGGCGACCATCGCGTTGGTGGCGTGGAAGTTGCCCGACCCCACCACGCCGAAGACCGTGCCGACGCCGCAGCGGACGAGCGCCCCGCCGACCGCCTGCGCGACGTTCACCCGCGCTCGACCAGCGCCAGCACCCGCGCCGGCGAGCCGGACCCCGACACGATCGGCAGCGGCGCGGCCACCAGCAGCGCCCCGGTCGGGGGCAGCCGGTCGAGGTTCTGCAGCTGGGTCAGCCCGTACTTGCCACTGCCCATGAGCGCCGCGTGGCAGGGGAACGGCGGGTCGAAGGAGTGCGCGGCGCCGGCGTCGGTGCCCACCGTCTCCACCCCCAGGCCGATCACCGGAGCCTCCTCGGCCAGCCACCGCGCGCAGGCGGGCGAGATCCCGGGGGTGTGCGGGCCGTTCTCGTCGGCGTTGAGGAAGTCCTCCTGGGAGAACGCACGGGTGTCCCAGCCCGTCCGGTACAGCAGCCAGCCGCCCTCGGGCAGCGGCCCGTGCGCCGCCTCCCACTCCTGCACGTGCTCGACCTCGAGGAGGAAGTCGGGGTCCTCCGCCACCTGAGCGGAGAAGTCGAGGACGACGGCGGGCGCCACCAGCCGGCCCGCCGGCACCGAGGCGACGTCGTCGCCGTCGCGGCCGGTGACCCAGTGGTTCGGCGCGTCGAAGTGGGTGCCGGTGTGCTCGCCGGTGCGGAAGTTGTTCCAGTACCAGGCCGGGCCCCGGTCGTCGTAGCGGCTGAGCTCCTCCAGCTCGAAGCGCGCCGTCTGGGCGAACGGCGGCGGCAGCTGGATGACCGGCGTCGACGACGACAGCGGCGCGGTGAGGTCGACGACCTCGAGGGAGCCGGAGGCCAGTGCCTCGGCGAAGCTGGACAGGAGCGACATCGCGGACCCTTCTGGCAGGTGGGCGCCCAGCCAACCACCCGGCACACCGGGAGGGGCCTCCGCGTCGTCGCTGCCCGTCGCCGCGTTGTCCCCCGTCTGCCCACGTGCTGGACTGGCCGCGTGGTCCGCCTTCGCCAGCTCGTGCTCGCCGCGGAGGAGCGGGCACCGGTCGAGCGGGCGCTGCGCGAGCTCCTCGCCGCGCCCGCGCCGCACCACGACCCCGACGTCGGCCGGTTCGGGCTCACCAACGCCGTCCTCGCCGCGGGCTGCGACTTCGTCGAGGTGGTGTCACCCGCGGAGCCCGGCACGGCGGCCGGCCGATGGCTGGCACGGCACGGCGGCGACGGCGGCTACATGCTCATGGCCGACGGCCCGCCGGAGCTGCCGGACGCCGGGCGCCTGGCCGCGCTCGGCGTGCGCGAGGTGCACCGCGTCGAGCTGCCCGACGTCGTCGACGTGCACCTGCACCCGCGCGACACCGGCGGCGTGCTGCTCGCCCTCGACACCGTCGACCCGGCCGGCTCGTGGCGGTGGGCGGGCCCCGCCTGGACCGGGCGCGCCCCGGACTGCGCCGGCGGGTTGCGCGCGGTCACCGTCGCCGTCCCCGACCCGGGCCCGGTGGCCCGGCGCTGGGCCGCGGTGCTGGACGTGCCGGTGCAGGACGACGGGACCCGGCTCCTGCTCGACGGCGGCCGGCAGCACCTGGCCTTCGCCGCCGGGACGGGCGACGTCGCCGCCGTGACGGCCGCGCGGCTGGCGCTGCCGGGCGCCGCGCGCCGCACCACCGACCTCGGCGGCGTCCGCCTCGAGGTCGTCCCGCTGGAGGAGGAGACGTGACCGAGCTCGAGACCGGCACCGAGCAGCTGCTGGCCCGCGTCGAGGACGGCGTCGCCGTGCTCACGCTCAACCGGCCCGAGCGCCGGAACGCGCTGTCCGAGGAGATGCTCACCGCCCTGGGCGCGACGCTCGCGCGGGTCGAGGAGGACGACGCGGTCGGCGCGGTGGTGCTGACCGGTGCGGGCGGCGCGTTCTGCGCGGGCGGCGACGTCAAGGGCTTCGCCGAGCGGACCCCCGGGGCGCCCGGCGCGGCCGCGGAGCGGCGGCAGCGGACCAGCCAGCGCGCCACCAGCGGGCGCCTGTGGCGGATGCCCAAGCCCACCGTGGCGGTGCTGCCCGGGCCCGCCGCGGGGGCGGGCCTGTCGCTCGCGCTGGCCTGCGACCTGCGCTACGCGGCGTCGTCGGCCGTGCTCACCACGGCCTTCGCCAGGGTCGCGCTGGCCGGCGACTACGGCAGCGCGTGGTTCCTCGTGCGCCTCGTGGGCCCGGCGCGCGCCCGCGAGCTGCTGTACCTCTCGCCGCGGCTGTCGGCCGACGAGGCGCTGCGGCTCGGGCTGGTCACGGCGGTCCTCCCGTCGGAGGCGCTCGAGCGCGAGGCGCTGGCGGTGGCGCGCCGGCTGGCCGACGGGCCGCGCGCGGCGCTGGCGTCGATGAAGGAGAACGTCGCGCTGGCGCTGACCGCCCCGCTTGACGAGTACATGGACGTCGAGGTGACCCACCACCTCGCCACGTTCGCCACCGCCGACCACGCGGAGGCCGCGCGGGCGTTCGTCGAGAAGCGCGACCCGGTGTTCGGCCGGGGCGGTCCCGCGTAGGCGCGCGGCGCGGGCACGGCGCCCGGGTCAGCCCGCCGCGTCGAGCAGCCGGACGGTCCCGTCGCCGAAGTTGGTGACGAGCAGCCGGCGCCCGTCGGGGGTGACCGACACGCTCGTCGGGTCGACACCGGTGGGGATCCGCGCCGTGACGGCGCCGGACCGCACGTCGACCACCGCGACGGTCCCGTCGTCCACGTTGGCCGTGTAGAGGTGGCGGCCGTCCGGGGACCAGGTGACGTCCTGCGGCCCGGCGCCCACCCCCGGGACGGTGCCGACCACGGTGTTCGTGGTGGGGTCGATCAGCACGACGTCGTCGCTGATGTAGTCGACCAGCGCGATCCGCGTCCCGTCCGGCGAGACCTCCAGGCTGTGCGGGCCGTCCCCCACCGGGATCGTCGCCTCCACCCGGTTGCCCTCGAGCTCCAGGACCGTCACCACGTCGGAGAAGTGGTTGGTGACGTAGACGGACCGCCGGTCCGGCGTGAAGGCGACCCAGTGCGGCGACGGCGGGACCTCGACCCGGTCGACGAGCGCGCCCGACGTCGTGTCGAACACGTCGAGGTGGTCCTCGTCGAAGTAGGGCACGTACAGGAGGCGCCCGTCGAGGGTGGTGGCCGCGGCGTACGGGCCCCGCCCGACCGGCACGGCGGCGATCCTGGTGTCGCTGGCGGTGTCGAGGGTGACGAGGACGTTGACGGTGAAGCCCTCGTCGTAGGCGGAGACGTAGGCCCGCGTGCCGTCCGGGGAGAACGTCACCAGCTGCGGCGGCGCCTCCGGGACGGGGATCGTCCGCACGGCCTCGCCCCGGGCGGGGTCGAACCGGATGACCGCACCGGCGACGGGGTCCGCGATGTAGGCGGAGCGGCCGTCGGGCGCGAGCGCCATGTGGTGCGGCGCCCGGCCGACGGCGACCGCGGGACCCGTACCGGGGACCGCGACGCTCGGCGCCGACGACGGGGCGCCGGCCGGCGCGGCCCGGCTCGGCGCGGAGGGGGTGTGCCCCTCGTGCGCGGCGTCCTCCGTACCGGCCGACGCGGGGGCCGCGTCCGCCTGTCCCGGCGAGGCGGACCCGCCGGGCCACAGGAACACGGCGACGACGACCCCGGCGAGGAGCGCGAGGCCGAGTCCGACCGCGGCGCCCCGGAGGCGGGTGCGCCTCCGGCGGTGCCTTCCGTGGACGACCGTGCGGTGCAGGTCCATTCCGACTCGATCTCGTCCGAGGTCCGGGAGAGCATGGTGGGGCCGTCCGCGGTCCGCGGCAAGGGGTGCGGCGCGCGGGCGTCCCCGGTCGCAGCCGCGTGCCCGCGCCCGCGGGGCAGCCGGGACCTGTCGGCGGGACGCTCTAGGCTCCGGCAGCGTGAGCGACGGGTTCGACGCGGAGGATCCGCCGCGCGCTCCGGAGCGGCTGACGGCGTACGACCTGTGGGAGCGCACCCGGCGCGCGGGTCAGGAGGTGACCGCGGCCGGCGAGCGCCTGGTCGCCGCCCGCTCGGCGCGGGACCGGGTGGCCCTCGCGCCCGGGTTCCTGCGGCCGATGCGGCAGCTGCTCACCCTGCGCCTGGTCGCCGTCGCGCGGGCCCGGCGCCGGGCGTTCCCGCTCCAGGTGCCGCCGTCCGGCGCCTCCGGCATCGCCTCGCTGTGGGCCGAGGTCTTCTGGGCGTCGCGGGCCCGCTCGCCCGACGACGACTCGGGAGTGCTGCAGGCGGCCGACGTGTCGATCCGGGGGCTGCTGGCCCTGGAGCCGCCGGACCTGGCCGACCTCGACGCGGTGCGCGTCTGGTGGGAGCGGCTGGAGGAGGTCGAGGCGACGCTCGACGGGCTGGACATGGAGGCCCAGGCGGCGGAGGAGGTCCTCCGCGCCGTGGCCGAGGAGGACCGGCAGGAGCGCCGCGGGGCGTCCTGACCCGGCGGGGTCACGCGCCGGGGCGGGTGCCGGCGGCCGGGCCGGCTCCTGGTCCGGCCGTGTGCCAGCCGGTGCGGCCGTGCAGCGGCGGTGTCTTGGTGCCGTCGGTGAACCAGACGACGACGCCGCCGGAGGTGCGGCAGCGCGCCCGCACGACGCGGACGCGGCCGTCGCGGCCGGTCCGGGACGGCCGGACGAGGGGCAGGCCGAAGTCGGTGCCGACGACGTCGCCGGTGAGGACCGCCTCGCCGGCGGCGAGGGCGTTCGTCGGGACGGTGGTCACGGGGTGCCTCCGGGACTGGGCCGGTCGCGCGACCGGCCGGGGGGATCGGGGACCGGGTGCGGGCTCAGTCCGGCCGGGCGGGGTCGCGGGTGACGCGGATCGTCCGCGGGCTGCGGACCCGCCGCGTGGGCACGACCTCGCCGAGCTCGGCCAGCCGCTCGACCGCGGCGTCCTTGTCGACCTGCTCGCGCAGGACGCCACCGGACCACTCGCAGTGCAGGTCGTCGGCCGGGCCGGAGCGGCCCCGCAGCCGCTCGCGCGCGTACTCCTTGTGGCGGCGGGCCTCGTTCTCGGCCGCGCGCCAGGCGTCGTAGTCGTGCACGGCCTCGACGTAGTCCCGGTCGGTGACCGTCAGGCGGGACTGGCGGGAGACCTCGCCCTCGGTCTCCGGGTCCACCGGCGGGCCCCAGCAGAGGTCGAGGAACGGGCACCAGTCGCACATGGTGTCCACGCCCGGGCCGAACCCGTCGCGCGGGACCGCCTCGACGCCCTCCTCCTCGACGGTGGCGTAGACGTCGCTGAGCCACACGATCGCCTCGGCGGTGAGCGTCGGGTCGTGCTCGGCCTCGAAGACGACGTCCTCGCCCGAGTCGCGGGACAGGTACCGCACGCGCAGCCCGTCGACGTCCTGCGCCGTGCCGGCCTCGAGCCGCTTGTCGGCGGTCTGGCCGGTGCGCAGCAGCCAGGCGTAGACGGCGACCTGGAACCAGTGCTTGGCCGGCACGCCCCGGGTGAGCACCCGCTCGAAGCCGAAGCGGGACGTGGTCTTGAGGTCCTCGACCACCGGGGCGTGCCACCAGTCGCAGCGGCCCTTGACCTGCTCGCCGCGCAGCGCGACCTCCGTGAGCCCGCCGTACTGGCGGCGCAGCGCCCGCAGCACCCCGCGGTGCAGCTCGGTGCCGAGGAACGCCTGCAGGCCCGTGCGGGTGTTGGTGGGCCGGCGCCGGGCGACCCGGTAGGCCGCCCGGCGCCGGCACTCGCCGAGCTCGGAGGCGCCGATCATCCGCTGCCGGGACCGGGCCCGGCGGCGGTCGAGGTCGCGGACCGCCGCCGCCAGGCTCGGGGCCGCCCGCCGCTCGGCCGCGCTCGGGCGGGCGGGCAGGACCGCCGTCACGCGGGGATCTCCTGCTGCCCCACCGACCGGCCGCTGCGCTGGGTGGCGATGACGTCGCGGACCAGCGCGGTCAGCCGCTTGGTGGCCACGTGCTCGACCGGCCGGCCGAACCGCTCGGCGATCTGCGCGTCGGTGACGCCCAGGCTCTCCAGGCTGGCGAGCACGCCGCGGCGGGCGGCGGTGAGCCGGCGCTCGCCCGGCTCGTCGGGGGTCGGCGAGGGCTCGAGCAGCGGGTTGACCGGGGCGGGGGCCTCCTCGGTGCGCGGCGCCGCCGCCGCGGCGGCGGCGCGGGCGGCCTCGACCACCGCGGCCGGCGTCGTGGGGGCCGGCGTCGTGGGCGCCTGGGCGGCGGCCCGGCGGCGACCGGCGGGGTGCTTGGCCACCGACGCCTCGAGGAACTGCTCGTGACGGGCCTGGATCAGCTCGGCGACGGTGTAGGAGCCGCCGGGGGTCGGGACCTCGACGCCGAGCAGGGCGCCCCGGTTGGCCTCGCCCCACACGTCGCGCAGGGCGTCGTCGTCCTCGGCGTCCTCGATCCGGGACACCAGCGCGGCGACGTCGGGCGTGGCGGCGTCGTGCTCGGTGCGGCGCTCGGCCCGCGCGGTGCGCGCCTCGTCCTCCCGCTCGTGCTCGAGCAGCCCGCCGCCGTGGAAGGCGACGAGATCGCGGACGTGCGCGGTGCCCGGGTCGCACCGGAGGGCGTCGAAGACCAGCCACTCGAGCAGCCGCCCGTCGGCCCTCTCGTCGGTGACCTCGCGGGCCGGGTCGTCGTTGGGCTTGATGCCCACGTGCACGCTGCGCGCGCCGACGATCAGCGGGCGGCGCCCGCGCCGCAGCCGCACCCACACGCTGGCGGCGTAGGGGAACTCGCGGTGCATCTGCACCGACCAGGTCTTCTGGCCCTCGATGGGACGGCCGTTGGCGTCGACCTCGGTGACCTCCTTGCCGCGGGCGGTCACCACGACGATGCCCGGGAAGGTCAGCAGCTCGGTCTGCAGCTTGCGCCAGCGGGAGCCGGCGTCGTTCCACAGGTTCTGGCTGATGGTGATCTCGGCGTTGGGGTCGCGCTTGAGCAGCTCGCGGTTGCGGGCGGACCGCGCGGCGCGCGCGCTCGCCCAGTCCTTGAGCCCGTCCCAGATCGCCGAGCCGGTGTCGATGCCGAGGACGACGGGCTTCTCGCCGGCGTCGGCCGCGCGGCGGGCCTCGGCCTTGACCGCCTGGACGGCGGCCAGCACCTGGGCGTAGGACCCGTCGTGCTCGACGAGCTCGTAGCGGGCGCCGGGGATGGCGCCGTACTCGTCGCCGGCGCCCTCGTTGAGGTCGATCCAGTACAGCGGACCGATCCGGTCGCTGGTGCTCAGCTGGGCCAGCGCCCAGCTCTTGCCCGCCTTCTCCTCGCCCTCGAGGAGGACGCACGGCCACGGGACGCGGCCGGTGGGCTTGCGGGTGGGGAGGCCGGAGATGGCCATGGTGTGCTCCTTGCCGACACGGGGAAGATGTCGACCCGGACGCTACGAGCGGGGTCTGACACATCCGGGGCCGTTCTGCAAGCCCTCCACCCACTCGGTGGGAGAGCGCAGGTCAGGCGGCCGGTTCGGCGTGTCGGTGTTCGCCGTCGGCGTAACCGTCCCGCTGGGCCGGCCGGCCGCGGAGCCGGGCGGCGAGGCCCGTGTGCCGCCGTCCGGACCCCGTGGTGCGCACGGCCTGGCCCAGCGCCCGCGGGGATCCGACGAGGACGACGAGCCGCTCGGCGCGGGTGACCGCGGTGTAGAGCAGGTTCCGCTGCAGCATCGACCAGGCCCCGGTGGTCAGCGGGACGACGACGCAGGGGTACTCGCTGCCCTGGGAGCGGTGCACGGTGACGGCGTAGGCGTGCACGAGCTCGTCGAGCTCGCCGAAGTCGTAGGCGATGGTCTCGTCCTCCTCGGTGACCACGGTGAGCACCTGCCCGGCCGGGTCGACGGCGGTGACGACGCCCTGGGTGCCGTTGAAGACGCCGGCGCGGCCCTTGTCGTAGTCGTTGCGGACCTGGCTGACCCTGTCCCCGACGCGGAACACCCGGCCGCCGTACCGCTTCTCCGCGCGATCGGGACGGGCCGGCGTGAGCGCCTCCTGCAGCAGCTCGTTGAGCGCGGCGGCGCCGGCCGGCCCGCGGTGCACGGGCGTGAGCACCTGGACGTCGCGGCGGGGGTCGAGCCCGAACCGGGCGGGGATCCGGCGGGCGACGACGTCGACGGTGAGCCGCGCGGTCTCCTCGGCGTCCTCGGTGGCGAAGAGGAAGAAGTCGTCGAGGCCCTGCAGCTGCGGCGGCGTGCCGGCGTTGATCCGGTGGGCGTTGCTCACGACGCCCGACGCGCCGGCCTGGCGGAAGACCTGGGTCAGGCGCACGGAGGGCACCGGGGAGCCCTCGGCGAGCAGGTCGCGCAGCACCTCGCCCGGGCCGACCGACGGCAGCTGGTCGGCGTCACCCACCAGCAGCAGGTGCGCGCCCGGCGGCACCGCGCGCACCAGCTTGTTGGCCAGCAGCAGGTCCAGCATCGACGCCTCGTCGACGACGACCAGGTCGGCGTCCAGCGGCCGCTCGCGGTCGAAGGCGGCGTCGCCGCCGGGCCGCAGCTGCAGGAGGCGGTGCACGGTGACCGCCTGGGCGCCGGTCAGCTCGGTGAGCCGCTTGGCCGCCCGGCCGGTGGGTGCGGCCAGGACGACGCGGGCGCCCTGCGACGCGGCCAGCGCGACGATCGAGCGGACGGTGGAGCTCTTGCCGCACCCCGGGCCGCCGGTGAGGACGGCGACCTTCTCGGTCAGCGCCAGGCGGACGGCCTCGCGCTGGCCGGGCGCGAGCGCCATCCCGGTGTGCCGCTGCAGCCAGGACATCGCGTCGTCCCAGTCGGCGTCGGCGAAGGCCGGGAGCCGGTCGGTGTCGGCATCCGCGAGCCTCCGTACGCCCGCGGCGAGCGAGACCTCCGCGCGGTGCAGGGGCACGAGGTGGTAGCCCACCGTGCGCGGCCCGCCGTCCGCGGCGGGGTACTCCTCCCGCACCACGTTGCCGTCGGCGACCAGCAGCGTGAGGCAGATGGTGACCAGCCGGGCGGGGACCTCCAGCAGCTCGACGGCCCGGGCCACGAGGTCGGCCTCGGGCAGGAAGCAGTGGCCCTGCCCGGTGGCCTCGGACAGGACGTGCAGCAGGCCGGCCTCGACCCGTTCGGTGCTGTCGTGCGGGATGCCGACGGCGGCGGCGATGGCGTCGGCCGTCCGGAACCCGATGCCCCGGACCTCGGCGGCCAGGCGGTACGGCTCGGAGCGGACGACGCCGGTCGAGGCGTCGCCGTACTCGCGGTGGACGCGCACCGCCAGCGAGGTCGAGACGCCCAGCTCCTGCAGGAGGACCACCACCTCCTGGACCGCCCGCTGCTCCTCCCAGGCGGCGGTGACCAGAGCGGCCCGCTGCCGCCCGAGGCCCGGCACCTCGGTCAGCCGCCCCGGCTCCTCGTCGACGACCCGCAGCGTGTCGGCGCCGAAGTGGTCGACGATCCGCTCGGCCAGGCGCGGGCCGATCCCCCGCACCAGGCCCGAGCCGAGGTAGCGGCGGATGCCCTGCACCGTCGCCGGGAGCACGGTCGTGTGGTCCTCGACGTGGAACTGCCGGCCGTGCTGCGGGTGCGCGCCCCAGCGCCCGCGCAGCCGCAGCGTCTCCCCCGGCTGGGCGCCGACCAGCGGTCCGACGACCGTGACCAGGTCGCCGCCCCGGCCGGTGTCCACGCGGGCCACCGTGTAGCCGGTCTGCGGGTTGGCGTAGGTGATCCGCTCCAGCGTGGCCTCCAGGACCTGCCCCGCCCGGGTCTCCCCCACCTGCCGTCCCCCCGCTCGCCCGTCGTCGGTCCTCCGACGACCGAGCGTCCCAGCCGCCGGGGACAGTCCGCCGTTCCCGGCCGCGGACCCGGGAACTGTCGGCGGGTCTCCCTAGCCTCCGGGTGCTCACCTGAGCGATGCACCGACAACACGGAGGACCGGATCATGGCCGGCGACACTGTCATCACCGTCATCGGCAACCTGACCAGCGAGCCCGAGCTGCGCTGGACGCCCTCGGGCGCTGCGGTTGCCACCTTCACCATCGCGTCCACGCCGCGCACGCTGGACCGCCAGACCCAGGAGTGGAAGGACGGCGAGTCGCTGTTCCTGCGCTGCAGCGTCTGGCGGGAGGCGGCGGAGAACGTCGCGGAGTCGCTGACGCGGGGCTCGCGGGTGGTGGCGCAGGGCCGCCTCAAGCAGCGTTCCTTCGAGACGAAGGAGGGCGAGAAGCGCACCGTCGTCGAGCTGGACGTCGACGAGATCGGGGCGTCGCTGCGCTACGCGACCGCGACGGTCGCGAAGGTCTCCCGCGCGGGGAACGGGTCCGGCGGCTCCGGCTCCGCGAACGGCTCCGGGAGCCGGAGCGGTCCCGCCGGCGCGGGGCGGGACGCCGCGCCCGACCCGTGGGCGGCGGCCGCCGTCGGCGGCCGTGACGAGGAGCCGCCCTTCTGACGGCGGTCCGGTCCGGGGCACCACGGCGCGCGGCGCCCCGGACCGGCACGGCGCGGACACGGTCCCCGCGGCGGCCGGACGGCCCTCGTCCGCCGGTCCCGCCGGCGGGACGCTCGCCGCACGGACCGGACCGGTGACCAGGACGCCGGCGGTGGTGCCCCGGCCGGTGGGTCGCTGCGCCGGCTCCAGCGCCGCCGCGCCGAGCGGACCTCCGAGCGGCTGCGGCGCAGCGTCGCGCACCTCCGGCGCCGGCTGGGCCGGGACGCCGAGGCGGTGGCCGGCACGGGGAGCGGCGTCGCGGCCACGCACCTGACCCTGGCCGAGCGGGCGCTGCAGGAGGGGCGCCTGGAGGACGCGCTCGGGCTGCTGAGCGAGGCCGACGCCGCCGACCGGCTCGCGGCCGAGCGGGACCGGGTCGCGGCGCGGCGGGACCGCGGGTCCGCGCGTGCCGACCGGGAGCGGGACCGCCGGGACCGGACGGACCACGGCCGTCGCGGGCCCGGCCGCCGACGTGCCCCACCTGGCGCGGGACCTGCTGCTCGCCCGCTTCCGGGCCGCGGTCGCCGCGGCCCACCTGTCCGCCGCGCGGGTCCTGCAGGTGTGAGGCCGGCGGCGGGTCAGGCGCGCGGGGCCAGGCCCGCCCGGAGCTCCTCGAGCGCCTGCGCCAGGCCCACCCGCGGCGTCCAGCCCCACCGGCGCGCGCGGTCGGTGAGCAGCCGGCCGGTCCACACGGGCTCGTCGGTCCACTCCGGCTCGACGCCCAGCGCGCCGGTGACCGTGCCGAGGTAGTCCCGCAACGTCGCCGGCTCGCCGGCCACGTTGACCGGGGTCGCGCGGCCGGGGACGGGACCCCGCTCCGGGTCGTCGGCGGTCGCGAACGCGCCGGTGGCGACGTCGGCCACGAAGGCCGCCAGGTCGTCGACGTGCACCCAGGCCCAGGTCTGCGCGGGGTTGGCCGCGCGGTCGCCGTCCCGGATCGCGCGGGGACGCAGCGTGTTCCAGACCGAGGTCTCCCCGGCGCCCAGGACCGCCGGCGGGCGGACCAGCACGGTCGTGAGCCCGCCGACCTCGGCCAGCGCGGCGTCGGCGGCGTTCTTGGTGTCGGGGTAGGCGCCGCTGCCCTCGGGCAGGAGGGCGCCGTCCTCGGCGATGTCCCCGACGCCGGGCGAGCGGTCGTAGACCCCGGCCGTGGACAGGTGCACGAACCGGGCGACGCCGGCGTCGCGCGCGGCGCGGGCGAGGGCCGGGGTCTCCTCGACGGCCACCCGGAGCTGGGCCTCGCGCGGCGAGCCCATCGGGTGGACCGTGGTCACCACCGCGTCGGCGCCGGCGGTGACCTCGCGGGCGAGGGGCTCCTCGCCGAACCCGCCGACGTGCTCGGTGACCCCGTCGAGCGCGGGCGCGCTGCCGGCCCGGCGGACGACGGCGCGCACCCGCGCCGCGCGCTCGGCGAGCGCCCGGCAGACCGCGGCGCCCACCAGCCCGTTGGCACCGGTCACCACGACGACGGGAGGAGATGCGGCCATGCCCCCACCCTGCCAGCGCCTCCCCGGCCGCGCCCCGGGAGGTGCCGCCCGTCACGCATGGGTAGGGCGACGCGGGTCCGGGGTAGGGCGACCGGAACCGGGCGGCCAGTGGAGCGTCGGCCCGACTCACGGCTGGGTACGGCGCACATGACGGGCAACACCACACACCGCTTCGCCAACACGTCCGTGCTGGCCGTCGAGACGGCGGACGCGTCCCAGGTCGTCACCTCCGACGAGATCGACGAGCGGCTGCGCGAGACCTACCAGCGGGTGGGCCTGCGCACCGGCCTGCTCGAGCGGCTCGCCGGCATCCGCGAGCGCCGCTGGTGGGCCGAGGGGACGACGTTCGTCAACGGCGCCGCCACCGCCGGGGCCAAGGCGATCAGCGAGAGCGGGGTCGACCCCGCGCGCATCGGCGTCATGATCAACACCTCGGTCAGCCGCCGCTACCTGGAGCCCTCGACCGCGGTGGCGGTGCACCACGAGCTCGGCCTGCCGCGGTCCTGCCAGAACTTCGACGTGACCAACGCCTGCCTGGGCTTCGTCAACGGCATGGAGCTGGCCGCCGCGATGATCGACTCGGGGATGGTCGACCACGCCCTGGTCGTCAACGGGGAGGACTCCCGGATCGTCCAGGAGCGGACGATCGACCAGCTCAACCGGCCCGAGACGGGATCGAAGGACGTGCTCGCGCAGTTCGCCACGCTGACCCTGGGGTCCGGCGCCGTCGCGATGGTGCTGGGCCGCACCGACCTGCACCCGGAGGGCCACCGCCTCGTCGGGTCGGTGAGCCGCTCGGGCTCCGAGCACCACGAGCTGTGCGTCGGCGACAACGACATGATGCGCACCGACCTCAAGGGCCTCCTGGACGCGGGCCTCGCCCTGTCGGAGGACATGTGGGCCGACGCCGCCGAGGAGTTCGACTGGGCCGGCGGCATGGACCGCTACATCGTCCACCAGGTGTCCAAGGTCCACACCAAGGCGATGTGCGACCGCTTCTCGATCGACCCCGCCCTGGTGCCGACGACCTTCCCGACCCGCGGCAACCTGGGGCCGGCGTCGGTCCCGTTCACCCTCGCCGGCCAGCAGGACACCCTCGCCGACGGCGACCGGGTCCTGCTCATGGGCATCGGCTCCGGCCTGAACGTCTCGTGCCTCGAGATCGCCTGGTGACCGCGCTCGACGAGGCCCCGGGCACCGCCGACCACACGGCGACCGGCACGGCGACCGGCGCGGCGGCCGGGCCGGCGTTCCCCGGCCTGGACCCGGCGTGGTCGCGCACCCTCATCGTCACCGACTCCACCGGCGCGCAGCACGAGTGGCACGTCCTCGACAACGGCGTCGCCGACCCCGTCGGCACGCTGCTGTGCGTCCACGGCAACCCCACGTGGTCCTACCTGTGGCGCCGGCTGGTCGCCGCCGCGCCGCCGGGCTGGCGGGTGATCGCCCCCGACCAGCTCGGCATGGGCTGGTCGCAGCGGCTGGACGCGCCGCGCACGCTGGAGCAGCGGGTCGCCGACCTCGGCGACCTGACCGCGGCGCTGGGCGTCACCGGCCCGGTCGTGACCGTGGGCCACGACTGGGGCGGCGTCATCTCCCTGGGCTGGGCGCTGCGGCACCGGGCGGACCTGCGCGGGGTCGTGCTGTGCAACACCGCCGTCGCCATGCCCGAGGGCGACTGGGGCCCGGTGCTCATCCGCGCCGCCGACGCCCCCGGCGTCCGCACGGCCGTCACCGTGGGCACCCCGGTCTTCGTGCGGGCGACGACGGCGCTCTCGCGCCCGCCGCTGCCCCGCGCGGTGCGCGACGCCTTCGCCGCCCCCTATGCCACGGCGGCGCGCCGCCGCTCGGTCGGCGACTTCGTCGCCGACATCCCCTTCTCCCCCGGCCACCCCTCGCGGCCGGCGCAGGAGGCGATCGCGGAGGGCATCCGCACGCTCGACGTCCCGGCGCTGCTGCTGTGGGGGCCCCGGGACCCGGTGTTCGGGGAGCGGTACCTCGCCGACCTGCGCGAGCGGCTGCCGCAGGCCTCGCTGCACCGCTACGAGGGCGCCTCGCACCTGCTCCCCGAGGACGCCCCGCAGTACGCCGACGCCGTCGCGGAGTGGGTGACCGAGCTGCCCGGCTCCGGCGCCACCCCGCCGGAGCCCGCGCCGGATCTCGCCGACGACGACCCGCCGCCGCTGTGGGCGTCGCTCACCGAGCGCGCCGGCGACGACTCCCCCGCCGTGGTGGAGGTCGGCGGGACGACGGTGAGCTGGGCGCAGCTGCACCGGCGGGTCGAGCGCCTGGCCGCGGGCCTCGCGGCGTCCGGCGTGCGGCCGGGCCAGCGGGTCGGCCTGCTCGTCGAGCCCTCCGCCGACCTCACGGCCGCCGTCTACGCCGTCTGGCGAGCGGGCGCGGTCATCGTCGTCGCCGACAAGGGCCTGGGCCTGCGCGGCATGCGGCGCGCACTGCGCAGCGCCGCCGTCGACCACGTCGTCTGCAGCACCGCCGGGCTCGCCGCCGCGCGCCTCATGGGGCTGCCCGCCTCCCGCATCGCCACGGGGTCGGTGCCGGCGCTCCCCCGGCGGGCACTGGGCGCCGTCCGCACGCTCGCCGAGGTCGAGGACGCCGGCCGCGACGCCCCTGCGCCGCGGGTCCCGCCCGGCGACGCCGACTGCGCGGTCCTGTTCACCTCCGGCGCCACCGGCCCGGCGAAGGGGGTCGTCTACACCCGGCGCCAGGCCGCCGCCCAGCTCGCGCTGGTGCGCGCCACCTACCGGCTCACCCCCGGGGACCGGCTGGTCGCCGCGTTCGCTCCCTTCGCGCTGCTCGGCCCGGCGCTGGGCATCGGCACGGCCGTCCCCGACATCGACATCACCGCCCCCGGCTCGCTCACGGCGCGGGACCTGGCGGAGGCGGTCTCCGCCGTCGGTGCCACGGTGGTGTTCGCCTCCCCCGCCGCGCTGCGCCGGGTGGTGGCCACCGCGTCCGGCCTGGCCGACGGACAGCGAGCCGCGCTCGGCGGCGTCCGGCTGCTCATGTCGGCCGGCGCCCCCGTGCCCGCCGCGCTGCTCGAGTCGCTGCGCGAGGTCCTGCCGTCGGCGGAGGCCCACACGCCCTACGGCATGACCGAGGCGCTCCCGGTCACCGACGTCTCGGCCGCCGAGGTGGCCGCCGCCGGCGAGGGCGAGGGCGTCTGCGTGGGACGGCCGCTGCCCGGGGTGGACGTGCGGGTCGCCCCGCTGCGCGCGGACGGCACCGCCGACGGCGACCTGACCGGCGCCCCCGGCGTGACCGGCGAGGTGTGCGTGCGCGCCGCCCACGTCCGGGACCGCTACGACGCCCTCTGGGCCACCGACCGCGCGGCCTCCCGCCCGCCCGGCTGGCACCGGACCGGCGACGTCGGGCACCTCGACGCCGAGGGGCGGCTGTGGATCGAGGGCCGGCTGCCGCACGTGGTCACCACCGCGGCCGGGCCGGTCACGCCGGTCGGCATCGAGCAGCGGGCCGAGCGGCTGCCCGGCGTGGCGGCCGCCGCGGCCGTCGGCGTCGGGCCGGCCGGCGGGCAGGTCGTCGTCGTGGTCGTCGTCCCGGAGGCGGCCGCCGGGCGCCGGTCGCGGCGCCTGCGGGTGGCGGGGCCGGACCTGGCCGACGCCGTCCGGGCCGCGGCCGGCGTCGACGTGGCCGCGGTGCTCACCGCTCCCCGGCTCCCCGTCGACATCCGCCACCAGTCCAAGGTCGACCGCCGGCAGGTGGCCGCCCGTGCGGCCCGGTTCCTCGCGGGGCGGGCGGGCGGGCGCCGGTCGTGAGGGTCCTGGTCACCGGGGCCAGCGGCATGCTCGGGCGCGCGACGGCGGAGGCCCTGCTCGCCCGCGGGGACGACGTCACCGTGCTGCAGCGCCGGCCGTCGGGCCTGCCCTGCGCCGAGGTGCTGGGCGACGTCGCCGACCCGGACGCCGTCGCGCGGGCCGCCCGCGGGCAGGACGCCGTGGTGCACCTGGCGGCCAAGGTCGACGTCACCGGCCCCCGGGCCGAGTACGAGCGGGCCAACGTCGCGGGCACCCGCGCGGTCGTCGGCGCCTGCCGCGCGGCGGGCGTCGGCCGGCTGGTGCACGTCTCGTCGCCGTCGGTCGCCCACGCCGGGGCGGCGCTGGCCGGGGTCGGCGCCGAGCCGGCCGACCCGGTGCACGCCCGCGGGCACTACTCGCGGACCAAGGCCGTCGCCGAGCTCGACGCGCTGTCCGCCGACTCCGCGTCCCTCGCGGTGCTCGCCGTCCGCCCGCACCTCGTGTGGGGCCCGGGCGACACCCAGCTCGTCGGGCGGATCGTCGCGCGCGCCCGCGCGGGGCGGCTGCCCACCATCGGCTCCGGCGCGGCCCTGGTCGACACCACCTACGTCGACAACGCCGCGGCCGCGCTCGTCGCCGCGGTGGACGCGTGCGGGCCCGTGCACGGCGAGGCGCTGGTCGTGTCCAACGGCGAGCCGCGCCCCGTCGGCGAGGTCATCGACCGGCTGTGCCGGGCGGCCGGCACGCCCGGCCCGCGGCGGCGGGTCCCCTTCCGGGCGGCGTGGCTCGCCGGGGCCGTCGTCGAGGGGGCGTGGGCGGTCACCGGCCGCCGCTCGACCCCGCCGGTGACCCGCTTCCTCGCCGAGCAGCTCGCCACCGCGCACTGGTTCGACCAGCGCCGCACCCGCGAGGCCCTGGGCTGGGCCCCGCGGGTGCGCCTGGAGGAGGGCTTCGCCCGCCTGGCCGCCTGGTACGCCGCCGGGGCGGCCTGACCGGTGTGCCGCCGTCAGCCGGCGGTGGCGCGCACGGCCTCCTCGATCAGCTCGGCGACGGCGTCGGGCTGGGACACGGTCACGGCGTGCGACGCGTCGACCTCGACGACGTGCGACCCGGCCCGCTCGGCCATGAACCGCTGGGCCTCGGCCGGCACCGCGAGGTCCTGGCGCGTGACGAGGGTCCACGACGGGATGGTCCGCCAGGCCGCCCGCGTCGCCTTGTCGGCCAGCGCGTCGCCGATGATCGGCCGCTGCGTGACGGCCATCAGCTCGGCGACGTCGGCCGGCACGTCCGCGGCGAAGACCGGCCCGAAGCGCTCCTGCTCGATGTAGAGGTCGTCGACGGGCTGCCCGTCGGGCCCGGGGACGGGCACCGGGCGCAGCGCCGACCCGAGCTCGTTGCCCGGGAAGCGGCCGGCCAGCTCGCCGGTGCTCTCGCCCTCCTCCAGCAGGAAGCTGGCGACGTACACCAGCGCCCGCACCCGCGGGTGCCCCTCGGCCGCCTCGCTCATGACACTGCCGCCGTAGGAGTGGCCGGCGAGGACCACCGGACCGTCCACACCGTCGAGGACGGCCCGCAGGAGCTCGGCGTCGCCGGACAGCGAGCGCAGCGGGTTGGCCACCGCCAGCACCGGGTGGCCGTCGCGGCGGAGCCGGGCGACGACGCCGTTCCAGCTCGACGAGTCGGCGAAGGCACCGTGCACCAGCACCACCGTGGGGGTGGCGTCGGTGCGGGTCTGCTGCGTGCTCTCGGTCATCGGTTCTCCCTCTCGATCACGCGGGCGACCTCTGTCACCCGTCCGTCGTCCACCGACCAACGCCCCCGATATGCGATATATTGCATGATGCGATGCGGGCCGGGAAGCCCCCGTCGTCCAGAGTCCCGCACCACCCGGTGCCCGTGCCGCTGACGAGGTCCGCCCGTGCCGATCCCCCCGACGTCCCCCGGCGTCGACCGCAGCCTGCTGCGCGACGACGTCTACCGCCGCCTCCGCGACGCCATCGTCGACGGCACGTTCGCCCCCGGCGAGCAGCTGCGGGACCTCGAGCTCGCGGCCTGGCTCGGCGTCAGCCGGACGCCGGTGCGCGAGGCGCTGCTGCGCCTCGCGCACGCGGGCCTGGTCTCCGCGCAGCCGGGACGGTCCACCGTGGTCAGCACGCTCGACGCCCGGGACGTGCGTGACGCCCGCGACGTCGTCGCCGCGATGCACGAGGTCGCCGTCCGGGAGGCCGTGCCGGTCCTCACCGAGGCCGACCTGGCGGCCATGCGCGACGCCAACCGCAGGTTCGCCGACGCCGTCGCGGCCGGCGACGTCGAGGCCGCCCTCCGGATCGACGACGAGCTCCACGACGTGCCGGTGCGCGTCTGCGGCAACCGCGCGCTCGCGACGGTCCTCGAGCAGTTCACGCCCACCGTCCGCCGCGCGGAGCGGCTGCGCTTCGGCTCACTGCGCGGGCGGACGTCGGTCACCCGGCACGACGAGCTGATCCGGCTGTGCGCCACCGGTGACGCCGAGGGCGCCGCCGGCGTCGCCTACGACACCTGGCACAGCCTGCCGAGCGAGGGGCCGTGACCCCCGGCGACCGGGCGTCAGGGGGCGATGACGAGCTCGGCGACCAGGTCGCCGGCCATCCTGAAGCGGTACTGGAGCTCGGCGACGCCGCCGGGGAAGTCGCCCTCCAGCCGCTGGACGGCGATCCACCGTGTCGCGTCGACGCGCCGGGCGCCGACCAGCTCGGTCGTGTACGAGAAGGCGGTGCCGGCCTCGGTCAGCCACCGGCGGACCTCCTCGGTGCCGCGGTGGGTGCGGCCCTCGTCGGTGACGACGGCGTCGGGGGTGAAGGCCCGGACGGCGGTCCCGACGTCGCGGGCGGTGTGCGCGGCGAGGTAGCCGCGGACGGGGGCGGGGAGCTCGGCGGGGTCGATGACGGTCGGTGCGCTCATGCCGCCACGGTGCGGCGTCCCCGCCCGGGAGGGTCCAGCGCTGGACCCTCCCCCGGGGGGAGGGTGCAGAGTGCGCCCGTGCTGGCGATCGGCGAGTTCTCCCGGCTGAGCCACCTGAGCGTGCGCACGCTGCGCCGCTACCACGACGCCGGCCTGCTCGAGCCCGCGACCGTCGACCCGGCCAGCGGCTACCGGTACTACAGCGCCGACCAGATCCCGACCGCCCAGGTCATCCACCGGCTGCGCGAGCTCGACGTCCCGCTGCCCGACGTCGCGCGCATCGTGCACTCCCCCGACCCGGCCGCCCGCGCCGAGCTGGTGGCCGACCACCTGCGGCGACTGGAGGACCAGCTGGCCGCCACGCGGCAGGCGGTGGCGTCGCTGCGCCGGCTGCTGCACCCGGCCCCGCCGCCGCTGCAGGTCCGGCTGCGGGCGGTGCCGGCGACGCCGGTGGCCGCGGTGGCGGGCGTCGTGGACCTCGACGGCGTGCTCGCCTGGTACGCCGGCGCCATGGCGGAGCTCGACGCGGTCGTCGCCGAGCCGGACGGGCCACCGGGCGGGCTCTACGACAACGCGCTGTTCGAGACCGGCCGCGGGCACGTGCTCGTGTACCGGCGGACGGCCGAGCCCGTGTCCGGTGGGCGGGTGCACCCGGTGACGCTGCCGGCCGTGGAGCTGGCGGTCACCACCCACGCCGGCCCGCACGACGACATCGACGTCACCTACGGCGAGCTGGGCGCGTGGGTGGTCGCCAACGGGCTCGCCGTGGCCGGGCCGGTGCGGGAGAGCTACCCGGTGGGCCCGCGGGACACCGACGACCCGGCGGCGTGGCGCACCGAGATCGGCTGGCCGGTCTTCCCGATGGCCGCGCGCTGAGGCGTCTCAGGCGGCCGGCGCCCGCCCCGTCCCGAGCGCGGCGTAGAGCGCCCGTTCGAAGTCGACGTAGACCGCCATCGCCTCCTCCGGGATGAACGGGAGGAACTGGGTGTAGATGGCGCCGGTGACCCCGCCGGCCCGGTCGATCCAGAAGTGCGTGTTGAAGACCCCGGCCCAGGCGCCGCTGCCGACGGCGCGCATCCCCGGCTGCTGCTCGCTGGTGAGGAGCAGGCCGTGGCCCCACTTCTGCCCTGTCGGGCCGTTCCAGGAGGAGCTCACCGAGGGGTCGGCCGTCGCGATGGTGCCGGGGAACTCGAGGTCGCCGATCTGGTTGGTGAAGGCCTCGTCGACGGTCTCCGGCCGGAGGAGGCGCACCCCGTCGAGCTCGCCGCCGCGGAGCAGCATGCGCTGGAAGCGCAGGTAGTCGCGGGGCGTCGAGTAGAGCCCGTGCCCGCCGGCCCACCACTCCGGTTCCGCGGCCCAGTCCAGGTCGGTCGCGACCCAGTGCCCCTCCTCGTCCTTGACGTGCACGGGCACCAGGTCCGCCCGTTGCTCCGCGGTGGGACTGAAGGTCGTGTGCGTCATGCCGAGCGGCTGGAGGACGTTCTCCTCGACGTACTTGTCGAGCGTGCGGCCGCTGACCGCCTCGACCACGAGCCCCAGCCAGTCGGTGTTGGTGCCGTACTCGAACCTCGTGCCGGGATCGGCGACCAGCGGCGCGCGCAGGCAGCTCCGACTGCCGCTCAGCACGTTGGGCGCACCGGTGGCGGATTCCCAGCGGACCATCTCGGCGTTCCAGAACCAGTACGTGAGCCCGCTGGTGTGGGTGACCAGGTGGTGGACGGTGGCGCGGGTCGCCGGCGGCCGGGTGCGCGGGACGTCGCCGTCCCAGCCCTCGAGGACCTCGAGTTCGGCCCAGGCGGGGACGAGCGTGTCGACCGGCGCCTGCAGGTCGAGCTCCCCGCGCTCGGCCAGTTGCAGGGCGGCGACGGTCGCCACCATCTTCGTCATGGACGCGATCCGGAAGAGCGTGCCGCCGTCGAGGGGCTGGTCCGTGCCGGCCGTCCGGTTGCCGGCGGCCCCCTCGTACAGCGGTCCCTCGCTGTCCGCGGCCGTCGCCACCACGTTGGGTACCGCGCCGCTGTCGACCGCCCGCCGCAGGACCTCGTCGATGCCGCTGGTGTCCACCTGCGTCGTCATGACCCCTCCCCGAGATGTGGTCCGGGTCACACGATGGAGGCATGGCCGGTCACCGGTCAACGGACCGGGACACCGGAGCGCGCACTGTCACGGCCGCCGGTCGCACCCGCCGGTCACGCGGCCGGCGCCGTGTGCTCCTCCTGCTCGAGGCGGTCGGCGAACAGCGGCGGCAGGAAGCGCAGCATCAGGCTCGACCACACCACGTGGGTGAGCACCGGCGCCTGGATGCCGCCGGTCATCTTGCGCTGGATGCCGAACATCAGCCCCATCGGCAGGCTGGCCAGCACGAGGGCGGGGTTCCGCGTGGAGACGGTGGCCAGGGCGTAGACCGCCGTCGACACCAGCACCGGCCGCTTCGTCCCCGCCGCCGCGTACAGCGCGCCGCGGAAGAACACCTCCTCGGCCACCCCGTTGGCCAGCGTCGTGGTGGCCACCAGCGGCGCCGACCCCTGGTCGGCGTAGCGCAGCACCGAGCCGATCGCCCGTTCCAGCACCGGGATCCGCCGGGCCACCAGCGCCGCCGCGTAGAAGGCGCCGAAGGCCCCGACGCCCGAGACGACGGGCGTGAGCAGCGGCCGCTGCAGCCGGTCGCCGGGCCCGAACATCCGCCCCAGGTGCAGCGGGCCCGAGGCCAGGCCCCCGGCCACCCAGGTGCCGGCGACGCCGAGGGTCAGCGCGTAGAACCGCGGCGAGCCCGGCGGCGTCGACAGCGACACCCCGAGCAGCGACGCCCCCGCCACCGCGACGACGCCGGTGACCCGCCGGCGGCGCCGGAACGCCGCGTCGGACTCCCAGTGGTCGCGCGGCACGCTGCGCAGCATCGGCCCGGCGATCCGGAGGACCCGGGCCCCCAGCGCGCGGGCGGCCCGCCCCCGGGTCACCGCCGCGCTCCCCGGGCGAGCCACCCGCCGCGCCGCTCGGCGGCCTCTCGACGGCGTTCGCGCGCCCGTTCCAGCAGGGCGGTGAGCACCATCTGGTCGTAGTCCATCGGCTCGAGGGGGACCACCCGGCGGATGGCGTCGTCGGTGACGACGACCTCGTTGGTCATCGAGTCGATCAGCGAGCGGCCGGTGGTGAGGTCCACGTCGGTGACCAGCGACAGCCAGCGCGAGGACAGCCGCGGACTGAGCAGCGGCACGGGGACGACGAACAGGTGCCGGCTCTGGATGTCGGCGACCCGGGTGAGCATCTGCAGGTAGCTGAGCACCTCGGGGCCGCCCACCTCGAACACCCGCCCCTCGGCCTCGGGCGCCTCGAGGACGCCGACGAGATAGCGGACGACGTCGGCGACGGCGATCGGCTGGGTCCGCGTGGTCACCCAGCGCGGGGTGACCATCGCCGGCAGGTGCGCCACGAGCTGGCGGGTCATCTCCCACGACACCCCGCCGTGGCCGACGACGATCCCGGCGCGCAGCACCGTCACCGGCACCCCGGTCTCCCCCAGCAGCCGCTCCACCTCGCGACGGCTGCGCAGGTGCCGCGACAGCCGGTCGCCGTCGCGCCCCAGTCCGCCGAGGTACACGATCCGCCGGACGCCGGTCGCGGCGGCGGCGCGGGCGAAGGCCCGCGCGGCGTCGGCGTCCTTGCGCTCGAAGTCCTCGTCGCCGAGGGAGTGCACGAGGTAGTAGGCGGCCTCGCAGCCCTCGAGCGCCTCGCGCAGCGACGCCTCGTCCCCCACGTCACCGGCCACGGGCGTGCCGGCCCCCTCGTAGCTCTCGGGGCGGCGGGTCATCCCGCGGACCTCGTGGCCCGCCTCCTCCAGCGCGGTGGCCAGCCGGCCGCCCACGAACCCCGACGCACCGGTGACCAGGACCCTCACGCCCCCAGCCTCGCCCGGACGGGCGTCGGGCGCGACCCGGTCGGGCACCATCGGTCCCGTGGACGGCGCACCTCCGGCGGACGACGCGGACCTGCTGCGGACGGCGGCCGGCCGGCTGGACGCGCTCGCCGCCCGGACCACGCCCGGTGACTGGCGGACCACCGGCCTGCTCGCGAGCCGGCCCGAGGTGGTGGCGCACTCCCCGGGCGGGGGCACCGAGCACGTGGCCGAGGCGCGGGCCGGCACCGGCGCCTGGATCGCGGCCCTGTCCCCCGCCCTGGCCGCGCCGCTCGCGGCCTGGCTGCGCGCGGCGGCGCGGCAACCGGTCGACCCGGCGGCCGAGGCCTTCGCCCGGGCGCTGCTCGCCCGGCTGCCCTGAGCACCCCCGGACGCCGGCGGCTCAGCGCAGGGGTCGGAAGGACGCACGGACGTCGTCGGTGAACAGCACCAGGGCCTACGGCCGGCGCTGGTACCTCGTCGCCTGGGATCCCGACCGGCGGGACTGGCGCAGCTTCCTCGCCGACCGGATGACGACGCGCTCGCCCAACGGCGCGCGCTTCGTCCCGCGCGAGCCGCCGGAGGGTGACGTCGTCGCCTGGCTGTCGCGGCATCCGTCCGCGCGGACATGGCCCGTCCGGGCGACGGTGCGCCTGCACGAGCCCGCCGAGGCGGTGGCGGACCGGGTCCGGCCCGGCATGGGCGTGCTCGAGGCCGTCGACGCGACCAGCTGTCACCTCGGCGCCGGCGCCGACGACCCGGCCCCCCTGCTGTGGATGGTCACCTCGGTCGACGCCGACTTCACCGTCCTCGAGGGGCCGCCCGAGCTCTCCGCCGCCCTGCAGCGCCAGGCCCGCCGGTGCGCGGAGGCGGTCGCCGGCTCCGGTCCCGCGGCACCGGAGGCGGCGGACTCCGGGCGTCAGGACGGCGCGTAGCGGGCCGCGATCGCGGCGGCGCGGTCGTGCAGGGCCGCGCGAAGCCAGTCCGGGGCCAGGGCCTCCGCGGCCGCCCCCAGCCGCCACAGCGCCCACTCCGCGTGCCGCCGGTCCTGGAAGGTGACCTCCAGCAGCGGCCGGCCGTCCGCGGGGTCGCCGTCGTCCCCGTCCGCCCGGACGGCGAGCGCGGTGGCCACCAGGTCCTCCTGCCGCGCGGGGTCCACCCGCACCCGGACGGCGACCTGCTCGCCGCCGGCGCGGAAGCGGGCGACCCGCTCCCGCCAGAGCCGGTCGAGGTCGACGTCGGCGGGCCGCTGCGCGGGCTCGGGCAGCTCCTGGGCGCCGAGCACCCGCGCCAGGCGGTAGGTGCGGTCCTCGCCGCCGCGGGTGGCCAGCAGGTAGCCGCGGCCGCGCACGGTCACCAGGCCGATCGGGTCGACCGTGCGCCAGGCGGGGTCGCCCGCCGGCGGCGCGTAGTGCAGCCGCACCCGGCGGCCGGCCAGGACCGCGCGGCGCACCGCGGCGACCGCGGGGCCGGGCACCTCGTCGGCGTCCGGCCGCTGCGCGACCAGGTCCACCTCCGGGTCGACCAGCAGCCGCCGCGCCGCGTCGCCGGCGGTGGCGCGGTGTCCCTCGGGCAGCGCGTCGACCACCTTGCGCAGCGCCGACGCCCGCGCCGGCCCGAGACCGAGTCCCCGCCCGCCGACCAGCAGGCCGAGCGCCTCGTCGTGGGTGAGCCCCGGCAGCTCGGTGCGGAAGCCGGGCAGCAGCGCGAACCCGCCGTGCCGCCCGCGCTCGGCGTAGACCGGCACGCCCGCCGTCGACAGCGCCTCGACGTCGCGCAGCACGGTGCGCGGAGAGACCTCCAGCTCGCGGGCGAGCTCCGCCGCCGTCAGCCGGCCGCGCTGGCGCAGCAGCAGCACCAGGGAGACCAGCCGGTCGGCGCGCACGCGCGACATCCTGCCGGGAATCACGACAGGAGGTGTCGTGATGCGCCGCCAGGCTCCCCGGCACGGGGCGGACGAGGGTCCGCCCGACCGGACGGAGGGAGCAGCGATGGCGGTGCAGAGGTCGGCGGTCGACCCGTGGACGTGGTCGGCGGCGCTGGGGTTCGCGCAGGGCGTGGTGGTCGCCGGGCACGCCCGGACCCTGTGGTGCAGCGGACAGGCGGCGACCGACGGCGAGGGGAAGCCGCAGCACCCGGACGACGTGGCGGCGCAGCTGTCGCTCGCCCTGGACAACCTCGAGGCCGTCCTCGGCGGGGCCGGCATGGGGCTGACCGACGTCGTGCGGCTCGAGGTCTACACGACCGACGTCGACCGGCTCCTCGAGCACTACGGGGTCCTGGCGGGGCGGCTCGGCGCCGCCGGGGTCGCGCCGGCCACGACGCTGCTGGGAGTGGACCGGCTGGCGATGCCGGAGCTGCTGGTGGAGCTGCAGGCCACGGCCGTCGCGTGACTCAGCCGCCCTCGTCGCCGCGGTCCCCGGCGGGCCGCTCCGGCATCCCGGCCAGGGCCGAGGCGACGAGGGCGACGTCCGGCTCGGGGTCCGCGGCCAGGCGCCGCAGCGCCTCCCGGGCGGCCGGCCCGGCCACCTCGACCAGCGCCTGCGCCAGCCGGATGCGCACCGCCGCGCCGGCGGCCGGCGCGTCGAGCGCGGCGACCAGGGCGGCGACCACCGCACCGGCGTCCGCGGGGTCCCGGGACAGCGCCCCCAGCACCTCCGCGGCGTCGACGTCGGCGGTGCCCGCGACCACCATCCCGACCAGCGCGGGCACGACGGCGGCCTCGCCCCGCCGCCCGAGGGCCAATGCCGCCTCCCCGCGCACCGCGGCGTCCGGATCGGCGAGCGCCGCGCGGAGCAGGTCGTCGGCGTCCGGCGACCCCGCCTGCGCGGTGACCGCCCGGACCGCGCGCCGGCGGACCGCGGGGTCGCCGGAGCGCAGGCCGCCGGCCAGCGTCGCCAGGCCGTCGCCGCCGGCCCGGGCCAGCGCCCACCGCAGCGCCCCCGCGACGTGCGGGTCGTCCTCGGCGAGCACCGCGCCGGCCAGCACCCCGGCGGGCACCGGCACGTCGTCGGCCAGGACCGCCCGCTGCCGGCGGGCGGCGCTGGGTGCGGCCAGCTCCTGCAGGAGCCCGACGACGCGCAGCACGTCCGGCCAGTCGGCCGGCGCGGATCCGTCGACGGCGCGCAGCCGCGCGAGCAGCTCGCGTTCCCGCGCGATGCGCTCCTCGGCCGCCCGGACCAGGTCGGCCACCAGGGCGGCGGGCGCGAACCCCGGGTCGGCGAGCGCCCGGCCGACCTGCTCGAGCGAGAGCCCGAGCGAGCGCAGCCCCTCGACGGCGAAGATCCGGCGGACGTCGTCGGCGGAGTACTCGCGGTACCCGCCGACGGTGCGCCCGCTCGGCGACACGAGGCCGAGGGCGTCGTAGTGCCGCAGCATCCGGGCGCTCACCCCGGACCGGCGGGCCACCTCCCCGATCAGCACGGCGAGCCGATCAGCACGCCGCGCCCTGCCCGGCGGCCGCGGCGGCCGCCCGCTCGGGACCCAGCGCCGCCATCCGCCGGGCGTCCGCGAGGGCCGGGTCGAACCCGGCCTGCGGGTCGCGCGCGAGCGCCTCGGTGGCGCGGGCGTGCGCGGCCGCCTCCGGGTCGGGCCCGGCCGCGGCGGCGGCGAGCGCGGGCGCCGCGGCGTCGCCGAGCGCGACCAGCGCCCGGCTCAGGCTCAGCCGCACGTCCCGGCCGCCCCGGCCGAGCTGGGACGCCAGCGCGGCGGCCAGCCCGGCCCGTCCGCCGTCGGGAGCGAGGGCGACCGCGGTGCGCCAGGCGGTGCGCGCCACGTCGTCATCGGGGTCGCGCAGCAGGTCGCCGGACACCCAGGGCCAGGCGCGGGCGTCGCCGACCTTGGACAGGGTGTGCAGCGCCTGCGCGCGGGCCCGCGGCTCCCGCGAGCCGAGCTCGCGGCGCAGGCGGGGCAGCGTCTCCTCCGCCGGCAGCCGGGTCAGCGCCCAGGTGAGCATGTCCCGCACGAAGGGGTCGGGCTCGGCCGCGCAGCGCCGCACGAGCGCTTCCAGCAGGCCGGGGCCGGGCGACGAGCCGGCGGTCAGCGCCGCGCGCAGCCGGACCGACGGGTCCGGGGCGCCGAGGGTCTCCGCCAGGCGGGCGGACGGGTCTGCGTCCTGGTCGGTCGTGGGCATCGGGACCACCTCCGGGGCCCAGCCGACACCTTGTCACGGTGTCAGGGTCAAGCCCGGGCGCGTCCGGCAGGACGAGGCGGCAGCACCGGGACCAGCAGGTGCGAGTCGAAGCGCCCGCCGGTGTGCACCACCTGCCGGCCGCGGTTCACCGTCTGCCGGTGCCGGGCGAAGGTGAGGTGCTCCGGGTAGCGCATCACGTCGCTGCCCTGGACGACGAGCAGCAGCCGCTCCCCCGCCTCGAAGCGGGTGCCCGAGGGCCACACCTCGATGTCGAGCCGGGCCGGCTCCCCCGGCGTGAGCGGCAGCGCCCGCCGGTGTGCCAGCGCCGGCATGTGGTCGGTGGACCGCTCGGGGTCCAGCTCGCGGTGCGAGGCCCGCAGCCAGCCGTTGGCGACCGGCCCGTCCTCGAACTGCCCGTAGTAGGCGAAGCCGACCTGCCGGCCCCGCGCGTCGAGCTTGAACAGCGCGACGAAGACGTCCATGTCGTCGGCCTCGTCGGCCGAGACCCACAGGGCCGCCTTCACGTGGCCGACCAGCTCGACCGCCTCCGGGAAGGTGATCCCGAAGGTCGCCCGGTGGGGCGCGAGCCCGCTGCCCAGCCCGTCGTACCCGACCTCCTCCTCGTCGCCGGGCGCCTCCCAGCCCAGCGAGGCGTCGCCCGCCCGCAGGAACAGCCGGCGGTACTCGACGTCCTCCAGCGGCCACTCGCGGGCGTCCCGCCAGGTGCCCCGGTGGTAGGCGTCGCGCACCTCGGCGCGCACCCGCGGCCAGGATTCGATCCCGGTGCCGGGCCTGCCGAGGAGGAAGTGGTCGAAGAACGCCCGCTGGCGCTCGACCATCTC
The DNA here is from genome assembly GCF_054049975.1 of Geodermatophilus sp. SYSU D01119. Classification (NCBI taxonomy): domain Bacteria; kingdom Bacillati; phylum Actinomycetota; class Actinomycetes; order Geodermatophilales; family Geodermatophilaceae; genus Geodermatophilus; species Geodermatophilus sp. SYSU D01119. Next base: position 158,628 of record NZ_JBJGYL010000003.1, on the reverse strand, counting down.
CGGCTCGTAGTAGTAGGCCCACTTCTTGCGCCCGTGGACGTCGAGCCACTTCTGCTCGGAGGAGATCCGGCGGAAGCCCTCGAGCGTGCCGCGCGAGTGCAGCCCCTGGTCGGCCCAGCTCGCCACGACGTAGGCGGGCACCCGGACGTCCTCCAGCGGCGGGACCTTGGAGGCCCAGAACTCGTCGAAGAACGGGTGGGCGGCGGTCTCGGCCTCGAGGTCCTCGATCTCGGTGGTGCTGGCCCCCCACCGCTCCCAGATGTAGGGCCAGAACGACGTCTCCGGGATCCCGCCGTGCCGGGCGACCTCGCGGTAGGTGTCGTTCCACCCCTCCCACGGGTTGATGGCCGCCAGGTGCGGCGGGTCGAGCGCGGCGACCCGCCACTGGAGGCTGGCTAGGTAGGAGACGCCGGACAGCCCCACCCTGCCCGCGCTCCACGGCCGGGTCCCGGCCCACTCGACGAGGTCGGCGAAGGCGCGGGCCTCCTCCGGCGAGTGGTAGGTGGCCCGGCCCTCGGAGTACCAGGTGCCCGGGCAGTCGGCCAGCACGAGCGCGTAGCCGTGGGGCAGCCAGTACTCCGGGTCGGGCGCCTCGAACGTCGTGAGGTCCGAGGTCCACTCCGGCCGCACGCCGGCGGCCGGGTAGATCTGGCCGATCGGCGCCGGGTTGTGCTTGCCGTAGGGCGACCAGCTGACCAGCGGCGCCGCCGGCACGTCGGTGTCGGGCCGGTGGACGTCGACGTAGAGCACGTGGCCCTCGTCGCCGAAGGGGACGGCGACGTCCCGCTCGACCACCATCCCGGGGCGGCGTTCCACCCGGTGCCGGGGCGGGTGGCCGGCCCGCGACTCGGGCGTGCTGCGCGGTGGGCGGAACAGGTACCCGGACCCCGTCACGGGGCGCTTCCTTCGTCGGCCGGCCCCCGGTCCCGGGCGGACCGCCCGGGACCGGGACGCGCGCTGGGCTCGCGACGAGGCCTACACGCCGGTCCGCGGCCGGTCGACGCGAGAGGGTCGACGCAGCCGGTCCGCGCCGGCCGGGCAGCCGCTCAGGAGTTGCCGCGGCGCTCCTGCTCGCGCTCGATCGCCTCGAACAGCGCCTTGAAGTTGCCCTTGCCGAAGCCGAGGGAGCCGTGCCGCTCGATGAGCTCGAAGAAGACGGTCGGCCGGTCGCCGGTCGGGCGGGTGAAGATCTGCAGCAGGTAGCCGTCCTCGTCGCGGTCGACCAGGATGCCGCGGCGCTGCAGCTCCGCCACCGGCACGCGCACCTCGCCGATGCGGGCGCGCAGCTCCGGGTCCTCGTAGTACGAGTCGGGGGTGGGCAGGAACTCGACGCCCTCGGCGACCATCGCGTCGACCGTGCCGACGATGTCGTTGGTCGCCAGCGCGACGTGCTGCACGCCCGGGCCGCAGTGGTAGTCGAGGTACTCGTCGATCTGCGAGCGCTTCCTGCCCACCGCCGGCTCGTTGAGCGGGAACTTCACGCGGTGGTTGCCGTTGGCGACGACCTTGCTCATCAGCGCCGAGTAGTCGGTGGCGATGTCGTCGCCGATGAACTCGGCCATGTTGGTGAAGCCCATGACCCGGTTGTAGAAGCCGACCCAGGTGTCCATGGCGCCGAGCTCCACGTTGCCGACGACGTGGTCGACGGCCTGGAACAGCCGCCGCGGGGTGCCGGGCCTCCGGACGTACGTCGACGTCCGCGCCACGTACCCGGGCAGGTACGGACCGGTGTAGCGGCTGCGGTCGACCAGCGTGTGGCGGGTGTCGCCGTAGGTGGCGATCGCAGCGAGCCGGACGGTGCCGTGCTCGTCGGCGACGTCGTGCGGCTCCTCCAGCACGGTCGCGCCCTGCGCGCGGGCGTGCGCGACGCACCGGTCGACGTCGGGCACGGTGAGCGCGATGTCGCGGACACCGTCGCCGTGCCGGCGGTGGTGGTCGGCCAGCTCGCTCGACGGCGAGTACGCCCCGGTGACGACGAAGCGGGCGGCGCCGGAGCGCAGCACGTAGCCGCGGTGGTCGCGGTTGCCGGTCTCGGGGCCCGTGTAGGCCACGAGCTCCATGCCGAGCGCCGACTGGAGGAAGTGCGCCGTCTGCAGGGCGTTGCCGACCACCCAGACCAGCGCGTCCCACCCCGACACCGGGAACGGGTCGGCCGAGTCGTCGTACTCGACCAGGCCCACCAGCTGCCGGAGCTGGTCGAGGTCGAGCCGGGCGAGGCGCTCCTCGTCGGTGAGCGTCCGGTCCAGCGACATGGCGGGCTCCTCCTGCTCGTCGGGCTCTCCTGTGCAGGGATCCCACGACTTCCCCGCCTGGCTGCGCAACCAGTAGCGCGGGAGCTGTGCAGACGGCACGATCTGCCGAGCGGTCACGGCATCCGGCTGGTCCGCCTGCACACCTCGTGAGGGAGAGCCGCCCGTGGAGCCCCGGACGCCGCTGGACGCCCTCGACCTCGCCCTGCTCACCGCTCTCGACCGGGACGCGCGCGCCGGCGCCCTGGAGCTGTCCCGGCTCGCCGGCGTGGCACGGGCGACGGTGAGCGCGCGGCTGCGGCGGCTGGAGGAGGCCGGGGTCATCGGCGGCTACCGGGTCGACGTCGACCCGGCCGCCGCGGGCTTCGAGGTGCAGGCCTTCGTCACCCTGGAGATCGCGCAGGGGGCGATCGACGCCGTCCGGGCCGACCTCGAGGCGATCCCCGGCGTGCTCGAGGCGCACGCGACCACCGGCAGCGGCGACGTCCTGTGCCTCGTGGCCGCGGCCTCGCACGAGGCGCTGCAGCACACCCTGGTCGAGCTCAACCGGTCGGCCGCGGTGGTCCGCTCGACCAGCGTCGTCGTGCTCTCCACGCTCGTGCACCGCCGCACCCTGCCGCTGCTGCGCTCGGGCGCGGCCGCCCACGCCGGCCGCTCGGCCATGCGGCCCCCGCCCGGCTGACGCGCCGGCCGTCCCCGTCCCGACCGAGCCGAAGGAGTCCCGTCATGGCGTTCTACCGACAGGTGGGCGAGGTCCCGCCCAAGCGGCACACGCAGTTCCGCCGTCCCGACGGCGGCCTGTACTCCGAGGAACTGGTGGGCGAGGAGGGGTTCAGCTCCGACTCCGCGCTGCTCTACCACCGCGGCATCCCCTCGGCGATCGTCGACGCCCGCCCGTGGGAGCTGCCCGACCAGACGCTCACACCCAACGCGCCACTGGTCCCCCGGCACCTGAGGCTGCACGACCTGTTCCCCGACAGCGCGCACGAGGCGACCGACGCCGTCACCGGCCGGCGGCTGGTGCTCGGCAACGCCGACGTCCGCATCTCCTACGCGGTCTCCTCGCGCCCCAGCCCCCTCTACCGCAACGCCACCGGCGACGAGTGCGTCTACGTCGAGCGCGGCTCCGCCACCGTGGAGACCACCTTCGGCGCGCTGGAGGTCGGCCGGGGCGACTACGTGGTCCTGCCGCGCACGACCACGCACCGCTGGCTGCCCACCGGCGACGAGCCGCTGCGCACCTACGCCATCGAGGCGAACAGCCACATCGCCCCGCCCAGGCGGTACCTGTCCCGGTACGGGCAGTTCCTCGAGCACGCGCCCTACTGCGAGCGCGACCTGCGCGCACCCGCCGAGCCGCTGCTGGCCGAGGGCACCGACGTCGAGGTGTACGTCAAGCACCGCGGTGCCGGCCCCGGCGGGCTGGCCGGCACCGTGCACGTCCTGCCCGAGCACCCCTTCGACGTCGTCGGCTGGGACGGCTGCCTCTACCCCTACGCGTTCGACGTGGCCGACTTCGAGCCGATCACCGGCCGCGTGCACCAGCCCCCGCCGGTGCACCAGGTCTTCGAGGGCGGCAACTTCGTCATCTGCAACTTCGTGCCCCGGAAGGTCGACTACCACCCGTTGGCGGTGCCGGTGCCCTACTACCACTCCAACGTCGACAGCGACGAGATCATGTTCTACGTCGACGGCGACTACGAGGCCCGCAAGGGCTCGGGCATCGGCCGCGGCTCGGTCTCGGTGCACCCCGGCGGGCACTCCCACGGCCCGCAGCCGGGGGCCGTCGAGCGCTCCCTCGGCGTCGAGGCCTTCGACGAGCTCGCCGTCATGGTCGACACCTTCCGCCCGCTCGACCTGGGCGAGGCCGGGCTCGCCGCCGACGACGGGCGCTACGCCTGGACGTGGTCCGGCCGCGGGCCGGGCGCGTGACCCCGCCCGTCCTCCCGTACGGCGTCTTCTCCGACGCCTCGGGCCGGCGCCGCACCGGCGTCGCGGTCGGCGGGCACGTGCTCGACCTCGCCGCCGCCACCGGCGACGACGTGCACGCCACCGGCTCGCTCAACGCCTTCCTCGCCCGCGGGCCGGGCGCGTGGGCGGAGCTGCGCGAGGAGCTGACCGCCCGGGTCGCCGCCGGGGACCTCGCGCCGCACCTGCTGCCGATGCCGGAGGTGACGCTGCACCTGCCGGTGGAGGTGGCCGACTACGTCGACTTCTACAGCTCCCGGCACCACGCCGAGAACGTGGGCCGGATCCTGCGCCCCGGCTCGGCGCCGCTGACGCCGAACTGGGAGCACCTGCCGATCGGTTACCACGGCCGCGCCGGCACGGTCGCGGTCTCGGGCACCCCGGTCGTCCGCCCGTCCGGCCAGCGCCTCGACCCCGGCGAGGAGGCGCCCACGTGCGGGCCCACCCGGCGGCTCGACCTCGAGGCCGAGGTGGGGTTCGTCGTCGGCGCCTCCTCGGAGCCGGGCCGGCCGGTGCCGATGGGCGCCCTCGCCGACCACGTGTTCGGCGTCTGCCTGGTCAACGACTGGTCCGCGCGCGACCTGCAGGCCTGGGAGTACGTGCCGCTGGGCCCGTTCCTCGGCAAGTCCTTCCTCACCTCGGTGTCGCCGTGGGTCGTACCGCTGGCCGCGCTGGAGGCGGCGAGGGTGCCCCCGCCGGCGCGGACGGCGCCGCTGCTGCCCTACCTCGACGACGCCGGCGCGGAGCCGTGGGGCCTCGACCTCGCGCTGGAGGTGCGGCTCAACGGGCACGTCGTCTCCCGCCCGCCGTTCGCCTCGACCTACTGGACCCCGGCGCAGCAGCTGGCGCACCTGACGGTCAACGGCGCCTCCCTGCGCACCGGCGACCTGTTCGCCTCCGGCACCGTCTCCGGCCCGGCGCCCGACGAGCGCGGCTCGCTGCTGGAGCTGTCCTGGGGCGGGACGCGGCCGCTGGTCCTCCCCGACGGCAGCACCCGGACCTTCCTGGAGGACGGCGACGTGGTGACCGTGTCGGCCACCGCGCCGGGCCCCGGCGGCGTCCGCGTCCCCCTCGGCGAGGTCACCGGCCGCGTGCTGCCGGCGCCCTGAGCGGTCACTCGGCGAACAGCGCGCCCAAAGCCGCGGCGACGTCGGAGTGGTCGCGCACGAGCCGCACCCGGCCGCGGCCGAGCCGGGCGAGGTCGCGGCCCAGGTCGACGTCCTTCTCCCCGGAGACGTCGAGCAGCACGTCCAGCCGGGGCAGGCGCGCCGCGGTGAGCCGCGGGTCCGGCCCGGCGTTGTGCACGCAGTCGGACAGCAGCAGCACCCGCGCGTCCCGGGCGGGCACCCCGGCCAGCTGGCGGGCGGCGGTCCCCAGCGCGAAGGACACGTTGGTCAGCCCCTGGGTCGGCACGCGCAGCAGCAGGTCGAGGACGGCGAGCGGGGCGACGGTCTCGCCGGGCCGGACCAGCACCGCGGCGTCGGACCAGAACGCGACGACGCCGACCCGGTCGCGGGCCAGCTCCCCGGCCAGCGCGCCCACCGCCGCGGCCGCCGTCCGCACCCGTTCGCCCTTCATCGACCCGGACACGTCGACGACGAGCACCACCGACCGGCGGCGGCGCACCCGCTCGCGCACCAGCACGTCGCGCTCCCCCGGGAACGGGTTGCCGGCGACGGCGTCGAGCGTGCGCTCCAGGTCCAGCTCGTCGGAGCCGCCGCTCCAGGGCAGCGTGCGCAGCTCGCCCACCCCGCGGCGGGGGCGCCGGTCGGCGGGCGGGCGGGGCACGGCGAGCCGCCGGGCGATGGCCCGGGCCCGCTGCCGGGTCTGCCGGTCCGCGGCGCCGTCGGCGGCCAGGTCGGCCAGCGGGACCAGCTCGGCGGGCTCGTCGGTGGTGCCGGGCGCCGAGCCGCCGGCCGGGCCGCCGGTGCGGGCGCGCCGCCGGTCGCCGGAGCTCAGCGCCAGCCCGTCGCCGCCCGGCGCGGGGCGGTAGAGCGCGGGCGCCTCGGTGAGCTGCTTGGGCCTCCTGCGCAGCGGCCGCGTGCCGCGCGGCCCGCCGCCGCGCTCCCGGCGGCGGGTGAGGGGCGTGTCTGCCTCGACGGTCCTTCAACCGGGGTCGGCGGCGGCGGGCGCGAGCAGGAAGTGGTCCTCCCAGATCTCGCGCAGCACCGCCTCGGGCGTGGACTCGACCGTCTCGTCGACGGCGATCCGGCCCGACAGCGCGAGCAGCAGCGCGTCGAGCACGGTGCCCGTGTAGTCCTCCGGCAGGCCGCGCGGCGGGGCCACCGACGGCTCGTCGGGCAGGGCGACCTCGCGCATGTCGGCGAGCTGGGCGGCCACCAGCGCCAGGTCGATCGCGCCGCGCACGCTGCTGCCCTGCCGCACGTCCTCGCGGCCGCGGGTGGCGCGGGTGAGCGCGACGGCGTCGGCCACCAGCCGCGGCGAGGCCAGCCCGGTGCGGCGGGCCACGATGCCCCGTTCGGCCTCGGCGTCCTGGTAGCCGACGGCCAGCCGCACGAGCCGGTCGGAGATCGACGACGAGAGCCGGGTGGTGCCGATCGCGTCGTAGGGGTTCATCGAGGCGACCACGCGGAAGGTCGGGAGCGCCTCGACGACGCCGACGTGCGGCACCGCCAGCCGCCGCTCGGCCATCGCGGTGAGCAGCGTGTTGAGCGTGTCCTCCGGCGCCCGGTTGAACTCCTCGAGGTAGAGGAACCCGCCCGCGCGCATCGCCTGCACCAGCGGCCCGGGCACGAAGTTGTCCGGCCGGTAGTCCTCGCGCAGCACCCGCGCCGGGTCGTGGTGGCCGACCAGCCGGGTGGGCGTGAGGTCGGCGTTGCCCTCGACGAAGACCAGGGGCACGCCCCACTCGGCGGTGATCGCCCGCAGCAGCGTCGACTTCGAGGTCCCCGGCGGGCCCTCCAGGACGACGTCGCGCCCGGCGGCGACGGCGGCCAGCAGCAGGTCCAGCTCGTGCGCGCGGCCGACGAGGTGGGCGGCCACCCGGCGGCGCACCTCCCGCACCGAGGCGCCGGCGTCGTGGCGGACCCGCGAGCCGGTCACCACCGGGTCGTCGTCGGGACCGGGGCCGGGGACGTCGGGCGGGGACGGGGGCGCCACCCGGCGGACGCTAGTGACACCCGGTGCCACCGGGCAACCGCGCGGCGGCCGGTCAGGAGCCGGCGGCCAGCTGCCGGCCCATCGCCTCGTGCACGGCCTGGATCGCCTGCAGCGGGCGGACCATCACCCGGAACTCCACGATCCGCCCGGCGTCGTCGCAGCGGATGATGTCGACGCCGTTGACGTACCGGCCGCCGAGGGTGGTCTCGAACTCCAGCACCGCGGTGTCGCCCGCCACGACCTCCTTCGTGTAGCGGAAGGCGCCCTCGCCGGCCAGCGCGACCGCCGCCGCCTCCAGGTACCGGGTCGTGACCGCCTTCCCCTCCTGCGGCGTGAACACCACCGGGGAGAGGAAGACGACGTCGTCGGCGAGGAGCTCGTCCAGCGCGCCCGGCGGCCGCTCGTCCACGTAGCGGTGCCAGCGGGCGACGACGTCGTCGATCACGGGTGCCTCCTGGGGACTCGGGTGCCGCGATCCTGCACCCGTCACACCCGGGCGCGCTGCGGGCCGTGCCGGTCGAGCCAGCCGACCACCGCGGTGCGGGTGTCCGCGGAGAGCCGGTGCCAGTCGGCCAGCGGCACCCGCGGCACGCCGGCCGCGCGGCAGGCGGCGGCCACCGCGCCGGGCGGGGCCTCGGGGTCCCAGGCCGGGTCGAGCACCACCGCGGGGGCGCCGGCCGTCGTCGCCAGGAGGTCGGCCAGCGTGTACCCGGGCCGCGCGCGCAGCAGCGGCTCGCCGCAGCTGGGCGCGACCAGGACCGCCCCGGCGGTCGGGACGTCGCCCAGGGCGGACAGGTGCAGCGCCACCAGGGCGCCGGTGCCGTAGGCGGCGACCCACGGCCGGTCGTGCCCGGTCGCCGCCGCGGCGACGGCGGCGACCGCCGCGGCGTCGGCGGTCATCCGGGCGAGCGGCGAGGACCCCGGGCCGGGCTGCTCGGCGTGCCGGGCGCCGCTGCCCACCGGGTCGTGGCAGGCCACCACCCAGCCGGCCTCGGCGAGCTGGGCCGGCAGCGGCTCGGCCTGCTCGTAGCCGGCCCGCCAGCCGGTCGCCGCGCACGGCGGGCCGAGCCAGAGGACCAGCCCCCGGCCGCCGCCCCCGCCGGGCGGGGTCAGCAGGGTGACCGCGACGCCGTCGGGGGTCCGCAGGTGCTCCTCCCCCGTGGCCCCGGTGTCCGGGGTGACCGTCGCGTCCCCGGCCGGCCCGAGGGCGGCGCGGACGGCGGCGCGCAGTTCCTCCCCGCGCACCGGCCACGGTCCCGGGCGCACCCGGTCGGTCGGCCACGGCACCGGCGACGGCGCCACCCGCGGTCGCGCGGCGCGGCGGGGCGGGCCGCCGAGCACCGCCTGCGCCCAGTCCAGCTGGGCGGCGACGGCGGACTCGTCGGCGCGGTGCCCGCCCGGGCGCAGCGCCAGCTCCAGCGCGCCGGGCCGGCCGAGCAGGGCCCAGGCGTCGCGGGCGGCGTCGACGGCGGCGCGGGCGGCCGGCACCCGCTCGACCGGGTCCTCGACGGCGACCGAGACCAGCACCGGCCGGGGCGCGGCCAGCGCGAGCAGCTCGTGGGCGTCGGTGGGCAGCCGGTGCTCGCGCCCGGCGAACCAGCGCAGCCGCGGGTGGTACCAGCCGGGGTAGTGCCGGGTGAGCAGCTCCACGCCCTCGCCGAAGTGCCGGTCGGTGCACAGCCGGGCGGGGATCGCGCCGAGCACGCCGCTGGAGCTGGAGACGACGCCGGCGAACCGGTCGTCGAAGGCGGCGGCCAGCAGCGCCGTCTTGCCGTTGCGGCTGTGCCCGCCGACGAGCACCCGCCGCGCGTCCACCCCGGGCTGGTCCTGCAGGACGTCGAGCACCCGCGACAGCGCCCAGGCCCGCCAGGCCAGCCGGCCGGCGACGACGGAGGGGTGCGCCCGCTCGACGTCCTCGGTGTCGTCGCCGCCGTCGGCGGCCGAGACCAGGCACGCGCCCCAGCCGCGGGCCAGCGCCGCCTCCGCCCAGGGGCCGTGGCTGGACTGCAGCAGGTAGACCGGGACGTCCCGGCGCACGCCGGGCGCGGGCACCGGGAGCAGCAGCCGCGCCCGCACCGACCAACCGTCGCCGACGACGAGCTCGCGGACCTCGACGCCGCCGTCGGTCCGCGCCGGGGCGACGCGGGCGGGCGTGCGGTGTGGCGCGGGCGGCAGGTCGCCGGTCAGCCACCGCCGCCAGCGCGCACGCAGCACGGCCCGGCGGGCCGGCCACCCCGCGGCACCGGCGCGGCCGCTCGGGAGGCCCTCGGCCGGGGACCACAGGCCGGTGCGCGCCGGCAGCCGGGCGAAGTCGGGCGCCGGCTCGCCCCCGGCGGCCCGCCACGCCTCGAACGGCCCGCTGGGCGGCAGGACACCGGCCAGCTCCGCGGTGTAGCGCCGGCGGCGCGCGGCGGCGGTGCGCGCCTCCCGGGACCGGCCCGGCATCACCTGCGTCATGCGCCCGCACCGTAGGACCGCGGGGCGCCCGGGCGGGTGTCCGCGGTGTTGCGTCTGTGCTGCATCGGACGCACGGGGTTCGAGCGGCCCGGCCCGGGGGCATCAGGGCCGCGTGCGCGTGCTGCTGGTGATCACCGACGAGGACTGGTACGAGGACGCCGGCTACGCCGCGGCCTGGGTGCGGGCGCTGCGGGAGGAGGGCGCGGAGGTCGAGCGGCTGGCCCGGGTGCCCGACGACTGGCCGGTCACCGGCCCGCCCCCGGGGCACTACGACCTGGCGATCGCGCACGTGCTCGTGGAGGAGGTCGTGGGCTACGCGCCGACCTTCGCCCTGGCCACCCTGCTGGAGGCCTCCGGAGTGCCGCTGCTCAACCCGGTCACCTCGATCGTCGCGTCGGCCGACAAGCTCGTCACGCACGCCGTCTGGGCCGCCGCCGGGGTGCCCCAGCCGGCCGCGTGGGACCTCGCCCGCCTCCGCGAGTGGCCGATGCCGGGGCGGCCGATGGTGCTCAAGCCCTCGCTCGGCGACGGCGCCCGCTACATCGAGCTGGTCGGCGACCTCGACGCCGCCCGCCGGATCGAGGAGGGCTGGCGCGCCGACGAGGCGGCCGGCGGGCACCGGCGCGGCACGTCGCTGCTGCAGGAGTGGATCGCGGAGCCCGCCTGCGCGCGCGTGTTCGCCACGCCCACCAGCACCTCCCTGGTCTACGAGAAGTCGCGGGAGGAGGGCGCGCTGGTCACCCACGGCACCGTCTACCCGCGGGTGTACGAGGCGTCGCCGGAGATGGCGCAGCTGACCCAGCGGATGGTCGCCGCCCTCGGCGGGGGCCTCATGGGCGTCGACGTGCTCATCGAGCCCGGGGGCCGGCTCGTGGCCCTGGAGGCCAACGCGCCCTTCGGCTTCGACGTCACCGACCCGGAGCAGGGCCGGTGGGTGGCCCGCGCGGCCCTCGCCGTCGCCGAGCGGGCGTCCGCGGCGCGCCGGGCGGACGCCGCGTGAGCGGCGGGACGAGCCTGGACGAGGCGCTGCTGCCCGACGGCTCCGACCGGCCGCACGCGGCGGCGGCGCTGGCCGCCGTCCGGGCGTACGGCCCGGGCGCGCTCGCCGCCGACGTCGCCCGCGCGGTCGCCGGCCTCGGCATGGAGCACGGCCCGGAGGGCGAGGCGCACCTGTTCGCCGTCGACCCGGTGCCGCGGGTGCTCGAGCGGTCGGAGTGGGCGGAGCTGGCCGCGGGGCTCGACCAGCGGCTGCGGGCGCTGGAGGCCTTCGTCGCCGACGCGCACGGCCCCCGCGAGGCGGTGCGCGCCGGCGTGCTGCCCGCCGAGGTCGTCGACACCAACCGGTACCTGGCGCCCGGCCTGGCGACGCCGCGGCGCTGGATCGGCATGGCCGGCCCCGACCTCGTCCGCGGCGCCGACGGGCGGTTCGTCGTCCTCGAGGACAACGTGCGCACGCCGTCGCTGCTGGCCTTCGCCCTGGCCGCGCGGGACCTGGTGGCCCCCCGGCTGGGCGTGGAGCCGGGCCCCGCCCCGGTGCGCGAGGTCGCGGTGACCGCGATGCGGCGGATGCTCGCCGACGCCACCGACCTGCCCGACCCGGTCCTGGCCGTGCTGGGCGACGGGCCCCGCAGCTCGGTGCCGTGGGAGATCGACCGCTTCGGCGAGATGGTCGGCGCGCCGGTGGTGCTGCCCTCGCAGCTGAGCGCCCGCGGGGAGGACCTGCTCCTGCCCGACGGGCGCCGGGTCGACCTGCTGTGGCGGCGCACCAGCGAGGAGCGGCTCACCGACGACGACGGCCGGCCCAACGAGCTCGGCGAGCTGCTGCTGGGCCCGCTGCGCGCGGGCACGGTGGCCGTCGTCAACGCCTTCGGCACCGGCGTCGCCGACGACAAGCGCACCTTCCCCTACGTCGAGGACCTCGTCCGCTTCTTCACCGGCGAGGAGCCGCTGCTGCGCTCGCAGCCGGCCTACGACCTCGGCGACCCGGCGCAGTGCCGGGAGGCGCTGGGCCGGCTGCCCGAGCTGGTGCTCAAGCCGCGGTCGGGCTCGGGCGGCTGGGGCGTGCTCATCGGCCCGCGAGCCACCCGGGAGCAGCTCGAGCGGGTGCGCGCCGAGGTGCTGGCCGCGCCCGGCGAGTGGATCGCCCAGGAGCCGGTGGCCCTGTCCACCCACCCGACCGTCGTCGACGGCGCGCTCGTGCCGCGGCACGTGGACTACCGGCCCTACGCCTTCTGCACCGACGGCGGGACGGTGGTGCTGCCGGGCGGCTTCACGCGGGTGTCGCTCACCGAGGGCGAGCTGGTGGTCAACGCCTCCCAGGGCGGTGGCGGCAAGGACACCTGGGTGGTCGGCTGAGGGCACCGTCACCCGGACGGGTGAGCGCCGGCACGGACCTGTCACACCCTCTGACCAGCATGGACGCATGACCGCACCGCGTCGCGTGCAGCTGTCCCGGGCGCGCGGCTGGCGCAAGCCGGCCGGCACCGTCGTCGTCGCGCGCCCCTCCCGCTGGGGCAACCCGTTCCGCGTCGGCGAGACCTACCTGTTCCCCGACGGCGACGGGTCCGACCCGGCGGCCTGGCCCGTGCCCACGCACCGTGAGCCCGGCCGGTACGACGACGGCGCCCTCGTCGTCCGCTGCCCCGACCGCGCCACCGCCGTCGCGTGGTACCGCCGCTGGGCCGGCGAGGCGCACCGCGAGCAGGCCCGCCGGCTGCTGCGCGGCCGCGACCTGGCCTGCTGGTGCCCGGTCGACGAGCCCTGCCACGCCGACGTGCTCCTCGAGATGGCGAACCCGGCCCGCGTCCGGGCGTGACCGACGACTCCTTGGTGTCCCAACCGTTGGGCCGCCAAGGGTCTACCGTGGAGGTGTGACACCACCCGGGTCCCCCGCGCTGTCCGAGGACGTGCTGGCCCTCGACCGGCAGGTGTGCTTCGCCCTGTCGGTGGCCGCGCGCAACGTCGTCGCCGTCTACCGTCCCGTGCTCGAGCCGATGGGCCTCACCCATCCCCAGTACCTCGTGATGCTGGCGCTGTGGCAGCACGGCTCGCTGTCGGTCACCCGGCTGTCCGGGCTGCTCCAGCTCGACCCGGGGACGCTCTCGCCGCTGCTCAAGCGGCTCGAGGCCGCCGGCCTGCTGCGCCGCGAGCGGGACCCCGGGGACCAGCGCACGCTCGCCCTCACGCTGACCGACCGGGGCCGGGAGCTGCGCGCGCAGGCGGAGCGGATCCCCGCGGGCATCGTCGAGCGCCTCGGGATGCCGCTGGAGGAGCTGACCGCGCTGCACGACGCGCTCACCCGCGTCATCGCCGCGTCCCAGCAGGCGCTCGGGACGGGGGCCGCGTCGTGACCGCCCCCCGCACCGCCGACGAGCCGGTCGTCCGCCCGGCTCCGCACCGCTGGCTCTGGTACGCCCTCGGTGGCGGGCTGCCCGCGCGGCACCGCGGCTGGGTGCTGGTCGACACCACCACCGGCACCTGGTGGGCGCGGCACGTCGTGCGCAGCCTCGTGCAGATGGCGGTGCCGATCGCCCTGGTGATGCTGGTGCTCCCCGCCCCGTGGGGACTGCGGATCGCCGTCGCCGGCGGCGGCGTCGCCCTCGGCCTGGTCTACTCGCTCGCCTACATGGTCGAGGCCACCGAGAACCGCGTGGTCAAGGCCGGCTACCCCGTCGGCACCGCGGGCGCGATCCGCGAGGCCCGGTGGGAGGAGCGCGAGGAGCGCGACCGCCGGCGCCGCCGGGAGGCCGCCGCGAAGCGGGCCGCCCGCTACCGCGACCGCGCCGGCCGCTGAGCGGCAGATGACGGTCCCGTGACGGCACGGGTGCCGCGGCGGGCGCCGGGTACCCCCGGCGCATGAGCAACGACGACAAGATCAGCAACAAGGTGGACGAGCTGGCCGGCCGCGGCAAGGAGACCGTCGGCCGGGCCACGGGCGACCGCGACCTGCAGGCCGAGGGCGAGGGCCAGCAGGCGAAGGGCAACCTCAAGCAGGCCGGCGAGAAGGTCAAGGACGTCTTCAAGTAGGTCCCTGCTCCCGCGCGACGGGCGCCGGTCCCCTCGGGGGTCGGCGCCCGTCGCGTGTCCGGGGGCGGGACATGACGGTCCCGTGACGGCCGGTTTCCCGGCCCGGGCGGCCAGGTACCCGCCCCGGCCATGATCGGTTTCCTCGTCGCCGGCCTCGTCATCGGCGCCCTCGCCCGCCTCGTCACGCCCGGCCGCCAGCGGCTGGGCATCCTCGCCACGCTGCTGCTCGGCCTCGCCGGCTCCGTCATCGGCGGCACCGTCGCCAACCTGCTCGGCACGGGGGACGTCTTCGAGCTCAACGTGCTCGGCTTCGTCGTCGCCGTGATCGCCGCGGTGCTGCTCATCGGCGTCGCCGAGGGGATCGCCGGCTCCCGCTCCCGTTCGGTGCGCTGACCCCGTCCCGCTGACGGTGGCCGGGTCCCCCGGGACCCGGCCACCGTCGTGTCCGGGTCAGGACGCCGGCGGCGCTCCCCGGCCGCGCGCCGCGCCCCGCCGCCCCCGCCCGCCCTGCACCTGGAGCACCCGCCACAGGCCGGTCCGGCGCAGCATGTCCGAGGTCCGCCCGTCGGCCCCGCGCAGCACCACGGCCCCGCCGCGGGCACGGCAGATGCGGTGCGCCCAGAGGAAGGTGGCCAGGGCCGGGCTGGCGAGGGAGTCGACGCGGGCCAGGTCGACGACGATCCGCCGCGCCCCGCCGAGGAGCGCCTCGTGCAGCAGCCAGCGGGCGTCGGCCAGCCCGTCGGCCAGCACCACCGGGTCCAGCACGACGACGACCTCGTCGTCCTCCCCCGTGGGCGCCCCGCTGGTCATCGGCGCTCCCCCCGTCCGCGCGGACCGTCCGCACCCGCCAGCCTGCCGACGCCGCGTTGCGGTCCGCCGTGCGGGAGCTTTGCGGTCCCGTGACGATCCGGGCGCTCCGCCGGCCGGCCTGCGGCGGGGTGGCAGCATGGACGAGCGTGTCGCCGCGCCTGCTCCTCGTCGAGGACGACGACCACATCCGCACCGCCCTGCGGTGGGCCCTGGAGGACGAGGGCTACACCGTCGACGAGGCCGTCGACGGCGACCGGGCCTGCGCCCTGGTCGACCGCGACCCGCCCGACGTCATGGTGCTGGACCTCATGCTCGGCCGCACCGACGGCTACACCGTCGTCCGCCACGTCCGGCGGGCCCACGACCTGCCGATCATCGTGGTCAGCGCCCGGGCCGACACGCACGACATCGTCGCGGCGCTGGAGGCCGGCGCGGACGACTACGTGACCAAGCCGTTCGCGGTCAAGGAGATCACCGCGCGGCTGCGGGCCCTGCGACGCCGGGCCGGGGGCAGCCCGGCCGACGCCGGCCGGCCCCGGGAGGTGGTGCTGGACGCGCACCCGGACGAGCCGCTGGTCCTGCGGCCGGCCGCCGGCACCGTCGCGCGCGGCGAGCGCACCCTCCCGCTCACCGTCACCGAGTTCCGGCTGCTGTGCGAGCTCGCCTCCGTGCCCGGCCGGGTGCTCAGCCGCGCGGAGCTGCTCGAGCGGGTGTGGCAGCACGGCTTCTTCGGCGACGAGCGGATCGTCGACGTCCACATCCGCCGGCTGCGCACCAAGGTCGAGCTGGACCCGGGCGCGCCGCGCGTCGTCGTGACCGTCCGCGGCCTCGGGTACCGGCTGGACCCGCAGTGAGGGCGGGGCTGCGGCCCACCGGGCTGCGCGCCCGCGTCGCCGCGGCCTTCGGCCTGGGCGCGCTGCTGGTGTCGGCCCTCCTCGCCGGGACGACGTTCCTGCTCGCCCGCGGGTACCTGCTCGAGCAGCGGGAGACGGCGGCCACCGCCGCGGCCTTCGTCGACGCCGACCTCCTGCGCAGCCGGCTGGCCACCGCCGGGGCCGGCGTCGACGACGTCCTCGCGGAGCTGTCCACCGAGGGCGGCGACGTCGTCGTGCGCCGGGGCGGGTCCTGGTACTCGACGAGCCTGGAGGTGGGCGCGCGCGACGTGCCCGCCGGGCTGCGGGCGATCGTCGAGTCCGGCTCGGCCGGCCGGGAGCGGGTCGAGTCGGCCGCCGGCCCGCGGCTGGTGGTCGGCGTCCCCGTCGGCGGGGCGGGCCTGGACGTCTACGAGATCGCCCCGCTCGACGAGCTGGAGTCGGTGCTGCGCACCCTCGGCTGGGTCCTCGGCGCCGCGTCGCTGGCGGTGGCCGCTGCCGGGGCCGGCGTGGGCCTGTGGGCCAGCCGGCGCGTGGTGCAGCCGCTGGACCAGGTGGCCGGCGCGGCCACCCGCATCGCCGCCGGGGAGCTGACCACCCGCCTCCGGCCCACCGACGACCCCGACCTCGTGGCCATCGTCGGCGGCTTCAACACGATGGTCGACGCCCTGGCCGCGCGCATCGAGCGGGACGCGCGGTTCGTCGGCGACGTCAGCCACGAGCTGCGCAGCCCGCTGACCAGCCTGACCACCGCCGTCGAGGTGATGGGCGCCCGCCGGGACGCCCTCGACGACCGCTCGCGGCAGGCCCTGGCCCTGGTCGAGCAGCAGCTGGCCCGGTTCCGGACCACGCTCGACGACCTGCTGCAGCTCGCCCGCCTCGACAACGACCCGGGCACCCCCGCCGACGAGCCGGTCACCCTCGGCGGGCTGGTGCGCGAGGTGCTCGCCGCGACCGGGCGCCCGGCGGACCTGCTGGACAGCGACCCGGAGGAGGAGACCGTCGTGCGCGGGGACAAGGCGTGGCTGGAGCGGGCCGTGCGCAACCTGCTCGACAACGCCGACCGGCACGCGGGCGGGGCGTGCGCGGTGAGGGTGGCCCGGCGCGGCGCCAGCGTCGTCCTCACCGTCGACGACGCCGGGCCCGGCATCCCGCCGGAGGAGCGCGAGCGGGTCTTCGAGCGCTTCGCCCGCGGCCCCCGCGCGGCCCGGGGCTCGCTGCCCGGCGCCGGGCTGGGCCTGGCGATCGTGGCCGACGTCGCCGCCCGGCACGGCGGTGGCGCGTGGGCCACCGCGAGCCCCGCCGGCGGCGCCCGCCTGGGCCTGTCCCTGCCCGCGGGGCCGGCGTGAGGCGCGCCGCCCGCGGGCTGCCGGGCCTCGCGCTCGCCCTCGCCCTGCTCACCGGCTGCGGCCTGCCCGGCGGTGCCGCCGAGGCGATCCCCGACGCCGAGGTCCCCTACGGCCTGCTGTCCGGGTCGGGCACGCCCCCGGCGGCGGCGGAGGCCGCGCCCGACGGGGACGGCGGCGCGCGCATCCACCTCCTCGGGCCCGGCGACGTCCTGACGCCGCGCGAGCGCCCGGTCTCCGGCGCCGACCTGCCCGCGCGCCTCGGGGACCTGCTCGGCCGGCTCGCCGCCGGACCGGACGCCGGCGAGCGGGCCGCGGCCCTCACCACCGTGCTGCCGCCGGGCACCGGGCTCGCCGTCACGGAGGTCGCCGACGGCACGGCCACGGTCGACCTGACCGGCCCGGGCGAGGTCCCCGACGGCGAGGAGGGCCGGCTGGCCGTCGCGCAGATCGTGCTGACCGCCACCACGCTGGCCGGCGTCGACGCCGTCCTGCTCACCCGGGACGGCGAGCCCGTGGAGGCGCCGCTGCCCACCGGCGAGCTGACCGACCGGCCGCTCACCGCGGCCGACTACGCCCCGCTGCTCGTCGCTCCACCGCCGTGACAGCCGCCCGCGGCCGTCGCGCTGCCGCCGGATGACGACCCCGTGACGTTCTCGGCTCCTGGGCCCGAGCGGCGGCGCGGCGCTGTCAGGGTGGGGGCATGAGCCGATCCACCACGACCGAGGTCGTCAACGTCCGCCTGGGCGCGGTCCGCGTGACCGGGGACCTGACCGCGCAGGGCGCCGACCTGCTGCGTGGCACGGTGGAGACGCTGGTCCGCGACGGCCACCGCCGGGTCCTCGTGGACCTGCGGGGCGTGCGCTCGGCCGACTCCGCCGGCCTGCTGGTCCTGCGCGACGTCGAGGAGGCGCTCGCCGCCGACGGCGCGGCGCTCGTCGTCCAGCGGCCCGCGGCGGACCGTCCGTCGTCCGGGTGACACCGGCCGCCCGCACCGCCGGCGCGCAGCGGTCCTGTCGGCAGGCGCCCCCACCCTCGCGACCACGAGCCGCCGCGCCCCCGCTGCCCCGCCCGCCCGGAGTCCCCGCGGGGCGTCCCGCTCGTGTCCGGCCTGCCGTCGCCGGACGACCTCGCGGCCGCCGAGCGCGGTGAGGTGGTCCTCGGCGGCTGCGTGCTGGTGCCGGGCCCCGAGGACGAGTGGGCCTGCCCCGTCCGCGGCCGCGAGCTGTTCCGCGCGACGACCTGAGCGGAGGGCCGCGCCACCGTCAGGGCGGCGGCGCGAGCAGCTTCCCCAGCAGGCCCGACAAGCGGAGCCGCTCGGCCTCGGTGAGCCGGCCGAGCCGCTCGTCGGCGAAGTCGAAGGCCCGCCGGACGGCGCGGCGCACCCGGCGTCCGGCCGGGGTGATCGACACCCGCTTGACCCGCCGGTCGTCGGCGTCGGCCCGGCGCGCCACCAGCCCGCCGGCCTCCAGCCGGGTGACCAGCTGGGTGACGTTGGAGGCGTCGCACAGCAGCAGCTCGGCCAGCTCGCCCATCGTCCGGCCGCCGTCGGTCAGCGCGTCGAGCAGACACGCCTGCGCCGCGCTGAGCCCGGCCGTGCGTGCCGCCCGCTCCCACGCGGCGTCGTGGGCGTACACGAGGTCCCACAGCTGCCGGTCGAGCGGGACGGAGGCGTCGGGCACCCCGCCAGACTACTTGAGCGGATCAAGCGACCGTGCTTCGATGGCGGCGCGGGTACTTGATGCGCTCAAGCGAATGGGGAGACGACGTGACACGTGTGCTGGTGACCGGCGTCCGCGGCAAGACCGGCGTCCCGCTGGCGGCACTGCTCGCCGCCCGGGGTGTCGAGGTGCTCGGGGGGAGCAGCGACCCCTCGACGGTGACGCTCGACGGCGTGCGGCCCACCGCCTTCTCCTGGGACGACCCGGCCGGCTGGCCCGCGGCGACCGCCGGCGTCGAGGCGGTCTACGTCGTCCGGCCCGACCGCGCCGACGCTCCGGCGCTGCTGACCGACCTGATGGCCACGCTGCCGGGCGGCACCCACGTCGTGCTGCTCTCCGAGCAGGCCGCCGACCAGGTGGGACCGGACGGCTGGGCTCCGCGCGGCGAGCGCGCCGTGCGCGACGGCGGGCACAGCTGGACGGTGCTGCGGCCGAGCTGGTTCATGCAGGTCCTCACCGACCGGCGCTTCTACCGCGACGCCGTCGCCGACGGCGACCTGCCCTTCCCGAGCGCGGGGGCGCGGGTGGCCTGGGTCGACGCCCGCGACATCGCCGCCGTCGCCGCGGCGGCCCTGCTCGAACCCGGCCACCACGGCGCGGTGCACGAGATCACCGGCCCGGAGGCGGTTCCGCTCCCGCGGACCGCGGAGCTGCTCACCCGCGCCACCGGGCACCCGGTCACCCACCGCGACGTCCCGGTCGAGGAGGCGCTCGCCGGACTCGAGGGCTTCGAGCGGGAGCTCACCGAGCTGACCTTCGACCGGGTGCGGGCCGGCGTCTTCGCCGCCGTCACCGACACCGTCGAGCGGGTGACCGGCCGCCCGGCGCGCTCGCTGGCGGACTTCCTCGCCGACGCGGCACCCGAGCTGCGGCCCGCCGCTGCGCGCTGAGCGGCGAGGACCTCCTCCGGCACCGCCCGCACCGGCGGAGCCGGGCGGCCGGCCCCGAGCGGGCACTGCTCGCGGAGTGGCTCGCCCGCTCGATCGCCGCGCTGCGAGACGCCCCCGGGGACGGGAGCCGGCCCTCAGGCCGTGGTGATGCGCGCGCGCACCTGCTCCACGAGCGCGGGCGGCACCTCGGTCAGCCCGTGGTCGGCGGCGGCGTGGCCGGCGACCTGGGCGGGGATGCCGCCCTCGTCGGCGGCGGTGGACGAGCGGCCGCAGCCGGGGACGACGTCGCCGCAGGCGGAGACGACGTCGCCGCAGGCGGAGACGACGTCGCCGCAGGCGGAGGACTTCACGGGTGGACCTCCGGATCGGGTGGTGCTCGGGTCGTGCGCTGCCCGCCGCGGACGCTCCGCGCCGGGGGTCCGGGGCGCGTCAACCGCGCGGCTGCGTCTCGGCGAGCCGGGACAGCAGGGACTCGACGCGCACCAGGCCGGTGACCGCGCCGACGTCGTCGACGACGACGACCGGGTCGAACCGGCAGGCCTCGGGCCGGGTGACGACGCGCTGCGCCACATCGGCGACCGCGGTCGACGCCGGCACCCGCAGGCTGACCGGCGCCTCGCGGTGGCCCGCGGGGTCGCCGTCGCGGCGGTGTGCGAGCAGCAGGCCGGTGGGGTGGCCGAACCGGTCGACGCGCACCGCGGTGCCGGGCCCGCCCGGCTGCTCGCCCTCGGCGACCCGCTCGGCCGGCTCGACCAGGCTGGCGACGTGCTCGACGAGGCGCCCGCGCAGGGCCGACCGGCGGAGCCGCGCACCCACCTCCGGGTCGAGGACGGCCCACGGCTCCGCGGGGCGGCCGAGCAGGTAGCCCTGGGCCAGCGGGACGCCGAGCCGGGCGAAGGCCTCCATCTCGCCCCACGTCTCCACGCCCTCGGCCAGCAGCCAGGCGTCGATGCGGCCGCCGAACTCGCCCAGCAGCTGGGCGAGGGCGAGCTTGACGTCGTCGGTGTCGGCGCCGGCCACCAGCGCGCGGTCGAGTTCGATCATCTGCGGCCGGACGGCGGTCAGCTGCTGGAGGCGCGAGTAGCCGGAGCCGGCGTCGTCGAGGGCGACCAGCGCACCCCGGTCCCGCAGCCGGTCCCGCAGGTCGAGCAGGGGCGTCAGGTCGGCCACGTCCTGGTGCTCGGTGAACTCGAGCACCAGCGGCGTCAGGTCCCCGGCGCCGAGCAGCAGGTCGGCGAGCGCGGGGTCGGTCAGCAGGTGGGGGCTGACGTTGACGGTCAGGAAGCAGTTCGGCGGCAGCTCGTGCCGCAGGCGCAGGCACCGCTCGACCACCATGGCCTCCGCGCGGGCGCCGATGCCGCCGGCGTCGGCCGCCGCGAACCAGCGGTCGGGGGTCGCGGCGCTCGGCGAGCCGTCGGCGGCGGTGAACCGCGCCAGCGCCTCGTAGCCGGCGACGACGCCGCGGGCCACGTCGACGATCGGCTGGAAGACCAGCCGGAGGGTCTCGGGGCGGTCCCGCAGGCGGGCCAGCTCGTCGGTCCAGCCGAAGGAGGCCGGGGGCGGCGTCGTCGCGGTCCCCCTCCCCCATCGGCGCGTGCCGCCGTCGGGGACAGCGCGGGACCCCGGCGTCCCACCCGGACGGGGCGGCCGGGACCGTGGTGCTCGCCACGCCGGGCATCCGCGGCGGGCGGTCGCCGCGAAGTCCCTCCGTGAGCGTCCCCCCGGCCCGGCAGCGCTGGCTCCTGCAGCCCCTGGCCGACGCGGGCCTGACCGGCGAGGAGATCGCCGACCTCGTCTTCGGGCTGGCCTTCGACGGCGTCGTCGGCGGCCGGGCACCAGCCCCGGGCCGGCTCGACGCCATGGTCGGGCGGCACCCCGCGGCCGTGCGGGCCGCCTGGTTCGAGGTGCTCGACCGGATGACGGCCGCCGGCGCGGACGCCCCCGGCCCCGGCTGAGCCGCTCAGGCCCGGGGCTCCCGGTGGGCCGGCTGCCTCGGCTCGGGGAGCAGCGGCTCGGGCGCGCGCAGCGGTGCGGTGGCCGGCGCCTCCGCCGTCACCTGCAGCGGGCTGCCGTCGACGACGACGGTCACCGGCCCCTCCCCGCGCACGAGCGTGACCGTGGTGCCCTCGCGCGTCGTCTCCACCCGCAGCAGCCGGCCGCGCCAGGTGACCGACCACGCGGTGCGCGACAGCGACGACGGCAGCAGCGGCGCCAGCTCGAGCTCCGCGCCGTCCTCCCGCAGGCCGCCGAGCCCGGCGGTGAACGCCAGCCAGGTGCCGGCGACCGAGGCCAGGTGCAGGCCCTTGGCCGTGTCGCCCTGCACGTCGCGCAGGTCGACCAGCGCCGACTCGCGGAGGTAGCGCAGCGCCAGGTCGGGGTGCTGCGCCGCGGCGCAGCCGACCGCCTGGACGGCGGCCGACAGCGAGGAGTCCCGCACGGTGCGCGCCTCGTAGTAGTCGACGTCGCGGGCCACCTGCTCAGCGGTGAAGTCCTCGCGGCACCACCACAGGGCCTGTACCAGGTCGGCCTGCTTGACCACCTGCCGCCGGTAGAAGGTCGCGTAGTGCGCGTACTCCTGCACCGGGGTGTCCGCGGGCACGTCCTCGAACGGCCACTCCCGGTAGGCGGTGAAGTTGGCGTTGCTCGGGTGCACGTGCAGCCCCTCGTCCCACGGGACGTGCACCGCCGCGGCGGCCGCGCGCCAGGCGGCGGTCTCGGCGTGGTCGACGCCGAGCTCGGCGGCCCGGGTCTCCAGGCGGGCGCACTCCTCGGCGGCCCGGAGCAGGTTGCGCTTGGCCATGAGGTTGGTGAAGACGTTGTCGTCGACGACGCCGGTGTACTCGTCGGGGCCGGTCAGGCCGAACAGGTGCCAGCCGCCGGCGGCGTCCTCGTGGCCGAGCGACATCCACAGCCGCGCGGTCTCCACGAGCACCGCCAGCCCGCCGAGGTCGTCGTGGTCGCGGCCGGTGACGTTGCGGAACAGCCAGAAGGCGCGGGAGACGTCGGCGTTGACGTGCATCGCGGCGGTGCTCGCCGGCCAGTAGGCCGACGTCTCGCGCCCGTCGATGGTGCGCCAGGGGAACGACGCCCCCGCGAGGCCCAGCACCCGCGCCCGCTCCCGGGCGAGGTCCAGGGTGCTCGCGCGCCAGCGCAGCAGGCGCTCGGCCGACGCCGGGCGCAGCAGGGTCAGCGCCGGCAGGACGAAGCCCTCGACGTCCCAGAAGGTGTGGCCGCTGTAGCCGATGCCGGTCAGGCCCTTGGCGCCGACCGACGCCCCGGAGATGCACGCCGCCGAGCAGGTGAGCTGGAAGACGGCGTAGCGCAGCGCCTGCTGCAGCTCGGGGTCGCCGTCGACCTCGACGTCGGCGCTCGCCCACACCTCGTCGAGCGCGGCCCGCTGGGCGGCGAGCAGCCCGTCCCAGCCGAGGTCGAGGGCCGAGTCGACGGCGGCCTCGGCCTGCCCGACCAGGGAGTCGGCCGCGGCGTCCAGCGACCAGGAGTGAGCGACCGCCTTGACGATGGTCAGGCACTCCCCCGCGGCCAGGTCGGCGGTGACCGTGGTGACCGCCTGCCGCTGGTCGGTCCCGCCGTCGGTGCGGCCGCCCTCGACCACGTGGCCCACCGCGGCGGCGACGGTGATGCCGGAGCGCCGCGTCCGCGAGGCGAGCGCGCCGCCGCGGCCGGTGGTGTCGCGCATCAGCGGCTCGTAGGCGTTGCGCAGGACCTCGCCCACCCGCGGGTCGTCGTTGTCGACGCCGGTGGGCGTCACCTCGCCGTCGACGAGCTCGGACCGCACGACGACGTGCGCCGGGCCGTCGACCGCGCGCACCTCGTAGCGCACGGCGCAGACGGCCCGCTCGGCGAGGGACACCAGCCGGCGGGAGGTGAGCTCCAGCGTCGTGCCCGAGGCCACGGTCCAGCGCACCCGGCGGTCGAGGGTGCCCGCGCGCAGGTCCAGCGTGCGCTCGTGGACCTGCGGCCGGGCCTCCCGGACGTCGAGGGGGACCCCGTCGACGAGCAGCCGCAGCGGCGTGCCGTCGGCGACCGGGATGAGCGCCTGGCCCTCCTCCGGGTGCCCGTAGCCGCCCTCGGGATAGGACAGCGGGTGGGTCTCGAAGACCCCGGACAGGTAGGTGCCGCGGCTGCCGTGCGGCTCCGCCTCGTCGAGGGTGCCCCGGATGCCGACGTAGCCGTTGGTCAGCGCGAACAGCGACTCGCTGACGTCGAGCGTCGCGGGGTCCACGCGCGGCTCGCGGACCAGCCACGGGTCGACGTCCAGCTGGGGGGCGCTCATCGGGGCCTCGCGGGTCTCGGAGGGGTGGGCGGGAGGGGGCCGTCCCGTCCCCCGTCCTACCGGTCGGCGGGGGCGGGCGCGATCCGGGACGGCGGGGTGGCCACCGGGGCCGGGCCCGGACATCCTGCAGACCGGCGGACGGCGGCCCGCTCCCGCCGGCCAGGACGGAGGAGGACCCATGTGGGCGCAGACGCTGCGCGGCCCGTTCCGCTTCGAGCAGGTGGAGGTGGCCGCGCCCGACCCGGCCGCGCTGCCGCCCGGGCACGTGCTGCTCGCCCCGCGGGCGGGCGCCATCTGCGGCAGCGACCTGCCCAACTTCCGCGGCGGCGTGTGGCCGCACCCGGCGGCCGAGGACGGCTGGGGCGCCACCCGCGCGCCGGGCTTCCCGATGCACGAGGTGGCCGGTGAGGTGGTGGCCAGCCGGCACCCGGACCACTCCCCCGGCGACCTCGTCGTCGGCTGGGCGTCGATGTTCGACGCGATGGCCGAGCTGGTGGTCACCGACGGCGAGGGCCTGGCGCCCTACGACACCTCGCTGCCGCCGGCCACCGCGGTGCTGCTGCAGCCCCTGGCGTGTGTGCTCTACGCCGTCGAGCAGCTCGGCGACGTGAGCGGGCGCTCGGTGGCCGTGATCGGGCAGGGCCCCATCGGGCTGCTGTTCAGCTCGGTGCTGAAGGCCCGCGGCGCCGCGCGGGTGACCGGTGTGGACCCGGTCGACCGCGGCGACGTCGCGGGCGTCTTCGGCGTGGACGAGACCGTCACGGCGCGGGCCGAGCGGTGGGCGGCGCGGCTGTCGGACGCCGACCGGCCGTCGGTCGTCGTGGAGGCCGTCGGCCACCAGGTGTCCACGCTGCAGCCGGCGTTGGACGCCGTCGCGCACGGCGGGCAGGTCTTCTACTTCGGCGTCCCGGACGACCCGGTCTACCCGTTCGACATGATGACCTTCCTGCGCAAGAACCTGACGCTGCGCTCGGGCGTGGCGCTGGAGCGGCGCCGGGTGCTCACCGAGGCCGGCGCCTACCTGGCCGGGCACCCCGAGCTGCGCGAGGGGTACGTCACGCACGTGCACCCGGTCGCCGACGTCGAGGCCGCCTTCACCGCCGCGATCAGCCCGCGCCCCGGTCAGCTGAAGATCGCGGTCGACATGACCTGAGCCGTGACCTGAGCTCAGGCGGCCGCCCGGGCGGCGTCGACGAGCTCCTGGCTCACGTCCCACGGCCGCCGCGCGGCGACCGGGTCGAGCGCGTGCGGCAGGACGCCGTGCAGTCCCCGCAGCCGGTCGACCACCTCGGCCTCCCGGCAGTCCTCGAAGTAGCGCCCGCCGATCCCGGCGACCTCCGGGGCGGTGGCCGGGAACACCGACGTCGCGGCGCCCTGCCCGGGCGTCTTCGTCGCGAACAGCACGTCGGCGGTCGAGGCCGAGCACGAGCGCCGCCGGGCGGCGCTGCGCCTGGTCGTCCGGCGGGCCCTGGTCCCGTAGGGCGGGCCCGCCGGACGGCGCGTGCCGCTACGGGCGGGTGAACACCTGGACGTCGTCGCGCTGGTCGGTGACCGTCCACGGCTTGGCGGTGCCGCTGCCCGACATCCGGAAGTCCGGGTCGTGCTTGAGGATCTCCCGCCGGGCGATCGTCATCTTGTGCACCTCGTCGGGGCCGTCGGCGATGCGCAGCGTCCGCTGGTGGGCGTACATCTCGGCCAGCGGCGTGTACTGGGTGACGCCCGCGGCGCCGTGCACCTGGATCGCCCGGTCGATCACCTTGAGCACGATGGTGGGCACGGCCACCTTGATGCCGGAGATCTCGGTGGCGGCGGCCTTGTTGCCGACCGTGTCCATGAGGTGCGCGGTGTGCAGCACGTACCGGCGCGCCATGTCGATCTCGATGCGCGACTCGGCGATCCAGTCCTGGACGACGCCCTTGTGGGCCACCGACGTCCCGAAGGTCTCCCGCTGCAGCGCCCGCTCCACCATGAGCGACAGCGCGCGCTCGGCGGCGCCGATCGAGCGCATGCAGTGGTGGATGCGGCCCGGGCCCAGGCGCGCCTGGGAGATGGCGAAGCCGCTGCCCTCCTGCCCGAGCAGGTTGTGCGCCGGCACGCGGACGTCCTCGAACACGACCTCGGGGTGCCCGCCGCGGTCGTGGTAGCCGAACACCATCGGGCTGCGGCCGAAGGAGACGCCGGGGGTGTCCTTCGGGACGACGACCATCGACTGCTGCGTGTGCCGCGGCGCCGTCGGGTCGGTCTTGCCCATGACGACGAAGACCCGGCAGCGCTCGCCCAGCGCGCCGGAGCTGAACCACTTGCGGCCGTTGAGCACGTACTCGTCGCCGTCGCGCTCGATGCGCAGGCTGATGTTCGTGGCGTCGGAGGACGCGGAGTCCGGCTCGGTCATGCAGAACGCCGAGCGGATCTCGCCCTCCAGCAGCGGCAGCAGCCAGCGCTGCTTGACCTCCGGCGAGCCGTAGAGGTTGAGCACCTCCATGTTGCCGGTGTCGGGGGCGTTGCAGTTGAGCGCCTCGGAGGCGAAGGGCACCTTGCCGAGCTCCTCGGAGATCGGCGCGTAGTCGAGGTTCGACAGCTTCGTGCCCGGGTGGTCGGGCTCGAGGTGCGGCAGGAACAGGTTCCACAGCCCCCGCTCGCGCGCGGCCGCCTTCAGCTTGTCCATGACCGGCGGGTAGCCGGCCGGGCCGACCTCCTCGAGCTGCTCGGCGTAGAGCTGCTCGTTCGGGTACACGTGGTCGTCCATGAACCGGCGGACCTCCGCGAGGGCCGCCGTCCCCTGCTCGCTGAACTGCACGATCTGCTCTCCCCGGCTCCTGGGCCCGCTCCGGGCCGCCCCGGCCGACCATAGTGACGCCGGCCACGACCCCCGCGGCAGGCAGGGTGGGAGGCGTGGCGTCCGGGTGTCAGGCGGCGGCGCGGGCGGCCAGCGCGTCGGTGAGCAGCGCGACGAGGGCCTCGAGCTGCACGTCGGGCGACGAGGAGACCTCCTGGTCGGACCCGTCGAGCGCCCGGGCGGCGAGGCCCGCCTTGCTGTCGATGAGCTCGGCGATGCGGGAGTCGAGCGTCTGCGCGGCGATGATCCGCCAGGCGGTGACCGGCTCGGTCTGCCCGATGCGGTGGCTGCGGTCGATCGCCTGCGTCTGCTCGGCGTCGGTCCACGACAGCTCGGCCAGCACCACGTTGGACGCGACCTGCAGGTTCAGGCCCACGCCGGCCGCGGTCAGCGAGCAGACCACGACCGCGACGTCGGGGTCCTGCACGAAGGCGTCGACCGCCTGCTGGCGCGCCTTCGGCGTCTGGTCGCCGCGGATGGAGGTGAACCGGACGCCCTGCCGCTCGAAGGTCTCCTCGGCGGCGTCCATGACGTCGACGTGCTTGGCGAAGAAGACGACCTTGCCGGCGCTGCGGGCCAGCTGCGCGGCGTAGTCGGCGGCCAGCCCCGCCTTCGCCCGGCCGATGCGGCGCATCATGCTGAAGACGTTCTCGCCGGACTCGCCCGCGGTCGCGTCCTTGAGCTCGGCGCGCGCCACGCGACGCACCAGGGCCGGGTCGATGCCGTCGGGCTCCTCGACGTCGGAGCGGGCGGCCAGCGCCGTCTCGTAGCGGGCCACCATCCGGCGGGCGAGGTCGGCCTCGGCGGCCCGGATCGAGCGGCCGGCCGCGCCGTCGAGCTCGACGGGCAGGTCGGCGATGCGGCGGGCGGGGATGTCGGCGGCGACGTCGACCTTGCGCCGGCGGACGATGCCGAGGTCGATGACGCAGCGCCGCGCCGCCGGGTAGAAGCCGCGGTCGGCGGGGGTGAGCCCGGTGGCCTCGAGCGCCTCGACGAGGTCACCGAGGGGCTGGGTGTCGTCGATCCAGCCGAGGAACTGCCAGATGGCCCGGAAGTCGTCGATGTCGTTGATCAGCGGGGTGCCGGTCAGCGCCATGAGCAGCGCCCGGGCGGTGCGCTCGCGGATGCGCTGCGACAGCCGCAGCACGTGCTGCGAGCGCTGCGAGGTCTTGTTCTTGATGAAGTGCGCCTCGTCGACGACCATCCCGCGGAACCCGAAGTCGCCCAGCCAGCCGACGTGCCGGTCGAGGACGTCGTAGTTGACGACGACGACGTCGGCGAACCCGTCGACGGTCTCGCCGTCGCCCTGCACCACGGTGGCCGGGCGGTGCGGCACCCAGATGCCGGCCTCGCGCGCCCAGTTGGTCTTGACGACGTTCGGCACGACGACGAGCAGTGGGTAGGCGTTCGCCGCCTCGGCGGCCAGCAGCGCCTGCGCGGTCTTGCCCAGGCCCGGCTCGTCGGCGAGCAGGAAGGTGCGGTGTCCCTCGGCGGCCGCGGCGACCACCTGTGCCTGGTGCGGCATGAGCTCGCGGCCGGCCGGGACGCGCACCGGTGCCGGCGGGGGCAGCGGCATGCAGGCGGCGTCGCCGCTGCCGGCGCGCTCGAAGGAGGTGAGCAGCGGGCCGATGAGCTCCCAGCCGGACAGCCGGGAGGGCCGCGCCGGCCGCTGCGGGGCGGCCGAGTAGTCGGGGGCGAGGAAGGGGTTGGCCAGCTGCCGGGAGACCACCGACTGCGGCACCACCCGGCGCTCGGGTGCGGCCGGGGCGGCGACGGGCTCCGGCTGGGGCTCGGCGACCGGCTCGGGGGTCTCGACGCGGGCGTCGCGCAGGATCTCGCGCGCCGCGGACCGGGCGGCGTCGGACACGACGGCGTCCTCGGCGAGGAGGGTGAGCAGGGCGGGGGCCCGGACGGCCGTCTTGGCCAGGATGGTGCCGATGCCGTCGAGGCGCTTGAGCTGCTCGGCGCGGGCGGCGGGGGTGAGCCCCTCGTCGGCGCGCACCCGGGCGTGCTGCTCGCGCACCAGCAGGGCCACGGCCTGGAACTCCGTGCGCAGGGCAGGCGTCATCCGCCCGCGCCCGACGGCGGCCTCCAGGCCGCGGACGGCGCGCGCGAGGACGGCGATGACGTCGCCGCCCTCGCGGACGCGCCGTGCGTCGCGCGGGGCGGGGCGGCGAGCGCCCGTCTGGCGCCGGCCGGGTCGGGCCACTGACCACTCCTCCGTGATGCCGCGGCACGGGAGCCGCGGCGTCGAGCCGCACCGCCCGCGGACCGGCCTCGCCCGGACCGGACGGCCGGGCAGCACCGGGAGCGTCGTGGGCCGCCGGAGCCGGTCGCGGGAGCGACGACGGGGGCGGTCCCGCTGGGGCGGATCCGTCGTACGGACGGTCGCCGCGGTCCCGGGACGGGTGCGTGTTCATGCTAACGCCTGCCCCGCCTCGGCATTCCCCGCCCGCGCCACACCGACGAGGACACCCGGCTGCGGTTCGGCGACCGGCTGGCCCGCCCCCGCCTGCACCAGCGCGGGCGGGCCGCACGGCCGGGACGCGAGAGGGGTCGCGCCGGTACCCCCCAGGAGCCCGCCCTCCCACCTGCCCGCCGGACGGCGTTCCGTGGTCGGTACGACCTGCAACGTCCTGAGGAGCCCTCCCCGTGCGCGCAGCCGCCTCCCCCGCCCCCGGCCGAGCCGGCACCGAGCCCGGAGCAGCGCCCCGCCCCGCCCCGGACGGCGGACGGCTCCCGCTCGTCGTGTACGTCCTGGCGGCCGGCACCTTCCTCATGCTCACCACCGAGTTCGTGGTGGCCGGCCTGCTGCCGGAGATCGCCGACGACCTGTCGGTGGGCGTGGCCGAGGCCGGGCTGCTCATCACCGTGTTCGCGGCCGGGATGATCGTCGGCGCACCGGCGATGGCCCTGCTCACCCGGCGGATGCCGCGCCGGACGACGCTGCTCCTCGCGCTGGCGGTGTTCGCCGCGGGGCACGTCGTCGTCGCGCTCGGCACGAGCCTCCCGCTGCTGCTGGCCGCGCGGTTCGTCACCGCTTGGGCCACCGGGGCGTTCTGGTCGGTGGCCTCGGTCGTCGCCACGCGCGCCGCCGGCCCCGGCGCCCGGTCCCGCGCGCTCGGGCTGGTCGGCGCCGGCGGCATGCTGGCCAACGTCGTCGGGGTGCCGCTCGGCGCCTTCGCCGGGCAGCTCTCGGGCTGGCGCGGGCCGTTCTGGACCCTCGCCGCGCTCGCGCTGGCCGCCCTGCCGCTCGTCGCCCGCCAGGTGCCGGGCGACCCGCCCGGCGAGCGGGCCGGCTCGCTGCGGTCGGAGCTGGCCGCGCTGCGCTCGAGCCGGCTGTGGCTGGTGCTGGCCGCCTGCGCCACCACCACCGGCGGCGTGCTGTCGGCCTACTCCTACGTCTCCCCGCTGCTCACCGACCGGGCCGGCCTGGCCGTCGGCCTCGTGCCGCTGGTGCTCGTCGGCTTCGGCGTCGGCTCCCTCGTCGGGACGGTGGTCGGCGGCCGTCTCGGGGACGCCGCCCCGCACGCCGTGACCGTCGCCGTGCCCGCGGCCACGACGGCCGTGCTGCTCGCGATCTGCCTCGTGTCGGCGCACCCGGTGCCCACGGTGGTACTGGTCTGCCTGCTCGGGCTCCTGGGGCTGAGCGCCAACCCGGTGCTGTCCGCCCTGGCCGTCCGGCTCGGCGGCGCGGCGCCGACGCTGGCCGTGGCCCTGTCGGTGGCCGCCTACAACCTCGGCACCGCGGCGGGCACCGGCATCGCGGGCGCCACCCTCGACAGCGGCCTCGGCGCGGTCGGACCGGGCGTCGTCGGCACCGTCGTCGTCGCCCTGACCCTGGTGCCCGCGACCGCCCTCGCGGTCGCCGCGCGCCGCCGGGGCGCGGCGGGCTCCTGACGGCCGCCGGCGGCGGTCAGGGGCGGTCGGTCGCGCCGGGCGCGGGCTGCGGCGCGGGGACGGCCTGGGTCGCCGCCCAGCTGGCCAGCAGCGCGAGCGCGTCCGCCGACGGCGTGCCGGGCTCGGCGGTGTAGATCGTCATGCGCAGGTCCGCGGCGTCCTCGGCCGGCAGGTCGAACGTGTGGTAGCCCAGGTCGAGCGTGCCGACGACCGGGTGGCGGAACTGCTTGACGCCGTTGTGGTGCGTGCGGACGTCGTGGGCGGCCCAGCGGACCCGGAACTCCTCGCTGACGGTGGACAGCTCCCCGACCAGTTCGCGCAACTGCGCGTCGTGCGGACGGCGCCCGGCCTCGGTGCGCAGCAGCGCGACGGTGGTGTTCGCCGCGCCGGCCCAGTCGGTGTAGAAGTCGCGCGCCCGCGGGTCGAGGAACTGGAACCGGGCGAAGTTGGCCGGCCCCCGCGGACTGTCGAACAGCGGGGCGTGCAGCGCCCAGCCGAGGGCGTTGGTCGCCAGGACGTCCAGCCGGCCGTCGGCGACGAAGGCGGCCGAGCCCGTCATCGAGTCGAGCATCCACTGCACCCGGGACGCGATGCGCGGCCGGGAGCGGCGCTGCGGCGTGCGGGCCGGCCGCGCGGCGGCGCGGGCGAGGTTGAACAGGTGGGTGCGCTCGGCCTCGTCGAGCTGCAGCGCGCGGGCGACGGCCTCCAGGACGTCCTCGGAGACGCCGGCGATGTGGCCCTTCTCCAGCCGGGTGTACCAGTCGGTGCTCACCCCGGCGAGGACCGCGACCTCCTCGCGGCGCAGCCCGGGCACCCGCCGCCGCCCGCCGCCCGGGAGCAGACCGGCCTGCTCGGGGGTGATCCGGGCGCGCCGGGTGGCGAGGAACTCGCGGATGTCGGAGCGGTTGTCCACGCCCGCCGACGGTAGGCCGCCCGGCCCGCGGAGGGAGGTCGAGCCTCTACCCCCCACAGATCCGACCTCCCACGCCCGTGCGAGGCGGCGTTCCGTGGTGGGCACACCCGTCCCGACCGAGGAGCTCCCCCCATGCGCGTCAACGCCTACGCCGCCCCCGCCGCCGGGCAGCCCCTGGCCCCCACGACCGTCGAGCGCCGCGACGTCGGCCCGAACGACGTCCTCATCGCCATCGAGTACGCCGGCATCTGCCACTCCGACATCCACACCGTCAACGGCGACTGGGGCCCGCAGCCCTTCCCCGTCGTCCCCGGCCACGAGATCGTCGGCGTCGTCACCGAGGTGGGGGCCGACGTCACCGGCCACCGGGTCGGCGACCGCGTCGGCGTCGGCTGCATGGTGGACAGCTGCGGCGAGTGCGCGAACTGCCGCGCCGGCGACGAGCAGTACTGCCTGCAGGGGATGGTCCCCACCTACGCCGGCACCGACCGCGACGGCACCACGACCCAGGGCGGTTACTCCACCCACGTCGTCGTGGACGCCGGCCACGTGCTGCGCGTGCCCGGCGGTCTCGACCCGGCGGCCGCCGCGCCGCTGCTGTGCGCCGGCATCACCACGTGGTCGCCGCTGCGCCGCTGGGACGCCGGGCCGGGCAAGCGGGTCGCCGTCGTCGGCCTCGGCGGGCTCGGCCACATGGCCGTCAAGCTCGCGCACGCCCTGGGCGCCGAGGTGACCGTGCTGTCGCAGTCGCTGGAGAAGCAGGAGGACGGCCTGCGCCTGGGCGCCGACGCCTACTTCGCCACCAGCGACCCGGACACCTTCACCCGGCTGGCCGGCCGCTTCGACCTGGTCGTGAACACCGTCAGCGCCGCCGTCGACGTCGACGCGTACCTCTCGCTCCTCGCCGTCGACGGCGCGCTGGTCAACGTCGGCGCCCCCGCCGACCCGCTGAGCGTCAACGCGATGTCGCTGATCGGCGGCCGGCGCACCTTCGCGGGCTCCATGATCGGTGGCATCGCCGCCACCCAGGAGGTGCTCGACTTCTGCGCCGAGCACGGCATCGGCGCGGAGGTGGAGGTCATCCCCGCCGACCGGGTCAACGAGGCCTACGAGCGGGTCCTCGCCTCCGACGTCCGGTACCGCTTCGTCATCGACGTCGCCACCCTGGCCTGACCGCCCGGCCGGTCCCCCAGCCGGGGACCGGCAGGGCGTGGACACCGCCGCGGGCACGGGCCGAGGATCACCGCGGACGCCGAGCAGCCGACGCACACGAGGAGAACGCGATGACCGGGCAGGCAGTGGCGAACATCGGGGTGGTCGGCCTCGCGGTGATGGGCTCGAACCTGGCCCGCAACCTCGCCTCGCGGGAGGGCAACACGGTGGCGGTCTACAACCGCACCACCGCCCGCACCGACCAGCTGCTGAGCGAGCACGAGCACCTCGGCTTCGTCGCCGCGCACGACATGGACGCCTTCGTGGCCTCGCTGGCCCGGCCGCGCACCGCGATCGTCATGGTGCAGGCCGGCCGCGGCACCGACGCCGTGATCGAGCAGCTGGCGGAGCGGTTCGAGCCGGGCGACATCATCGTCGACGGCGGCAACGCCGACTTCCACGACACCATCCGCCGCGAGCACGCCCTGCGGGAGCGGAGGCTGCACTTCGTGGGCACCGGCATCTCCGGCGGCGAGGAGGGCGCCCTGCACGGGCCGTCGATCATGCCCGGCGGCTCCGACGAGGCGTGGCAGACGCTGGGCCCGATCCTCGAGTCGATCGCCGCGGTCGCCGAGGGCGAGCCGTGCGTGACCCACGTCGGCACCGACGGCGCCGGGCACTTCGTGAAGATGGTGCACAACGGCATCGAGTACGCCGACATGCAGCTCATCGCCGAGTCCTACGACCTCCTGCGGCGGGTCGGCGGGCACGACCCCGACGCCCTCGTCGGGGTCTTCGAGGAGTGGAACCGCGGCGACCTCGAGTCCTACCTGATCGAGATCACCGCCGAGGTTCTCAAGCAGCGGGACGCCGACACCGGCCGGCCGCTGGTCGACGTCATCCGCGACGAGGCCGGCTCGAAGGGCACCGGCGTGTGGACCGTGCAGAACGCCGTCGGCCTCGGCATCCCCGTCTCCGGCATCGGCGAGGCCGTCTTCGCCCGGGCGGTGTCGTCCAAGCCGGTGCAGCGGGCCGCCGTGCAGCGCAGCGTCGGGGAGCGGCCGGCCCCGGCGCCGGCGCCCGAGGGCTTCGAGGACGACGTCCGCGCGGCGCTGTACGCGTCGAAGGTGGTCGCCTACGCGCAGGGCTTCGACCTGATCGTCGCCGGCGCGCACGCCTACGACTGGGACATCGACCTCGGCGCTATCGCCCGCATCTGGCGCGGCGGCTGCATCATCCGCGCGCAGTTCCTCAACCGGATCGTGGAGGCCTACGCGCGCGACCCGCAGCTGCCGACGCTGCTGGTCGACCCGTACTTCGCCGACGCCGTGGCACGGGGCGAGGCCGCCTGGCGGCGGATCGTCGGGCTCGCCGCCGCCTCGGGCGTCCCCGCGCCGGGGTTCTCCTCCGCGCTGGCTTACTTCGACTCGCTCGCCTCCGACCGGCTGCCGGCCGCGCTCATCCAGGGGCAGCGGGACTTCTTCGGCGCGCACACCTACCGGCGCATCGACCGGGAGGGCACCTTCCACACGCTGTGGTCGCAGGACCGCCGCGAGGTCGCGCAGGAGCCCTCCACCCACTGACCCCGCGGCGGCGGTCGCCGGGTCCCCTCAGCCGGTGATCGCCGCCCGGGCGGGCGCGGGCACCACCGGCAGGGACGCGGCGACGACGGTCCCGCCGGCCTCGGGTGTCTCCACCCGCACCGTCCCGCCGGCGGCGAGCACCGCCCCGGCCGAGCGCAGCAGGTCGACGGCGGTCACCGGCACCGCCGCGGCGTCGGCGGACGGGCCGAGCACGACCAGCAGGTCCAGGTGCGTCGCCGACCAGGTGAGCGCCACCGACAGCGACCCGGCGACGTCGACGCCGGCCGCCAGCACCTCCTCCACCAGCGCCCGCACCGCAGCCGCGCCGTCCGGCGAGAGCCGCTGCTCCGGGCCGGTCGCGGCGAAGCGGACCGAGCCCCCGGCGGCGCGGAAGCCGCCGAGCAGGTCGGGAAGGACGACGGCACCGGTCCGCGGCACGGGGGCGCTGGTGCGCAGCGCGTCCCACACCGCGCCGCTGGAGACGGTCAGCCCGCGCAGCGCCCGCGCGGCCGCCGCCGGGTCCTCGCGCACCAGGTACTCGGCGGCCCGCGCCCGGGCGTGCACCAGCGCGACCTCGCGGACCAGGGACTCGTGCGCGGTGCGGACGTCGGCGGGCTCGGCGGTGGACAGGTCGACCGGCATGGTGCTCCGTTCTCCGTCGGGTCCCCCGGACGGCCGCCCGGGAGTGCAGGGGCGCGCGGCGGCGGGGCCCCCGCGCCCGCGCCGGTGCACCCCGGCACACGGTCAACGGGCCCGGCGGCGGCGAGGGTTCCGCGACGCGCCGGGCGACCCGACAGGATGTGCCCGAGCCCGCCCGCCGACCAGGAGGACGCCGTGCCCGACCCCGCCAGCCTGCACGACCTCGACGCCGAGGAGACGGCGGTCGTCGAGGTCGTCCGCCGGTTCGTCGACCGCGAGGTGCGCCCGGTGGTCCGCGAGCTGGAACACGCCGACACCTACCCCGAGGCGCTCGTCGAGCGGATGAAGGAGCTGGGCGTCTTCGGGCTGCTCGTCCCGGAGGAGCACGGCGGGTCGAACGTGTCGGTGCCGTGCTTCGTCGCGGTCACCGAGGAGCTCGCCCGCGGCTGGATGAGCCTGGCCGGCGCGATGGGCGGCCACACCGTCGTCGCCCGGCTGCTGCTGGCCCACGGCACACCCGAGCAGCAGGCCCGGTACCTGCCGCGGATGGCCACCGGTGAGCTGCGGGCCACGATGGCGCTCACCGAGCCCGGCGGCGGTTCGGACCTGCAGGCGATGCGCACCACCGCGCGGGCCGACGGCGACTCCTGGGTGGTCACCGGGTCCAAGACGTGGATCACCAACGCCCGCCGGTCCGGGCTGGTCGCACTGCTGTGCCGCACCGACCCCGGCGCGCGGCCGGCGCACCGCGGCATCAGCGTGCTGCTGGTGGAGAAGGGGCCGGGGTTCACCGTCTCCCGCGACCTGCCCAAGCTCGGCTACAAGGGCGTGGAGAGCTGCGAGCTGTCCTTCGACGACATGCGGGTGCCGCGCGACGCCGTCCTCGGCGGGGAACCGGGCCGGGGGTTCGCGCAGATGATGCGCGGCCTGGAGATCGGCCGGATCCAGGTGGCCGCCCGGGCGCTCGGCGTGGGCCGGGCCGCGCTGGAGGACTCGGTGCGCTACGCGCAGGAGCGGGAGAGCTTCGGCCGCCCGATCTGGGAGCACCAGTCGGTGGGGAACCTGCTGGCCGACATGGTCACCCGGCTCACCGCCGCCCGGCAGCTGGTGCTGCACGCGGCCCGCCGGTACGAGGCCGGGGAGCGCGCCGACATGGAGGCCGGCATGGCCAAGCTCTTCGCCTCCGAGACCGCGATGCAGGTGGCGCTCGACGCCGTCCGGGTGCACGGCGGCTACGGCTACTCCACCGAGTTCGACGTCGAGCGCTACTTCCGCGACGCCCCGCTGATGATCGTCGGCGAGGGCACCAACGAGATCCAGCGGACCGTCATCGCCCGCGAGCTGGTCCGCCGCTCACCCCTGCGCTGACCGCCCGGCGCTCCCACCCGGCGAGCAGCGCCATCGCCGCCGCGCACCCCCAGCCGGCCACGACGACGGGCGTCTCGACCGGGTCCAGGCCGCCCGGGCGGACCCGCGTCCGCACCGACCGCTCGCTCAGGTAGCCCAGCGTCAGGCCGGCCCCGATCCGGCACAGCACCCACCGCGCGCGGTCGTCCGGTCCGCGCAGCAGCCGCCCGAGCGCCCAGGCCTGCGGCCGAGCAGGTACGGCGGCGCGCTGTAGGCCGTGCCGAACCAGAGCCAGTCGCGCACCAGGTGCTCGGGGCTGCCGGCGAGGAACGGGACGTCGAAGGCGCGCCGCCGCCGCAGCGCGACGGCGTGCCCGGCCGCCTGGGCGGCGAGCTGGGTGGAGGTGACCACCAGGAGAGCGACCGGCCGCGGCATGCCGCCGGACCGTAGAGCCTCCCGGCCGGTCAGGCGCCGCCCTGCGCCGCGAGCACCCGCGCCGCCTCGCGCGCGGCCTCGGGGTTGGCCACACCGGCCCGGGAGCCGGCCAGCTTGGCCCGGATGTGCTCGCCCACGGTGATCGGCGGGTAGGGCGAGCCGTCCCCGACGCAGGTGGGCAGGGTCTCGATGAGCGCGTCGACGTCGCCGTCGTGGAAGAAGGCGGCGCTGCGCCGGCGGGCGATCGTGCCGTCGACGATCGGCGGCTTGACCCGGTGCAGGGTGGACATCCACCGGTCGTTGGTCCAGCGCGCCATGAGGTCGCCGAGGTTGATGAGCAGCGCGCCGTCGGCGGGCATGACGTCGTGCCAGCCGCCGTCGCGCCCGAGCACCTGCAGGCCCGCCACCTGGTCGGCCCACAGCACGGTGACGATCCCGTAGTCGGTGTGCTCGCCCATGCCGGTCAGGTCGCCGTCGAGCTCGAGCGCGCCGGGCTCCAGGGCGTAGTTGTTCATCCGCAGCACGTCGAGGCTGTGGCCGGTGTAGCCGGCGAAGTAGCCGGCCGGCAGGCCGAGCGCGTCGGCGAACAGCGTGGTGAGGGTGCGCGCCACCCGGGCGGCCTCGGCGGAGTAGGCCTCCACCGCCGCGCGGAAGGACGGCGCCTCGGCGGGCCACACGTTCTCCGGGTAGTCGGCCTCGGGCAGGTCCAGGCCGGGGAAGTCGGAGACGGCGGCGCCCACGTTGAACGCCTCGAAGAAGTCGTGCATCCGGTTGGCCGGCGCCAGGCCCAGGCTCAGGCTCAGCGACTCGGTCTTGGGCGGGGCGTAGCCGCGGTTGACCTCCGGCGGGGTCCGGTAGCGCTTCTTCACCTCCAGCGGCAGGGCGAAGAACTCGTCGAGGGCGGCGGCGAACGCGTCGGTGACCGCCTCCGGCACGCCGTGGCCGACCACCTGCACGAAGCCCACGGTGCGGGCGGCCTCGTCGAACGCGGCGGCCGCGGCGGCGCGCTCCTCGGCGCTGCCGCCCCGCACGTAGGGCGAGACGTCGACGGTCGGGACGGTGAAGCGGTTGGTCATGCGGGGTCCTCCTGGGGTGCCGGGGGCGCGTCGGGGGTCGCCGCCACCTGCGCCTCGACGCGGGCGAGGAGAGCGGCCTTGTCGGTGTCGTCGAGCCAGCAGGCCTCGACGGCGTTGCGGGTGAAGCCGGCCAGGCGGTCGCGGCGCCAGCCGAGGGCGTGCGCGAGGACCCGGTAGTCGTGGGTCGGGTCGGTGCCGAACATCGGCGGGTCGTCGCTGTCGATCGTGACGAGCAGCCCGGCGTCGGCCATCTCGGCGATCCGCCGGTGACTGCCGTCGCCGCTGCCGGAGTAGCGGCCGATGTCGGAGCTCACCGGGGTGCAGGTGAACGGCACCCGCTCCCCGGCGCAGCGGGCGGTGAGCTCCGGGTCGTCGACGACGTGGTAGCCGTGGTCGACCCGGCTGCAGCCGAGCTCGTCGAGCAGCACCCGGACGTGGTCCGGCGGCCCGGACTCCGAGTGCGCCGTCCGCTGCAGGCCGGCGCGCGCGGCGAGCCGGTAGGCCTCGACGAACCGCCCGGGCGGGCCGTTCACCTCGGCGTAGTCCAGGCCGATGCCGAGCACCTCGTCCACGCGGTGCGCGACCACCTGCTCGACCAGCTCCACGGCGGCCGCGCCGGACCGCTCCCGGCAGATGCCGACCAGGAACGTGGCCCGGATGCCGGTGTCGGTCTCTGCGTCGCGGGCGCCGGCGAGGACGCCCTCGAGGATCGTCGGGTAGGGCACGCCGGGGTGGCCGGGCGGGCTGAGGTGCACCTCCCGGTAGAGGACGCCGTGGGCGGCGCCGCCGTCGGTGAGCGACTCGTAGGTCACCCGGGCGAAGTCCTCGGGGTCCCGCACGAGCGAGCCGACGACGTCGAGGACGCGGAGGAACTCGCCGAGGTCCTCGTAGCTGGCGGAGTCGTAGAGCTCCTCGGCGGACCGGCCGAGCCGCACGCCGTGCTTGCGCGCGAGGTCGAGCACGGTCCGCGGCGCCACGCTGCCGATGAGGTGGCAGTGCAGGCTGACCTTGGGCAGGGCGGCGACCATCGCGTCGATCGCCGGGTCGGCCGGCGTCGGCGTGGAGTGCACGGTCAGGGTCACCGGGTGCCCTCCGCGCGGCCGAAGCGGCTGAGCACGGCGGCCTCGACCAGCTGCGCGAGCAGGTAGAGCACCAGGGCGGTGATCGTGACGACCACGACCAGCGCCCACACCCGGGCGTTCTGCGAGCGGCCGGCCGCCGAGACGACGGCGTAGCCGATGCCCTTGCCGGTGGCCAGCCACTCGGCGAGCAGGGCGCCGGTGAGCGCGCCGGGCACGGCGATCCGCACCGAGGCGAACAGCGCCGGTAGCGCCGAGGGGAAGCCGACCTTGCGCAGCACCGTGGACGGCGACCCGCCGTAGACCAGCACCAGGTCGCGCATCTGCGGGGTGACCGAGCGCAGGCCGAGCACGATGTTCACCAGCGCCGGGAACAGCACCACGATCGCGCTCATCGTGGCGACGAGGACGTAGCCGCGGCCGACGGCGAGGATGAGGATCGGCGCGAGCGCGATGAGCGGGACGGTCTGCAGCACCAGCGCCACCGGCATGACCGCGCCCTCCAGCAGCCGGTAGCGCACCACGACCGCGGCCAGCACGACGGCGGACAGCAGCCCCGCGACGAAGCCGACGCCGGCGTCGAGCAGGGTCTGCCCCAGCAGGGTGCCGATCTCGGCGCGCAGCTCGGCGGAGTCGTCCTCGCCGAACAGCGTCGTCCACACCTCCGCGGGCGTCTTGCCGACGTAGGGCGAGACGTCGAAGACCCGCAGCAGCACCGTCCACAGCAGGACGACGACGGCGAGCACCAGCACCGCGGTGCCCACCTGGCGCAGCACCGCCCGCAGCAGCGAGCCGGCCCGCCCGGGCGCGGGGGCCTGGCCGGCGCCGGGCAGCACCGCGGTCACGCCGCCGCCCCGCGCGACCACGGGGTGACCAGCCGGCCGACCAGCCCGAAGGCGGCGTAGAAGGCGCCGGCCACCAGCGCGCAGCCGATGCCCACCGCCCACGCCTGCTCGACGTCGACGTTCTGCTGCGCGATCTTGAGCACCAGCGCGACGCCCCGCTGCACGCCCCCGACGTACTCGCCGAGGATCGCCCCGAGGAAGGCCGCCGGCGCCCCGATCCGCAGCGCGGCCAGCAGCGACGGCAGCGCGGCGACCGCCTGCACCTTGACCAGCTGGCGCACCCGGCCGCCGCCGAAGACGCGCACCACGTCGAGGCTGGCGCGGTCGGCCGAGCGCAGGCCGAGCACCGCCCCCACCACGGTCGTGAAGAAGACCGAGAGGGCCGCGAGCGCGGTGGCCGTGCCCGAGCGCTGCCCCTCGTCGGGGTTGCCGATGACGATGAACAGCACCGGCGCGACCGCCACCAGCGGCACGCAGTAGCTCATGACGGCGACCTGCATGAACACCGGCTCCGCGACCGGCAGCAGCA
The DNA here is from genome assembly GCF_054049975.1 of Geodermatophilus sp. SYSU D01119. Taxonomy (NCBI): domain Bacteria; kingdom Bacillati; phylum Actinomycetota; class Actinomycetes; order Geodermatophilales; family Geodermatophilaceae; genus Geodermatophilus; species Geodermatophilus sp. SYSU D01119. The sequence continues at coordinate 118,541 of NZ_JBJGYL010000003.1, read as the reverse complement.
GCACCAGCGAGGCGACGACGAGGCCGGCGAGCGTGCCGTAGCCGAAGCCGACCGCGGCCTCCTGCAGCGTCATGCCGAAGTGCAGCGACCAGAAGCGCCAGCCGCCGTCGACCGCCGCACCCGCCACCCCGCCCGGGGTGGGCACGCGGGCGCCCGACAGCACGGTGACCGCCGCCAGCTCCCACAGGACGAGGAGCGCGACGACGCCGAGCGCGCCGGTGACCAGGGAGCGCGCCGGCCCGCGGGCGAGGGACACGCTCAGTCCCCCGCCGCCGCGGCGCCGCCGAACAGCAGCTCCGAGGCCCGGTCGTGCAGGGCGTGGAACTCCGGCGTGCGCATCATGTCCGGCGTCCGCGGCCGCGGCAGGTCGACGTCGATGACCTCCTGCACGCGGCCGGGCCGCGCGCTCATCACCGCCACCCGGTCGGACAGGAAGATCGCCTCCGAGATGCCGTGGGTGACCATGAGCGTGGTCGCCGGCTTCTCCGTCCAGATGCGCAGCAGCTCGACGTTCAACCGCTGGCGGGTCATGTCGTCCAGGGCCCCGAACGGCTCGTCGAGCAGCAGCACCGACGGCCGCACCACCAGCGCCCGGGCGATCGACACCCGCTGCCGCATGCCGCCGGACAGCTGGGCGGGCTTCGCCTTCTCGAACCCCTCCAGGCCGACCAGCCGGATGAGCTCGGCCACGAGCGCGTCGTCGGGCCGCTGCCCGGACACCTCGAACGGCAGCCGGATGTTGGACAGCACCGACCGCCAGGGCAGCAGCGCGGAGTCCTGGAAGGCGATGCCGAGGTCGTGGTCGCGGCGCAGCTGCAGCGGCGTGCGCCCGTCGACCAGCGCCGATCCCGACGTCGGCTCCTCCAGGCCGGCGAGGATCCGCAGGATCGTGGACTTGCCGCAGCCCGACGGCCCGAGCAGGGACAGGAAGCTGCCCCGGTCGGTCCACAGCGTGGCGTCCTCCAGGGCCTGCACCGTGCGGCGCCCGACCCGGAAGGTCTTGGACAGGTGGTCGATCCGCACGCCGGTGCCGGTGGAGCCCACGGCCCCACCGGCACCGGCGCCCGTCGACGTCGTGACGACGTCGGTCATGTCGGGTCTCCCGGACGGGTCGGTCAGGCGGGCAGCTCGGCGAGCTCGGGCTTCTCCTCGAGCAGCTGCTCGAGCAGCGACAGGTCGAAGAGGTCCTCGGCCTCGATGTCGATGCCGGCGGCCGCGAGCGTGGCCATGTTCTGCTCGATCAGCTCGTCGGTGATCGTGAACAGGCCGTTGGCCTCGACGTCGGGCGTGACGATCAGTCCGGCCTGGACCTCCGACTGCTCGAGCTCCTTGGCCATGTCCAGCTGCAGGTCCGCGCCGTACTCCTCCACCGCGAGGCGGGCGCCCTCGGCCGGGTCGGCCAGCGCGTCCTGCCAGCCGCGGATCTCGGCCTCCAGGAAGGCCATCACCCGCTCCGGCTCCTCGGCGATCATGCGGTCGGTGGTGATGACCGACTCGGCGACGAAGGGCAGCCCGTTGTCGGCGAAGGGCAGGTTGGTGACCTCGATGCCCTGCGACTGCACGGTGATCGACTCGTTGGTGAGGTAGGCGAGGAACCCGTCGACCTCGCCGTCGATGAGCGGGGCCGGGTCGTACTCGACCGGCACCTTCTCGACGTCGGCCGGGTCGATGCCGTTGACCTCGAGCAGGGCGTCGAACAGCGTCTCGTTGCCGCCGGCCTGCACGCCGATCCGCTTGCCCACCAGGTCCTGCGGCGTCGCGATGTTCCCGCCGTCGGCCAGGGACAGGATGGTGAACGGGTTCTTCTGGAACTTCGTGCCGACGATCTTCAGCGGTGCGTCCTCCTCCGCGATGACCTGCGCGGTGGAGACGGCGTTGCTCAGGCCGAAGTCGGCGTCCTCGGTGGCCACCAGGGTCTCGATGGCGCCCGGACCGGGGTCCATCGTCACCGAGGTGAAGCCGACGTCGGTGTAGTGGCCGTTGGTGTCGGCGAAGAACTCGCCGGCGAACTCGGCGTTCTTGATCCAGGACAGCTGCAGGGTGAGCTCGCCGAGGTCCCCGCCTCCCTCACCGGCGGCCGCGGTGGGCTCGTCCCCCGACCCGCAGGCGGTGAGCGCCAGGACGGCGGCGATCGACAGGGCTCCGGCGCGCGCGGCGCGGCGGGGGAAGGGCATGCGGCTCTCCGTCTCTCGGCGGGGCGCCTCAGCCGGCGCCCGCTCGCGACGGAAGCTAGGAGCGGGTCGTTTCGCGGCCGGACGCGCGGCGTTTCGAGACGGTTAAGACGCGCACCACCCCGGCGGGGGCCCGGTCCCGGATCGGCCGGCGCCCCTCCGGCCACCCTCCGGCCGCGGTGCCGTCACGCCCCGTGACACGCGCCGGGCGGGGCGCTCCGACGCCGGGAAACCCGGTGACGGGCGGAGACGCCCGTCGCTAGCGTCCGGCTCGCATCGTCGCCGTCCGGGGTGCGGGGGACCCGGCTCCACCGGAGGGGCCCACCCATGGGCAGGTCGTTCGCGTCCCGTGTCAGCCACCCGCGCCTGAAGTGGGTGGTGCTCGTCGTCTGGCTCGTCCTCGCCGCCGTCGCGGCCCCGCTGGCCGGGCGGCTGACCGACCAGCAGGAGAACGACGTCGCCGCCTGGCTGCCGGCCGAGGCGGAGTCGACCCGGGCGCTGGAACGGCAGACCGAGCTCGGCTCGGACCCCGACCTCATCCCCGCCGTCGTCGTGTACGAGCGCACCGGGGGGCTCACCGCCGAGGACAGGGCCGCCGTGCAGGCCGACGTCGAGGCCCTCGGCCGGCTCGACGAGCTCGACGGCGAGGTGCTCGGCCCGATCCCGTCCGAGGACGGGCAGGCGCTGCAGCTGGTCGTGCCGCTGAACGTCGGGCCCGACGGCTGGGAGGCGATCGCGCCGGTCGTCGACGGCATCCGCGCCGAGGTCTCCGACGGACCGGACGGCCTGGACGCCTACGTGACCGGCCCGGCCGGCAGCGCGGCCGACTCGTCGGAGGCCTTCGCCGGCATCGACGGGACGCTGCTGTTCGCGGCCCTCGGCGTCGTCGTCCTCATCCTGCTGCTCACCTACCGCAGCCCGGTGCTGTGGGTCCTGCCGATCTTCTCCGCGGTCATCGCGCTGTTCTGCTCCCAGGCCGTCGTCTACCTGCTCGCCCGGTACGCCGACCTGACCGTGAACGCGCAGAGCGCGAGCATCCTCACCGTGCTGGTCGTCGGCGCCGGCACCGACTACGCGCTGCTGCTGGTCGCCCGGTACCGGGAGGAGCTGCGGCTGCACACCGACCGGCACGAGGCGATGACCGAGGCCGTGCACCGGGCCGGGCCGGCGGTGCTCGCGAGCGGCGGGACCGTCGTCCTCGGCATGCTGTGCCTGGTCGCGGCCGAGATGAACTCCACCGCGGGGCTGGGCCCGGTCGCGGCGATCGGCGTCGCGGTCACCCTCGTGGTGCTCATGACGCTGCTGCCGGCGCTGCTGGTGATCTGCGGGCGCTGGGTGTTCTGGCCGGTGCGCCCGGCCTTCGGCAGCGCCGAGCCGAGCGCGACCGGGTTCTGGGCGCGGGTGGGCGCGGCGATCCGGCCGCGACCGCGCGTGACGTGGGTGGTCACGAGCCTGCTGCTCCTCCTCGCCTGCACCGCCGTGTTCCGCCTCGACCCCAGCGGCCTCACCCAGGCCGAGAGCTTCCGCGGCGAGCCGGAGTCGGTGCAGGGCGACGAGGCGGCAGCCCGCCACTTCCCCGCCGTCGCGGGCAACTCCGTCCTCGTCGTCACGACCGCCGACTCCGCCCCGGAGGTCGCCGACACCGTCGCCGCCGACGACGGCATCGCCGAGGTGCGCGAGCCGCAGGTCGTCGGGGACGACGCGCTCGTCGAGGCGTCGCTGTCCGACCCGTTCGACAGCCCGGCGGCCGCCGACACCATCGAGCGGCTGCGCGGCGCGCTGGACGACGCCGGCGACGGGCAGGCGATCGTCGGGGGCAACACGGCGCTCAACCTCGACGTGCAGAACGCCTCCCAGCGGGACAACCGCGTGGTCATCCCGCTGATCATGCTCGTGGTGCTCGCCGTGCTCGGGGTGCTGCTGCGGGCGGTGGTGGCGCCGCTGCTGCTCATCGCGACCGTGGTCCTGTCCTTCGGCGCGGCCCTCGGCCTGAGCGCGCTGCTCTTCGACGCGGTGCTGGGCGTCACCGACACCGACAGCTCGTTCCCGCTGTTCGTCTTCGTGTTCCTCGTCGCGCTCGGCATCGACTACAACATCTTCCTGATGACCCGGGTCCGGGAGGAGGCCGTCGACCACGGCACCCGGCGGGCCGCGCTCGTCGGCCTGGCGGCCACCGGCGGGGTGATCACCTCGGCCGGGCTGGTGCTGGCGGCCACGTTCGCGGTGCTCGGCACCCTGCCGCTGACGTTCCTCACCCAGCTGGGCATCGCCGTCGCGCTGGGCGTGCTGCTCGACACGATCATCGTGCGCTCGGTACTGGTCACGGCGCTCACGCTCGACGTCGGCCGGTGGATGTGGTGGCCCTCCCGGCTGGCCCAGCGGCCCGACGAGCGCCCCGACGAGGCCGACGTGCCGCCCGGCGGTGCGGCCGTGCCCGCCGAGCCGGGCACGGCGGTGCGCACCTGACGCCCGCGCGGCCGGCGGGACTCCCCCGCCGGCCGGTCAGCGGCCGGTGTCCTCGGCCGCCGAGGTGGTGGTGATCCAGGCGTCGATCGTCTCCCACCAGCGGTAGAGCCAGTCGGTGAGCTCGGCCTCCCCGCGCGGCACCTCGGCGGCCGGGACGAACCACCAGCGCAGGTGCAGCGTCTTGTCCATGGGCAGCTCGCGCCAGACGTCGCGGACGCTGTCGAGGTGCTCCAGGCCGGTGTGCGCGACCAGGACGACGTCGGCGTGCGGTGCCGCCTGCAGCGCCGCGACGACGCCCCCCGGGCGCGGCGGCAGTACGTGCCGCATGGCCTCCGCGCGGCGGGCCGCCGCCACCAGGCCGCGGTCGCGCAGCCGCTGGATGGCCCGGAGCCGCCGTCGCGGGGTGGCGTTCGCGCCCTCCGGGAAGATCAGCAGCGCGTCCTCCTCGCCCAGGTCGCGGGCGAGGTCGGCGATCGCCCGCTCCGCGCGCTCGCCGGCCCCCGGCCCGGCGGAGACGAAGGAGTTGGGCAGCCGGTTGAGGAAGGTGTCGATCAGCGGGTCGAGCTGGAGGGTGTCCTTGAGGACGATCCGCGGCTGGCGCAGGTGGTCGCGGTTCATGAGCGTGTTGACCAGCAGGAACGAGTCGCCCGGCCCGGCGTGGCGGGAGAGCACGACCATCGCGTTGGTCGAGCCGGGCACGCCGTCGTCCAGCGGTGACCAGGACTCGCCGTCGGTGACCAGCCGCAGGGCGAACAGCCGCTGCGCGGCGCGCATGACGGCGTCGAGGAGGACCCGCAGGACGGTGTAGTGCGCCGCCCGCCACCGCCGGCCGCGCACCCCGCGGGCGAGGCCGCTCGCTGCCCAGAGCACCGCGGCGGCGGCCAGCCCGGCCACCTCCATCGCGAGGTACACCAGGCCGAAGGCGAGCAGCCGCAGCGCCCGCAGCCGGCCCGGCAGGAAGAACGAGGCCACCAGCGCGACGACGGCGAGCACCGGCAGCAGCACGACGCCGAGGACCAGCAGGGCGAGCAACAGCGGGCCGGCGACGCGGCGCACGGGGCGGGGTGGCAGCACGTCAGGCCTCCCCGCCGGCGGCGCGCGCCAGGTGCCCGGCGGCGGCGGCGCGGGCGCGTTCGATGCGGGCGGGCACGGCCGAGAAGTCGCGGTAGCGCAGGTTGGCCGCACCGGGCGGGGCGTCGTCGCCGGCGGGCAGCACGTGCACCGTCACCCCGGGCGGCAGGGCGGCGAGGTCGGCGCTGTAGCGGTGCCGCCGGGCGATCTCGAAGGCCACCGTGGCCACCTCCCAGGGCCGGGTGGGCGGGCGCAGCGGGCGGTCCACCCGGCCGACGTGCAGCACGTAGACCGTCCGCGCGCCCAGGGCGACGGCCCGGCCCACCGGGATGCTGTGCACCAGCCCGCCGTCGAGGTGGTGCTCGCCGTCGATCTCCACCGGCGGCAGCAGGCCGGGGACGGCGCAGGAGGCCAGGACGGCGTCGACCAGCGGGCCCTCGCTGAACCACCGCTCGGCGGCCCGCTCGATGCTGGCCGCGACGCACTGGAACGGCACCCGCAGCGCGGCGAAGTCGGCCGGCAGGGAGGACTCGAGCAGCTCGCGCAGCGGCTCCCGCGGGTGCAGGTGGGTGCGGGTGCGCACCAGCGTGCCGACGCGGGCGGCCACCGATCCGGCGAACACCCGCTTCGACGCCAGCTCCTCCCAGACGGCGCGCAGCCGGCCCACCGCGTCGGGCGTGGGGTCGGCCGCGACGAAGGCGCCGTTGACCGCGCCGACCGAGGTGCCCACGACGAGGTCGGGCCGGACGCCGGCGTCGAACAGCGCCTGCAGCATGCCCACCTCGGCCGCGCCCAGCACTCCCCCGCCGCCGAGGACGAAGGCGGTGTCGCCCGGCTCGGCCGGGGGCTCGGTCGGGGCCACGGCCGCATGCTGCCACCCGCGCCGCGGCACGGGCGGACCGGCTAGGGACCGCCGCGCAGCCAGGCGAGGGTGCGGCGCACACCCTCGGCGTAGGGGGTCGGCGTCAGCCCGAACGCCCGGGCGGCCCGGCTGCCGTCCACCACGAACGGCTGCTCGAACTGGTAGACCATCTCGGCGCCCTCGCGCGCCAGGGGCAGCACCCGGCCCAGAGCGCGGATCCGGGCGCTGCCGTGAGCCGTCAGCCGCGGGCGGGTGCCCGCCTGACGGCAGGCCTCGGCGGCCAGCGCACGCCCCGTCGTCGGGGCCGGGTGCGGCACGTGCCAGACCGCGGCGTCGGACGTGTCCCCCGCCCCGGCGGCTGCGAGCGTCGCGGCGAAGTCGTCGATCAGGGTGGGGGTCAGCGGCAGGTCGGGGTCACCGATCCACTGCACCGGCAGGCCGCGCAGGGCCGGCCGGAAGACGTTGCCGGCGACGAGCGAGCGCACGCCGGGCCCGTACAGTTCGCCGGCCCGCACGATGCTGACCTGCAGGCGCCCGGCCGCGGCGGCGTGCAGCATGCGCTCGGCGAGCCAGGCGCGCAGCACGCCCTTGGGGCTGACCGGGCGCCACGGGGTGTGCTCGGTCATCGGGCCGTCGACCCGGCCGTACATCCAGGTGTCGTCGGCGTAGACGAGCCGGGCGCCGATCCGGGACGCGGCCGCGACCAGGGCGTCGGTGACCACGGGGAAGCCGCTGGTCCACCGGGACAGCACGGGCATGACGCAGTGGTGGACGGCGTCCGCCCCCCGGCACGCCCTTGCCAGCGCCGCGGCGTCGGTGGCGTCGGCCGCGGCGAGCTCTACACCCGGCGAGCCGACGTCCCGGCCGTCCCGGGTGACCGCGCGGACCCGGTGTCCGGACGCGTGCAGGTGCGCGACCAGCCTCCGGCCGGTGGCTCCCCCGGCCCCGACCACGGCGTGCACCCGCGGACGTGCCGTGACGTCGAGGTCCATGCCTGCTCCCTGGGGGCCGGTGCCGGGCGGGGTGTGCAGTGTGCGGCCCCGGACGCGCGAGGGGGCGGCCCCGGTACCCGGGACCGCCCCCGACGAGCGGAGTGCAGGTGCGTCAGTAGGTGGTGCAGGTGAGGTAGGCGAGACCCTCACGTGCCGCCTGGAACGGGTCGAAGGTCCCGTCGCCCCAGCGGGGGTCGTGCTCGACGACGAAGTACCGGGTGCTGCCGCCGCCCGCCGCGAAGATCGACGGGAAGTCGATGTTCCCGCGGCCCACGATCTCGATCCGCCGGTTCAGGTCCGGGTTGAGGTCCTTGACGTGGAACAGCTGGATCCGGTTGCCGTACTCCTCGACCACGTCGACCGGGTCGAGGCCCGCGTAGGACACCCAGTACAGGTCGAGCTGCGAGACGACGTTCTTCGCCTGGGTGTGCTGCATGAGGATGTCGAAGGCGGTGCGGTCACCGAAGACGCGCGTGAACTCGAAGTCGTGGTTGTGGATCATCAGCGTCTGGCCGGCCTTGCGGGCCTGCTCGCCGACGGCGTCGAGGTACTGCGCGTAGGCGACCCAGTCGGCCTCGGTCGGCAGCGGCTGCGTCCACGGGGCGCCGGCGCTGCTGCCGGAACCGAAGTACTTGATGCCGAGGACGCGGTTGTCCTCGATGATCTGCGCGATGTCGGCCGGGGCCGTGTGCGTGCCGACGTCCACGTGCCGGGCCGACGCCTTGAGCCCGTACTCGTCGAGCAGGGCCCGGTACTCCTCGGCGGTCCAGCCGCTCAGCGTGTACGGCTCCACGTTGCGGTAGCCCATCTCGGCCAGCCGGCGCAGGACCTCCTCGTGGCGCTCCTGCGACGAGCCGATGTAGCCCGCGAAGGTGTACAGCTGGATGGAGATCTTGCTCAGCGGCACGCCGCGACCGGCGCAGTCGGACGCGGCCGGGGTGCTGGTCGGTGGCGCGGCGGTGGCGGTGCCGGCCAGCCCGACGAACAGCACGGCGGACAGGGCGGCCAGGAGCACGGCGCGTGCCGTGGACCGGAGACTTCTCTTCACCTCGGGTGGATCCCTCTCGACGGGTGCAGCGGTGCACGTCGTCGCTCGCGGAGTCGCCGTCCCGCGTCCCGGGCACCTCCACCGAGGCGCCCGGGACGCGGGTCGTCGTCCCCGTCCGCGAGTGGGGCTGTGCCCCACGTCACCGAACCTAGCGACACTTGTGCTCGGTGGAAAGCAGAAGTTGGTCAGCGCGGTGCAGAACCGCTCCCCGATCCGTGACCGGCCGACTCCGTCCCGACGCCGTGACCAGGGTGAGGGTGCTCACGGCCGGCGCGAGGGTGCGGAGGAGGTCGGCCCGCAGCAGGCGGTCGACCGTCTCCTCGGTCCGGCCCTCGCGGTCGAGCCGGTCGTGCAGGGGGGGCGCCCGGAGGACGGTCGAGGCGACCGGCACCAGCCCGGCCGCCCCGCGCCCGGGCCTGTTCAGGGCACCGTCCCGGCCGCCTGCGGACGCGGCGGTGTCCACCCGGTGCGAGCCGGACCGGGCCGGCCCGGATGATCGGTGGACCGACCGGACCACCCCGAGGAGTCGCCCATGTCCGCCGCCACCGAGACCGGCGTCGCCCCCGCCTGGTTCGCGGCCGCGCTGGCGCAGGCGCCCGAGCGGCGGGAGGTCGAGGTCGACGGCACGCCCGTGCGCTACCGGGCGTGGGGCGAGGCCGGGCGTCCCGGGCTGGTGCTGGTGCACGGCGGCGCAGCCCACTCGGGCTGGTGGGACCACGTCGCCCCGCAGCTGCACTCGCACCGGGTGGTGGCGCTGGACCTCAGCGGGCACGGCGACAGCGGCCGGCGCGCCGCCTACGACATGGCCGGCTGGGCCCGCGAGGTGGTCGCCGTGGCGGACGCCGAGCGGCTGGACCGGCCCGTCGTCCTCGGGCACAGCATGGGCGGCTGGGTGTCGCTCGTCGTCGGCGTGGAGCACCCGGACGCCGTCGCGGGCGTCGCCGTCATCGACTCGCCCCTGGTGCGGCGGCCGCCGGAGGAGGAGCAGCTGCGCGAACGGCGACGGCCGCACCGCACCTACCCGACCGTCGAGGAGGCGGTCGGGCGCTTCCGTACCGTCCCGGCCCAGGACGTGCTGCTCCCGTACGTGCGCGCGCACGTGGCGGCCGACTCGCTGCGCCGGGACGGTGACGGGTGGACCTGGAAGTTCGACCCCCGGCTGTGGGGCTCTCCGCCGCTGCTCACCGAGTTGCTGCCGCGGCTGACCGTCCCGGCCGCGCTGTTCCGCTGCGAGAAGGGGCTGGTGGACCCGCGCATGGCCGCCGAGATGGCGGCCCTGGTGCCCGCCGGCCTGCCGGTCGTCGACCTGCCGGACGCCGGGCACCACCCGATGCTCGACCGCCCGCTCGCGCTGGTGACCGGGATCCGGACCCTGCTCGCGTTCTGGCCGCACCGGGAGCCGCTCCCCCGCTGAGGGGTCAGTCCAGGCAGTAGGTGGTGACCTGCGCCGAGCCGACGTCCTGGCGGTCGTAGACGGCGACGAACTCCTGCGCGCGGGCGGCGCTGTCGAAGTAGACGGCGACCCGGGAGTCGGCGGGGTCGAAGCCGAGCTGCTCGGCGGCGCCCCGGTCGCAGGACACCGACCCGACGCCGGAGCCGGTGTAGCCGAGGAACCCGGCGTAGGACGCGGTCTCGCCCAGCTCGTGCAGGTCCCACTCGGAATCCGGCGAGCCGACCGCCAGGTAGACCGCCCAGACGCTGCTGCCCTGCGCCGGGACGACCTCCTCGGGCCAGACGACGGCGGGCGGCTCTTCGGCGGGTGGCTCCTCGGCGGGCGGCACATCGGATGGCGGCTCCGCCGGGGGCTGCCCCTCGGGCGGCCCGCCGGGCGGCTCGAGAGCGGGCTCGGCGGTCGGCTCCGTCTCCGGTGGGCCGGCGTCCGGCTCCTCGGCCACCGGCTCCTCCGCCGGCTCCTCGGCCACCGGCTCCTCCGCCGGCTCCGTCGTGGGGGCGGCGGAGGCGAGCGGGCGGTCGTCGGCGGCGGGGACGACGTCGCCCCCGTCGGCGCCGCCGCAGCCGGCGAGGAGCACGGCGGCGGTGAGCAGCGAGGACGCGAGAGCGGAGCGGGACACGAGGGCGGAGCGGGACACGGCTGGCCTCCTGGGTCGACGGGAGGCACGAGGGTCCGTGGACACGTCCGCGGTCGCCGCGCCCCGGCGTCCGCAGGACTGACGAGCCCGACGGGCCGCCGTGGGCGACGACTGCCGGAAACGCCGCCCCGGCCGACGGCGACACGGTCCGGGCTGCCGCTGGGTCAGCGGACAGCGACGGCCGGTCACCGCCGTGGGGGTCAGCCCTCGCGGCGCCCGAAGGTGGTGAGCCGCACGCTCTCCGGCAGTGCCTCGAGCGCCTTGACGAGCTCCGCCGGCAGCTCCTCGCTGACGTCGGTGACCGCGTAGCCGAGCTCACCGCGGGTGGCCAGCACCTGCCCGTCGACGTTGAGCCCGTGCTCGCCGACGAGCGCGTCGACCCGCGCCAGCACGCCGGGCACGTTGCGGTGCAGCAGCGCGAACCGGTCGGCCGACGAGCCGTGCAGGGCGACGGTGGGCAGGTTGACGCTCAGCGTCGTCGTGCCGGCGCCGGTGTAGTCGACGAGCTTGCCGGCCACGAACCGCCCGATGTCGTGCTGCGCCTCCTGGGTCGACCCGCCGACGTGCGGCGTGAGGATCACGTTGGGCAGCCCGCGCAGCACCGACGTGAACGGGTCGCCCTGCTCGCGCGGCTCGTCGGGGAAGACGTCGACGGCGGCACCGGCGATGTGCCCGCTGAGGATGTGCTCGCGCAGCGCCTCGTGGTCGACGACGAAGCCGCGGGAGAGGTTGAGGAACAGGCTCCGCCGGCGCATCCGGGCGAACTGCTCCGCGCCGAACATGCCCGCGTTCCCGGCCCGCCCGTCGACGTGCAGCGTCACCGTCTCGGCCCGCTCGAGCAGCTCCTCGAGCGTGTCGCAGCGCTCGGCGTTGCCCAGCGCGAGCTTGTCCTCGAGGTCGTAGAACAGCACCCGCATGCCCAGCGCCTCGGCGAGCACCGACAGCTGGCTGCCGATGTTGCCGTAGCCGACGATGCCGAGCGTCCGGCCGCGCACCTCGTGGCTGCCGGACGCCGACTTGTCCCAGGAGCCGGCGTGCAGCGCGCGGTCCCGGTCGACCAGGCGGCGGGCCAGGATGATGATCTCCGCGATCGCCATCTCCACCACGCTGCGGGTGTTGGAGTAGGGCGCGTTGAACACCGCCACCCCGGCGCCGGCCGCGGCGCGCAGGTCGATCTGGTTGGTGCCGATGCAGAACGCCCCGAGACCGACCAGGCCGGGGCGGGCGGCGAACACCCGCGCGGTCACCTGCGTCTTCGAGCGGATGCCGAGGAGGTCCACGCCGTCGAGGGCGGCGACGAGGTCGTCCTCGTCCAGCGCGCCGCGCAGCGACTCGACCTCGTACCCGGCCGCGCCGAGCAGGTCGGCCGCCACCGGGTCGATGTTCTCCAGCAGCAGGGCTCTCCGCACGACGACGAGTATCCCCGACGCCCCCGGGTGCCCCGGACGGCGACCGTCAGGGGACCCCGGACCGCCGCCGGAGAGCCGGCCGATCGAGCGCCCGCAGGCCTGCCCGCTCGGCACGGTCCGGGACCGCCGGGGTCACCGGGGTGCGCGCGCCAGGTAGCGGCGGTTGGTCCGGAGGGTCTCCTCGTCGGAGTCCAGCCGCCAGTCCTGCTCCTTGGCCTCGTGGAAGAAGGCGACCTGGGTGAGCCGGGGGAACCTGCGGGACCGGTAGAGGGCCTCGTACCAGCCCGCCTTGCCGGGGTGCGCGGCGCAGCCGAGCTCCCCGACCATGAACTCGGCGGTGGGGTGCAGCGCCGTCAGCCGCCGGTACATGGGGTCGAGGAGCTCCTCGGCGGTGACGTCGGGCGAGCCGGCGGCGTCCCAGCCCCAGTTGTAGCCGTCGACCCCGACCACGTCGACCCACTCGCTGCCGGGCCAGTAGTCCTCGACGGGCACCCCGCCGACGTCCTCCGCGTTCGCGCAGAACATGAAGGTGACGTTGGCGGCGCCCTGTCCGCGGGCGATCCCGACGATCCGGCGCCAGGCCTCCTGCCACTGCCCGGTGCTGGTCACCGCGTCCCCGTCGTGCGCGACCGACCAGGGGTACCAGTTCCCGTTCGCCTCGTGCAGCAGCCGGACGACCACCCGGCCGGGATAGGTGCGGGCGCCGTCGAAGTACCGCCGGAAGTAGTCGTCCCTCTCCCCCGCCACGACGTCGGCCAGGCGGGTGTCCCACGCCTCGAGGCAGACCATGCAGTCGTAGGGATCGGCCCGGTCGAACCCGGCGATGCCCTCCGCGATCGCGGTGTCCCACGGGTCGAGCGCCTGGAACCAGGAGAACACCGGCAGCGCGGCGCCCAGCCGCGCCTCGAGCGCGCGGTGGTCCTCGACCGGTCCGCCGCCGGTCGCCGCCCAGGCGCCGAACCGGCACCGGGTGACCAGCTCCGGGACGTCGTCGTCCCGCAGCAGGCCACGTCCGAGGGGCACGGCCGCCAGCACGGGAGCGGCCGCGAGCAGCGACAGGACGCGTCGCCGCGTGACTCCCCCGCCTCCCGGCGGAGCGGCTACTCCTGGGGGGTCGCCGTCGGGTCCGCTGATCCTCCACCTCCCAGGTCGGGCGTCGGCGTCACCTCGGGCATGAAGAGGACCCACACCCCGGCCGGCTCCCCGTAGAGGGTGCGCTCGACGACGGCGACCTGCTTGTACGGGGTGTCGGTCTCCAGCAGGTACTCGTAGAGCTCCCGACCGTTCTCGGTGTTCGACCGCACCGCCAGGTAGATCACGCCGAACGCCGTCTGCTGCACGGCCTGCTCGTAGGCCGCCATCCCGGTCTCGCCGCCGTAGGAGAACGAGTAGGTGTCGACCCACTGGAGCGGGTCGGTGTCCTCGCGCATGAGGTACCGCTCGGCGGAGGGCTGGTCCCCGAGGATCGTCTTGCCCGGCGAGGCCTGCTCCAGCGTCCGCAGCACGGGGACGAGCTCGTCGTTGGGCACCCACCCGTTGAGGAACCGGTCCGCGTGGTGCAGGCCGGTCAGCCCGAGGGCGACGAGGGACCCCGCGACCAGGGGCACCGTCAGGTACCGCAGGCGCCGGCTGAGCCGGTCCAGGAACAGGCCGGCCAACGGGCAGGCGAACACCATGCCGAAGGCCACGTGCTTGGCCAGCGACGTCGACTCCCCGCTCAGCACCTGCTGCGCGGGGGCGATCACCGAGCCGGCGAGCAGTGCCAGCGAGAGCGCCCAGGTCCGCCGGCTGACCAGCGCGCCCAGGACGGCGAGCGCGAGCCACGGCCCGACCCAGGTGACGATCTGCTCGAGCATGACGGCGGGCCCGGCGGGGTTGAGCGGGTCCCTGTCGACGGTGGTGTCGAGGATCCCCTGGCGCAGGCTCTGCCCCCACACGCTGAAGGCGAAGAAGGCGATGACGACCCAGGCCAGCACCATGAAGACCGCCCGCCGCAGCACCACGAGCCGGTGCCGGCTGTCGCTGACGCACACCGCCAGCAGCGCCACGACCGGGACGTAGGCCACGCCGCCGTACTTGGTGGCGGCCGCCAGCACCAGGACCAGCGCCACGGCCGGCGCCCAGAGGAAGGCGTCGTTGCGGACACTGTGGACCGTCAGCCAGGACGCGGCGGCGACCAGGAAGAGCGTCGCCGAGTCGAAGGTGGCCAGTCCGGACTGGAAGACCACCGAGCCGCACAGCACGAACGCGGCCGCGCCGAGGAGCCCGGCGCGGACGCCGTACAGCTGCCGGCCCAGTCCGTTGACGCAGATCGTGGCCGCCACGGCGAAGGCCAGGCTGACCGCCCGCGCGCCCTGCAGCCCGCCGACCGAGTCCCCCAGCGCGGCCAGCACCGGGTACAGACCCGGAGCCCCCGAGAAGTAGGCGCCCGGGTACTCCGACAGCGAGGAGCCGTGGAGCAGGTGCTCGATCATGCGGTGGCCCATGTAGACGTAGAGGCCCTCGTCCTCGAACGGGCTCTGGTTGCGACGCGGGAGCACGGCCAGGGCCACCTGCAGGGCGCACAGGGCGAGGAGGACCAGCCGGGGCAGGGCCCGCCCGGGGGTCCGGCCGGGGCCCGCGACAGGAGCGGGGCGCGCCAGGGGCCGGTCCAGCGTGCCGGCGGTCACGCGGCCACCTGCTCGCGGACGTGGTGGCGACGGCCGGTCTCGGCCACGTGACGGGCCGTCTGCATCGGCCGGGGCAGGTGCGCGTCGGCCAGGATGATCGGGTAGGTCACGTAGAGGTTGAACAGCGCGAAAGCGACCATGGGCCAGTAGTGGCCCAGGCCGTACTCCGGGATGCGCCAGGCCAGCGCCGCCCACATGAGGACCTGGGTGCTGACCAGGAAGACCCGCGCCGTCCGGATGATCCGCCGGGCCCGCGAGGAGGACCGGGCCGCCCCTGTCGCCACCCAGCCGTCGTCCTCGCGTCCGCGCAGCTGGTCGACGATCTGCACCAGGTGTGCGAAGGAGTAGGTCGTCTGGATCCGGGTGAGGTTGACCAGCGAGTCGCTGTTGCCGGTGATGAAGGGGATCAGCGCCTGCCGCGCCACCAGCGCCAGCAGGACGAAGATGTAGTTCTCGACGGCCACCTCGGAGGCGGCGAAGTAGATCATCAGCAGGGACGGGACGACCGTGGTCACCACGTCGACGGCGGTGGACACGTAGTAGAGGAAGCCGGCCCAGAAGCTGAGCCGCCGCGCGAAGGGCATCCGGATCGCGTGGAACTCGCGGGAGAGCATGAGGCTCATCGACCCGGCGCACCAGCGGTACTGCTGGGTGACGAAGCCCTCGAAGGAGTCCGGGCACACGCCCTTGGTGACCACCGTCGCGACGTAGCGCAG
The DNA here is from genome assembly GCF_054049975.1 of Geodermatophilus sp. SYSU D01119. Taxonomy (NCBI): domain Bacteria; kingdom Bacillati; phylum Actinomycetota; class Actinomycetes; order Geodermatophilales; family Geodermatophilaceae; genus Geodermatophilus; species Geodermatophilus sp. SYSU D01119. Next base: position 103,047 of record NZ_JBJGYL010000003.1, on the reverse strand, counting down.
CGAGTACCCCACCCGCGCGAGGTTGATCCCGGTGTACATGTCCTCGCTGTGGTCGATGGCGGCGAACCCGCCGCCCGCGTCCAGCGCCGACCGGCGGTAGACCGCGCTGGTCCCGACGCAGATCGCGGCGTCGTTGACGTCCCGGGCGGGCTGGATGTAGCGGTAGAACAGCACCTGCGTGCTGCCCGCCGCGCGCTGGACCCAGTTCATGCCGACGCGGATGTCGAAGAACTGCGGTGACTGGACGATCCCCACGGTGGGGTCGTCGAAGTACGGGATGAGCTCGTCGAGGAAGTCGCTGCGCGGGACGAAGTCGGCGTCCAGGATGACGATGAAGTCGCCGTCCGAGCGCGCGTGCCCGTAGCGCAGGTTGCCGGCCTTCTTCAGGTGACCGCGGTCCGGGCGCGAGAGGTAGCGGAAGCCCCGCTCGCGGGCCATCTGCGCCACCTCGGGCCGGCCGGAGTCGTCCAGCACGTACACCGTGAGCACCCCGTCCCAGGCGACCTGCTGCACCCAGGCGAACGTGTTGTCCAGGACCTCCAGCGGCTCACCCGCCGACGGCAGGAAGACGTCCACGCTGGGGCGGTGCGCCGGCTGCCAGGCGCGGACGCGGGCGCGGTGACCGGCCAGGGTCACGCGCGAGCGCTGCACCGACGTGCACAGCGAGATCACGGTGGACAGGGTGCTCAGCAGCAGCGGCACGAGGAGCAGGGCGCTCCAGGGGTGGCCGCTCACGAAGTAGGCGACGCCGACGACGATCAGCATGTAGCCGACGAACGTCGCCGGGGCCAGCCAGCGGTGCTGGCTGCTCAGGTAGAGGTCCCGCTCGACGTCGTCGGGCGGCACGGGCAGGGCGGTGTCCGTGGGCAGCAGCTGCGACGGCGAGTCCTGCAGCGTCGGGGTGACCAGCGTCAGGCCGCGCCCGGTTCGGACGTCGGCCGGGTCGACCCGGGGCGCCGAGGAGCTCCGGCGGCTACCGGCAGCGGTGCGCGGGCGGTACACGACCCGGGAGACGAAGAGGAACCGCACGACGAAGGCGACCGACAGCGTCAGCGCCTGCGCCACCACGGCGTTGGTGCCGAGCTGCTCGACGAGGAGGACCAGCACGGGCAACCGGACGAGCGCCTCGACGTTGTTGAACAGCAGGTGCTGGCCCAGGCGGGACCGCCAGCCGTGTGCACCGTCGCGCAGGTCGCGGAAGACGAGACGCTCCTGCAGCAGGAAGTTGTGCAGGATGGACACCTCGGCCGCCACGATCGAGGCCGCGACGTAGTCGACGTCGAAGACGCCGTGCACGAGCAGCGCCATCACGGCGAGGTTGACGACCGTCCCCAGCGCGCCGACGGCGGCGAAGCGGGTCATCCGCCCCATGCGCAGGCCGATCATCTGGTGCAGGAAGTGCAGCCCGTTGCGCCAGGACGCCTTGCTCTCCCCGGCCAGGCGCTCGCCGAACTCGAACGGGATCTCCCGCACCCGCAGGTCGTGCCGAGCGAGGATCTCGAGCAGGATCTTGAAGCCGCGGGGCCGCATCCGGTCGAGGTCGATCGCGGACCGGCGCACGCAGAAGAACCCGGTCATCGGATCGGTGCACACCCGGCCCACCCGCCGGGGGAAGCACGCCTGGGTCAGCACGGTGCTCCCGCTCGACACCAGCCGCCGGTAGGCGTTGCTCAGGCCCGAGGCGCCGCCGTCGCCGGTGTAGCGCGAGGCCACCGCGAGGTCGACGCCCTCCGCGGCGGCGCGGAGGACCGGCGCCAGCTCCGGCGGGTGCTGCAGGTCGCCGTCCATGACGAGGACGTACTCGCTGGTGGAGGCGAGGATGCCGGCGCTGACCGCGCCGGCCAGGCCGCCGACCTTCTCGTCGCCGTCCCGGTGCAGCAGTCGGACCGGCAGCGCAGCGTCGGCGGCGACGCGCGCGATCTCCTCGGGCGTGTCGTCGGTGCTGTCGTCCACGAAGAGGATCTCCGCGCTGTGGCCCGCGAACGCGGCGGTGAGCCGCTCGACGAGCGCCGCCACGTTGGCGCTCTCGTTGAAGGTGGGGACCACCACGGTCAGGTCGAGGACGGCGGGGACCGTCGCCTCGACCGGCGGGGTCGGGACCGGGCCGGGGCCGTCGGGGTCGACGACGCGGTTGCCGCGCACGACGAACGCGCGCTCACCGCCGTCCGTGCCGTGGCCGTGCCAGTCGAAGCGTGGGTGCATGTGCGCCTCCGAGCGGGGAAGGGGACGACCGCCAGCTCCTGCTCGGACCCGGCGACGGAGGCGGGGAGCAGTGCGACGGATCGAGACGAGGCCTCAGGGAAGCTGCGACGGCGTTGTGGAGACTCCACCCCTGGCTGAGGGGCACACGATGGTGGCGGATCGGGGCCACGCGCAATCTCACCGCACGTGATTGCCTCGGAGCGCTGAGCAGCACCGATCTGTGCGTGAATGTTCGATGACCGAGCGTCATTCGCAGTGTTCAAGGTCGAAGCGCGTCGTCGCGCTCCGCGCACGACACAGCATGCCGGAGTGGTGGTGCCGAAAATGCACCCCGCGCAGAAATGGCCGCCGACCGGCAATGAGGAGACGCATCTCACCAAATGTTCGGAAAACGAAATATGAGGGCCTGGCGTAACCGATCTGACATGCGAATGCGCCTCCACATGCCATTCTCGTGAATTGTCGCTGAACGGGGACGAGTCCGTCACCAGCCGGGCCCGACGGCTCGACCGGGGCGAGGAACGCCGTCGTGGAGCTGTCGGTGCCCTCGGCGGTCCAGCCGCCGGGCTGCGGGCCCACCCGCCGGCCACGGCCCGGCGCCGACCGGCACGAGCAGCACCGCGCCGGCGGTGGTGCCGTCAGAGGCCGAGCGAGCCCGACGCCGGGTCGGCCCACCGGCTGGAGGCGTCGTAGGAGCGGACGACGAGCGACCGCCACCGGCCGGTCCGGCTGATCTCCTTCTCCGACACGCCCTGCGCGTAGGCCGTGGTGGCGAACCCGCGCCGCAGCGAGTGCGGGGACAGCCCCTCGGCGGAGACGCCGGCCCGCTCGGCAGCGCGCCGGAGCACGAGGTCGACGCTGCGCGTGGTCAGCGGCGCCTCCCCCAGCCGGGGCGTGCGCCCCTTGCCCACCGACCGGAACAGCGGCCCGGAGGGAACGCCGTGCTCGGCGAGGGCCGCCAGCCACGCCCGGACGGCGCGCACCGGGCACGTGGTCTCGCGGACCCCCTCGGCCAGCGCGAGGGTCTCCCCCGCGCCCTCCTGGTCGGTCTTGGAGTACCGGATCAGGACGTCGAGGCCGCCGTGCCCGGCCGGGACGACGTCCTCGACCCGCAGCCCGCACAGGTCCGACGCCCGCAGGCCGAGGGCGTAACCGACCAGCACCAGGGCGCGGTCCCGGGTGCCGGCGAGCGTGTCCGGCAGGTCCTCGACGAGCGCGCGGACGGTGGCGGTGTCGATCGCCCGGGCCCGCCGGGGCCGGTAGCCGCTGCGGACGGCGGTGCGGCGGATGCCGGTCAGCGTCCGGCGCACGCCCTCGGTGTCCCCCGGTGGCGTCAGGCCGGCGCGGCGGTGCAGGTCGTTGAGCGCGGAGAGCCGGCGGGCGACGTAGCGCGGGCTGCGCCCCTCGTCGGCCAGCTCGGCCAGCCAGGCCGCCACCGCCAGCGGGTCGGCCGGCAGGGCCACCGGCAGGGACCGGCCCCGGCACCACGCCTCCCAGGCGGCGACGTCGCGCGCGTAGGCGTCCCGCGTCGAGTCCGCGAGCGACGCGTCGACGTAGGCCCCCACCGCGGCCAGGTCGCCCGGCAGCAGCGCTCCCCCGGCCGTCCGAGGGGCGACCGGGTGAGCCGTCGGGTCCTCCGTCATCACTTCGCAGAGTAGGTGCTTCTCGGAAGTGACCGCACGACCAGTCGGGCGTTGCCCACCACCGACGGATGCACGGTCCGCCCATCCGTCTATCGTCCGGCGGCATGACGGCCCAGGACGACGTCCAGGACAGGGCGCGGTGCGCCTTCCCGGGCTGCCCGGCTCCCCCGCGGCCCCGGGTCCCCGGGCGCAGCGGCCCGTCACCGCGGTTCTGCGACCGGCCGGACCACAACCCCGAGTCCGCGCGCACCGCCCGGGCCCGCGCCGCCGCCCGGCAGAACGGCCGGCTCACCGCCACCGCCACCGCGCTGGCCGGGGACCTGCCGCCCGAGGGCCGGGTGCGGCACCTCGTGGGCCGCTGGGCCGAGGCGACCCGCGAGGCCGCCGAGGCCGCGGAGGCGCAGGCCGCCCTGCTCGCCGCCGCCGCCGAGGCCCTCGCGCAGTACCAGGACGAGGCCACCGTGGAGGCGCGGCTGGCCCAGGCGCGGGCCGACGTCGACGCCGCGCACGCCGCCCGGCTGCGCGCCGAGGAGCAGGCCCGCCGCGACGCGCAGTTCCGCGCGGAGGCCGAGGAGGGCCGCCGTTCCGCCGAGCGGGCCGCCGAGGCCGCCCGCACCGCCGCCGAGCGGGAGGTCACGGCCGCCCGCGAGGACGCCGCCCGCCGCGTCGCGTCCGCCGACGAGGCTCGCGAGCAGGCCGAGGCCGCCCGGGAGCAGGCCGAGGCCGTGCGGCTGTCGGCCGAGGAGGGGCGGGCGGGCGCGGAACGGCGGGCCGACGACGCGGAGGCGGCGGCGCGGGACGCCGAGCGGGAGACGGCGCGGGCGCGGCGGGCCGCGGAGGAGGCCCGTGCGGCGGCCGCGCGGGAGCACGACGAGCTGGTCGAGGCCCGCGCCCGGTGGAGCGTCACCGAGCGGACCCTCACCGGCACGGTGCGGGAGCGGACGCGGGAACGGGACGAGGCGGCCGCCGCCCGCGACGGGGCGCTCGCCGACGCGGCCGCCGCGCGCGAGCGGGCCCGCGACGCCGAGCGCGAGCGGGACGCCGCCCGGCGCGCGGAGCAGGAGGCCCGGGACTCCGCGGCGGAGGCGACGACGCGGGCGGCCGCCGCCGAGCGCGACCTCCGCGACGCGCTGGCCGAGGCCGCCGCGGCCGCCCGGCGCGCCGAGGACGCCGGCCGCAGGGCCGCCGACGCCGGGAACTCCGCCCGGCAGGCGGCCGAGCGGACCGCCGCGCTCGCCGCCGAGGTCGAGGCCCTCCGCGCGCGGCGGGAGGAGCCGCGCCCGCCGGCCGAGGACCCGGCGGAGGACCCGGCGGAGGACCCGGCGGAGGACCCGGCGGAGGACCCGCCCGCCGGCTGAGGGAGGGGCTCAGCCCTCCCCGGCGTCCGCTCCCCGCACCGATCCCCGGGCCGTGGCCAGGTGCCCGGCCGCCGCCGCCGCGAGCACCGCGACGTCGACGGCCACCGTGACGATCGTGGCGCCCTCCGCCGCGTACCCGGCCGCCTCCTCGCCGCTGTAGGCGTGCACGCCCACCGGCACCCCGGCGGCCACGGCCCGCGCCACGATCGACGACAGCACCCCGCGCAGCTCCGCCCGGTGCTCCTCCCCCGCGAGGCCCAGGGAGAGCCCGAGGTCGCCCGGGCCCACGTAGATGCCGTCCAGGCCGTCGACGGCGAGCAGCGCGTCGAGGTCGTCGAGCGCGCTCGCGGCCTCCACCATCACGACGACCAGCGGCTCGTCGGCCCCGCCGGACAGCCGCCCGATCGACCGGCCGCCGGCCGGGGCGTACCGGCAGGCGGCGACCACCTCGGCGGCGTGCGCGGCGTCGCGGACGTTCGGCACGATCACGCCGCGCGCGCCGAGGTCGAGCGGGCGGCCGACGTCGGCGAAGTGCGGGCTGCGAGTGCGCACGAGCGGCACGGCGCCCGCCGCCGTCACCGCCGCCGCGACGCCGGGGAGGTCGGCCTCGGTGCCGGCGCCGTGCTGCAGGTCGACGACGACGTGGTCGGCGCCGGTGCGGGCCAGCACCTCGCCCGTCACCGCACCGGGCAGCAGGCTCCACAGCCCGTGGGTGGCCCGTCCCTCCGCCCACCGCCGCCGCAGGTCCGCCTCGCTCGCCATCCCGGTCCTCCCGCTCCGCTCCGCCACCCGGACCGATCCTGCCCGCCGCTCAGGGCAGCCGCGGGTCCACGTGCACCTTCGGCCCCGGCCCGGCACCCGCGGGCCGCTCCCCCGCCAGCACCGCGCCCACCTGCGACAGCCCGACGGTCGCGGACACCAGCGGGCGCGGGTCCACCTCGCCGGCGGCATAGGCCGCCACGGTCGCGGCGAGCCCGGGCGAGGCCGACAGCACCCCGACGGCGGTGACGTCCTTGAGTGCCAGGTCGCGGGTGTCGACCCGGCTCGGCGTGCCGGCCAGGCCGATGTAGACCACGCGGCCGGCCGGCTCCACCCGCTCCAGGGCGAGGGCGGGCAGCGCGGCGGCGGTGGAGGCGTCCACGACGGCGTCGAACGGCAGGTCCGGCAGCGTGCCCGCCGTCCAGGCGTGCGCGAAGCCGAGCGAGCGGGCGAAGGCCAGCGACGCGGGGTCCACGCCGAGCAGGTGCACCTCGGCACCGGCGGCGCGCAGGAACATCGCGGTGAGCAGGCCGATCGTGCCCGGCCCGAGGACCAGCGCCCGGTCGCCCGGGCCGGCGGCGGCCGCCCGGGCCGCGCGCAGCGCGTTGCCGCCGGGCTCCACGAGGGCCCCGAGGGCGGGGTCGACGGCGTCGGGCAGCGGGTGCAGCGAGGACGCCGGGACGGCGAGCCGCTCGGCCAGGGCGCCGGGCCGCCCGCCGCGGATGCCCACCTCCTGCCGCTGCTCGCAGACGTGCTGCCGCCCGCGCCGGCAGCGGCGGCAGGTGCCGTCGCCGAGCATGGTGTCGCCGGTGACCCGCCGGCCGAGCCAGGCCGGGTCCACGCCCGCGCCGAGGGCCGACACCCGCCCGCACCACTCGTGGCCCAGCCGCATCGGGTAGGCGGCGTGCCCCTGGTGCAGGTAGGCCATCTCGCCGGTGGCGAACTCGACGTCGGTGCCGCAGACGCCCACGCGCTCGACGTCGACCACCACCTCGCCGGGCACCGCCACCGGCACCGGCACCTCCTGCACCACGCTCTCCCCGGGCCCGGTGAGCACGTGCGCGCGCATGGTCGGGCCGGTCACGGCACCACGGTGACCGGCCAGCCGCAGCTGCGGACCAGGCGGGCGGCCAGCGAGCCGGCCAGCCGGTGCGCCGGCCGGGTGGAGGCGCCGACGACGACGACGTCGGCGTGCTGCTCGTCGGCGACGGCGGACAGCTCGCGCATCGGGTCGCCCACCCGCAGCACGAAGGTCACCTCGACGTCGCCCTGCTCGGCCAGCCGCCGGGCCTCGGCGCGCAGGTCGTCCTCCAGCGTCTGGCGTCCCTCCAGCGCGGCCTGCACGGCGACGGGGGCGAGGGCGTCCAGGCCCGGGCCCACGGGACGCAACGAGCGGACGTGGACGACCACGAGCCGGCCGGACTGGCGGCGGGCGAGCCCGGTGGCGTAGTCGAGGGCGCGCAGCGAGGTCGGCGACTCGTCGACGCCGACCACCACGGCCCCGGGCCCGTCCCCGCGCATCGCCACCTCCCCTCGCTCCGGGGAGCAGCCTCCCACCGCGACCTGGGACGCGGTCAGCCCGGCCCGAGCACGAAGGCCAGGGCGAGCAGCCCGGTGAGCACCCCGCCCGCGGCGAGCGCGGCGACCGGCAGGCCACCCCCGGGCACCCCGGACAGGTCGCCGCGCGCGTGCAGCGAGGCGCGCACGGCGCGGTAGCGGCGCCGCGCCCCGGCGCCGGCGGCCACCGCCTGCAGCAGGCCCGCACCGGCCAGTGCGAGGGCGAGCGCCCCGAGCACCGGGGCGGCCAGCCGCCCGGCGCCGACCGAGGCCACCGCCATGGCCAGCGCCGTCCGCCGCCAGGCCAGCGCGGTGCGCTCGGCCTGCAGGCCGCCGTCGGGCGCCGGCCCCGGGACGCCGCTCACCGCAGCAGCAGGCCCAGCACGAGCAGGACGCCGGCCGCCGCCGTCCCCGCCGCGAGCACGGGGGTGAACACGGGGCCGGGCAGCGGCCGGCCCCGCCGCATCGCCCGCTCGGTCGCGGTCCACCCCCACCACGCCTGCACCGGCGCGAGGACGCCGAGGCCGACCAGCAGCAGCGCGCAGGCCAGCCGCAGCCCCTCGGCGATCGGCACGTCGAGCGCCTCGAGCGCGACGCCGGCCGCCGACAGCGCCAGCGACGTCCGGATCCAGGCCAGCGCGGTGCGCTCGTTGGCCAGGCTGAACCGCGCGTCCGGCTCCTCCCCCGCGCCGTAGACCGAGCGCGGGAAGCGCCGGGGCGCGGGGGCGGTCACCGCCTCAGCGTGCCAGCGAGCGGCTGATCACCAGGCGCTGGATCTGGTTGGTGCCCTCGAAGATCTGCATGATCTTGGCCTCGCGCATGTACCGCTCGACGGGGAAGTCGCGGGTGTAGCCGTAGCCGCCGAGCACCTGCACGGCGTCGGTGGTCACCTTCATCGCCGCGTCGGTGGCCACGAGCTTGGCCACGCTGGCCTGCCGGCCGTACGGGCGGCCGAGGTCGCGGCGGCGGGCGGCGTCGAGGTAGGTGGCGCGGGCGGAGTCGACGGCGGCGGCCATGTCGGCGAGCAGGAAGCCCAGCCCCTGGTGGTCGGCGATCCTGCGCCCGAACGTCGTCCGCTCCTGGGCGTAGGCGACGGCGGTGTCGAGGGCCGCCTGGGCCAGGCCGGTGGCGACGGCGGCGATGCCGAGCCGGCCGGAGTCCAGCGCGGAGAAGGCGATCGACAGGCCCTGGCCCTCCGCGCCGAGCAACCGGTCGGACTCCAGCAGGGCGCCGTCCCAGTGCGCGGAGGTGGTGGGGACGGCGGCGAGGCCCATCTTCTCCTCGGGCCGGCCGAAGCTCAGGCCCTCGACCTGCCCGGGGGCGAGGAAGCAGGAGATGCCGCGCGAGCCCTCGCCGGTGCGGGCGAACAGCGCGTAGAAGTCGGCCTTGCCGCCGTGGGTGATCCACGCCTTGGTGCCGGTGACCCGGTAGCCCTGCTCGGTCCGCTCCGCCCTGCACGCGAGCGCGGCGGCGTCGGACCCGGCCTGGGGCTCGGACAGCGAGTAGCCGCCGATCTGCTCGCCGGCGAGCATCGCCGGCAGCCACCGGTCGCGCTGGGCGTCGGTGCCGAAGGTGGCCAGCGGGTGGCAGGACAGCCCGTGCACGGAGACGGCGACGGCGACGGCGGCCCAGCGGGCGCCGAGCTCCTCGAGGACCTGCAGGTAGACCTCGTAGGGCTGGCCGCCCCCGCCCATCTCCTCGGGATAGGGCAGGCCGAGCAGGCCCAGCCCGCCGAGCGTGGCGAACAGCCCCTCGGGATAGGTCTCGGCGCGCTCGTGCTCGGTGACCCGGGTCGCGAGCTCCTTGTCGGCGACGTCCCGGACGAGCTCGATCAGGTCCTGCGCCTCGTCGGTGGGCAGCAGACGGTCGACGGCCACGGCGATCCCCTCATCGGTACTGGCGGCGGTCCCACGGTACCGCTGCGGGGGTCGATCGGGGGTGCGGGAGGATCAGGGCATGTCGGTGGAGGAGCGGGTGCCGGTGCGCCGCGGCGCGGCCCGGCACGAGGAGCTCCTCGGCCAGCTCGTGCAGGTGCTGCTCGCCGAGGGCTTCGCCTCGCTCACCCTCGACGACCTCGCCGCCCGGCTGCACTGCTCCAAGCGCACCCTCTACGCGCTGGCCGGCAGCAAGGAGCAGCTGGTCCGGGTCGCGGTCGTGCACTTCTTCCGCGCCGCGACCGCCCGGGTGGAGGCGGCGCTGGCGCCCCCGCGCCCGCCGGCCGACCGGCTGGTCGCCTACCTGCGGGCGGTGGCCGAGGAGCTGGCGCCGGCGTCGGCCCGCTTCTACGACGACGTCGCCGCCTTCCCGCCGGCCCGGGAGATCTACGAGCGCAACACCCGCGCGGCCGCCGCGCGGGTGCAGGGGATCATCCGCGACGGCGTGGCCGAGGGCGCGTTCCGCGAGGTCGACGCCGCCTTCGCCGCCGACGTCGTCACCGCCGTCATGGTGCGCATCCAGCAGCGGCAGGTGGCCGCCAGCACCGGCCTCGACGACGCCGCCGCCTACGAACAGCTCACCGGACTCCTGCTGCGCGGGCTGGCGAAGGAGCCGGGCGCCGGCTGAGTGGCAGCCGCGTTGCGGTCCGCGGCGGGCGGAGGGCTGTTCCGGTCCGGCGCGGGGGCCCACCGTGGCGGCATGGACCTCGTGAGAGTCCGCCGGTCCCTGGTCGCGTACTGGCGGACGCAGGTGCACCTGTGGGAGGTGTTCCTCGCCGCGGACCCGTGGGCACCCCGCCGCCCCGACGAGCAGCCCCTGCACTGGGCGGGCGGGGCACTGCGGGGGTCGGTGCTGCCCGACGGGCCCACCCGGGCGGGCTGAGGTCAGGCTCCGGCGGAGGCCCGGTGCCGGCTGGGCCGGGTGCCGTACACGCGCTTGAAGGCGACGCTGAGCCCGAAGGCGCTCTCGTAGCCGACGCGCCTGGCCACCGCCTGGACGGTGTCGTCGGTGGAGGCCAGCAGGTCGGCGGCGAGGCACAGCCGCCACCCGGTGAGGTAGGTCATCGGCGGCTCACCGACCAGCTCACCGAAGCGGCGGGCGAGCGTCGCGCGGGACACCCCGACCTCCGCGGCCAGCCCCGCCACCGTCCAGGGCCGGGCGGGCGCGGCGTGCAGCAGGCGCAGCGCCCGCCCCACGACGGGGTCGCCGAGCGCCCGGTACCAGGCCGGCGGCTCCACGTCGGGGCGGGCGAACCACTCCCGCAGGGTCGACAGCAGCAGCAGGTCCAGCAGCCGGTCGAGGACGGCCTGCTGGCCGGGCTCCTCGCGCTCGATCTCCGTCTCGGTGAGGTCGAGCAACGGCCGCAGCTGTCCGGTCGGCGCGACGGCCAGCACCCGGGGCAGCGCCTGCACGAGGCGGGCGGAGACCTGCCCGCGCACCTGGTAGGTGCCGCTGAGCACCACGGTCGGGCCGTCGAGGTCCGCCCCGCAGGTGCGCACGCCCAGCCGCAGGTCCTCGCCGGCCTCGGCGCCGTCGGCCGTCGTGCAGCGGTCGCCGGGCAGCAGCACGTACAGCGGCGGTGCGGACCCGTCCCGGTCGTGGGCGACGGTGAACGGCCGGCGCCCGACCACGACCGCCAGCCCGCCCTCGTCGAGCGGCACCGGGTCGGCGTCCCCGGGGACGAGCCACCCCGATCCGCGCAGCATCGCCACGAGGGTCAGCGGCGCCTCCTCGGCGAAGTGCACCGACCAGGGCGGGCTGACCACGTTGCGCCCGAACAGCGCGCCGCTCGACCGCACCTCCTCCAGCAGGCCCGTCAGCGCGTCCACGGCCCGAGCCTAGCCCCGTTGGACGCTCGGACATCCGGATGAGCGTCGAGGCCATGTCGGCGCTCAGCGTGCGCCGGTTGACTGCCGTGCGTGCCCGGTGGCCGCGGCCACCGGGGAGCACCCGCCCGACCGAGGAGGCCCACCGATGCCCGCATCCGCGACAGCCCACCCCCGACCCGACGAGCGGTCCCCTCGCGCGGCCGACCCGGTCGCCGTCGTCGGGCTGGGCCCCATGGGCGCCGCGCTGGCGCGCGCCCTGCTGCGCGCCGGCGCGCCCACCGTCGTGTGGAACCGCACGGCGTCCCGGGCGTGGCCGCTCGCCGACGACGGGGCGCGGGTCGCCGGCACGCTGCACGAGGCGGTGACCGCCGCGGGACTGGTCGTGGTCTGCCTGCGCGACGCCGCGGCCTACCGGGAGGCCTTCGGCGCCCTCGACCCCGGCACGCTGCAGGGGCGGGCCGTGGTGCACCTGTCGACGGCGACGCCCGCGGAGGCGCGCCGCACCGCGGCGTGGGCCACGGAGCGCGGGACCGCCCACCTCCACGGCGCGATCACGTCGACGACGCCGATGATCGGCACGCCGGGGTCGCTGGTCCTCTACAGCGGGCCCCGGGCGGTCTTCGACCGCCACCGCGCCCGGCTGGAGGCCTTCGGCGCTGCCGAGCACCTCGGCGAGGACCCCGGCCTGGCGTCCCTGCTCGACACGGCGGTGCTCGGCGTCTTCTTCGCCGGGATGACCTCGTTCCTGCACGCCGCCGCGATGACGACGGCGAACGGGGTGTCGGCGGTCGAGTTCCTGCCGCACGCGCAGCGGATCGTCTCGCTGCTGCCCGCCACCTTCGCCGGCCTGGCGAGTGACGTCGACGCCGGGGCGTACCCGGGCGAGGAGGACCAGTTGGCGATGGACGCGGCCGGGCTCGACCACGTCGTCCGCGCGAGCGAGGACAGCGGCGTGGACCCCGCGCTGCCGGCCGTCCTGCGCGACCTCGCCCGCCGGGCCGTCGACGCCGGCCACGGCACCGACGGGTTCTCCCGGGTGGTCGAGTTCCTCCGCCGGCCGTGACCGCCCGGACCCGGCGGGCGGCGATCCCCGCGTACGGCGCCGCCGCCCTGGCCCTCGGCTCCGCCGGGACGAGCGCCTACTGGACGGTGGGCGGCACCGCGCTGCTGTCCACGGTCGGCGGCGCGGTGGAGGAGCTGGCCCGGCGGGGCGGACCGGCGGCCCTGGCCCTCGGCGCCGCGACGACCGCCGCGAAGCTGGCCGCCGCCGCCCTGGCGCTGGCCCTGGTCCGCCCACCCGCCCGGCAGCTGCCCCGGCGGCTGGTCACCGGCGCCGCCCTCGCGGCCGGGGCACTTCTGACCGCCTACGGAGCGCTGCAGGCCGGCGCCGGCGCGGCGGCCCTGCTCGGCCTCGCCGGGGCGCCGCCGGCCGATCCCGTCGCGCTGCGCTGGCACGTCCTGCTGTGGGACCCCTGGTTCCTGCTCTGGGGCCTCCTCCTCGGCCGGGCCGCGCTGCTCGCCGCCCGTTCCCCGGGCCGCACCGGGTCCCCTCCCGCACGGCGGCCCGCCCGCCCTCCCGACAGGAGGACCGCATGACCGTTCCCGCCCGGGACGTGATGACCGCCCGCGACCGGGGGGTGCTCGCCGTCGTCTGCGGCGCCATCTTCCTGGAGGGGGTCGACGTCGCGATGCTCAACGTCGCCCTCCCGGCCATCCGCGCCGACCTGGGGCTGTCGACCGCGGAGCTGGGCGCCGTGGTGAGTGCCTACGTGCTCGGCTACGGCGGCTTCCTGCTGCTGGGCGGCCGCACCGCCGACCTGCTGGGGCACCGCCGCGTGTTCCTGACCTGGCTCGCGGTCTTCCTGGCCTTCTCCGGGCTGGGCGGGCTGGCCGGGGAGGGCTGGGTGCTCCTCCTGGCCCGCTTCGCGACCGGCGTCGCCGCGGCCTTCATGACGCCGGCCGGCCTCGCGCTCGTGACCGGGCGCTTCCCCGAGGGGCCGGTGCGGACACGAGCCCTCGGCTTCTACGCCGGCACGGGGGCCGCCGGGTTCACCCTCGGCCTGGTCATCGGCGGCGTCCTCACCTCGGTGGGGTGGCGCTGGGTCTTCTTCGCACCGGTCCTGCTCTCCGGGGCGATCCTGCTGGCCGCCGTCCCGCTGCTGCGGGAGGACGGCACGGCCGGGTCCCGGCGGGGTCCCGGCCCCGCGCGCGGGCCGGTCGACCTGGCCGGCGCACTGCTGGTCACGGCCGCCGTGCTGCTGCTCGCCCGGGGCGTGGTCGGGCTGGAGCGGGCCGGCGACGGGGAGGCCGGGCCGCTGGTGCCGATCGGCGCGGGCCTGTTCCTGCTGGCCGTCTTCGTCGCCGTGGAGCGGCGCGCCCGCGTCCCGCTGGTCCGGCTGGGGATCCTGCGCACGCCGGGTCTGGTGCGCACCGACCTCGGGGCGCTGCTGTTCCTCGGCGCCTTCGCCGGGTTCCAGTTCCTGGTCACCCTGTACCTGCAGGAGGTGCGCGGCTGGAGCCCGCTCGCGACCGGCCTGGCGATGCTCGTCGTGGGCATCGACGCGGTCCTGTCCCCCACGCTGACCCCGCGGCTGGTGGGCCGGTACGGGCTGTCCCCCGTCCTGCTCGGCGGGTTCGTGCTGGCCGCGGCGGCGTACGCGCTCTTCCTGCCCCTCGGGGCGGACTGGACCTACCTGACGATGCTGCCCGCCTTCCTCCTGCTCGGCCTGGCGTTCTCGCTGGCGTACGGGCCGCTGACGATGGCGGCCACCGAGGGCGTCGCGCCCGCCGAGCACGGGCTGGCCAGCGGCCTGCTCTACACCGCCGTCCAGTTCGGGACCGCGCTCGGGCTGTCCGCGGTGAGCGCCGCGTACGCGGTGGCCGCCACCGGCGCGTCGCAGCTCGACGCGCTGCGGTCGGCCCTCGCCGTCCCCCTGGTCGCCGCCGTCCTCGGCGCGGTCCTGGTGGCCGGGGGTCTCCGCCGACGGCGCGCCGGCGGGGACCGGTGAGCTCATCCCGGCCGCGGGCGGGAGGGCCGGCCGACAGCGCGGGCGTAGCGGTCGGCGAGGCCTGCGACGTGGTCGACGAGCGCCGGCGGCGAGGTGACCGTGAAGTCCAGCCCCAGCATCCCCACGTAGACGGCGACGGTCTCCAGGCTGTCGGCGCCGGTGACGAGCACGCACGTCTCCTCGTCGACCGACTCGACGACGCCGACGGCGGCGTTGATGCGGGCCAGGACCTCCCCCGCCGGGGCGTGGACGGTGATCCGCGCGTGCACGTCCCAGCCGGTCGAGGCGACCTCGCGCAGGACGAAGTCGGTGTAGCCGCCCTCGGGCGGGGGCTGCGGGTCGAAGCGGCGGCCGGTCGGCGGGCGCAGCTGCATCCGGTCGACCCGGTGGGCCGCCCACCGCCCGGTGTCGGGTGCCCGGCCCACGAGGTACCAGCGGCGCTGCCAGCTCACCAGCCGGTGGGGCTCGACCAGCACCGGCTCGCCGCGGTCGGTGAAGCGGAGCCAGTGCCGGTCGCGGATCGCGAGCGCCACGGCGCTGAGGACCTCGGGGTCCAGCACCGGGTCCTCGACGTTCGAGGTGGTGTTCTCCGGTCCCGCCGCGACCGCCGCGGAGACCGCGGTGACCTTCCGGCGGAGGCGGCCGGGCAGCACCTGCTCCAGCTTGGCCAGCGCGCGGGCGCCGCTCTCCTCGATCCCGGCGAGCCCGGTGGCGGCGCGCAGGCCGACGGCCACGGCGACCGCCTCCTCGTCGTCGAGGAGCAGCGGCGGCATCGTGGCGCCGGCACCGAGGCGGTAGTGCCCTCCCGACCCCCGGACCGCCTCGATCGGGTACCCGAGCGTCCGCAGCCGCTCGACGTCGTTGCGGATCGTCCGGGTGCTCACCGCCAGGCGTCCGGCCAGCTCCGGCCCCGGCCACGTGGGCCGCGCCTGCAGCAGCGACAGCAGCGCCAGCAGGCGCGCGGCGGTCTCCGGCACCGCCTGCCCACCCCCTCGCGCATCAGGAACGTCCCCTTCCTGTTCCCTTCCTAGCGTGCGGGCATGACGACGACCAGCACCCCCGAGATCCGCCCGTTCCGCGTCGACGTCGCGCAGGCCGACGTCGACGACCTGCAGGCGCGGCTGGCGCGTACCCGCCTGCCGCAGCCCGCCCCGGGCGACGACTGGACCTACGGCGTGCCCAACTCCTGGCTCGCCCCGGCGATCGAGGCCTGGCAGGCCCTCGACTGGCGGGCGCAGGAGGCGCGGATGAACGCCTTCCCCCACTTCCTCACCGAGGTCGACGGACAGCCGCTGCACTTCCTGCACGTGCCGTCGGCCGAGCCGGACGCCACCCCGCTGGTCCTGCTGCACTCCTACCCGGGCTCGTTCGTCGACTTCCTCGACCTGATCGGCCCGCTCACCGACCCGGTCGCCCACGGCGGGCGCGCCGAGGACGCCTTCTCGGTGGTGGTGCCCTCGCTGCCCGGCTTCGGCTTCAGCACACCGGTGGTCGACCGCGGCTGGACCAGCGCCCGCGTCGCCCGCGCCGTCGACGTCCTGGTGCGCCGGCTCGGCTACGACCGCTACCTCGCCCACGGCAGCGACCTGGGCGCGATCGTCACCCGCGAGCTCGGGCTCCTCGACCCGCCGGGGTTCCTCGGCGGCCACGTGCTCCAGCTGTTCTCGTTCCCCTCGGGCGACCCGGCGGAGTTCGAGCGGCTGCAGCCCGAGGACCACGCCGCGCTCGAGCACCTGCAGTGGTTCCAGTCGGTCGGCGGCTACAACGCGCTCAACGCCTCCCGACCGCAGACGGTCGCCGCGGCCCTGTCGGACTCCCCCGCCGGGCAGCTGGCGTGGAACGAGCTGTTCCTGTCCTTCGGCAACGGCACCAGCCTGCTCACCCGGGAGCAGGTGCTGACCGAGGTCAGCCTCGAGTGGTTCACCAACACCTCCGCCTCGGCCGGCCGGTACCACTTCGAGGACGCCCGGGCCGAGGCCGCGCCGGCGGTCAACCACGCGTCCATGGGCGTGGCCGTCTTCGCCGACGACTTCCGCACCATCCGGGTGTTCGCCGAGCGCGACAACGACCGCATCGTGCACTGGAGCCGGTTCGACCGCGGCGGCCACTACGCCGCCCTCGAGGTCCCCGACCTCCTCGCCGGCGACCTGCGCGCCTTCTCCGCCGTCCTCCGGGGCTGAGGTCCGGGGCCGAGGTCCGCGGCAGCGGTCAGCCGGAGGCGAGGTCCGCCAGCTCGACGACCGCGGCCACCAGCGCCTCGCCGTCGAGCAGCACCCGGTCGTTGTGGTCGGCGCCGGGCACCTCGACCCGGCGGTGCAGGGAGGCGGCGGCGTCGGCCACCGCCCGGCTCTGCGCCGGCGGCACGATCGTGTCGGCCGAGCCCCACACCACCGTCGTCGGCACCCGGACGCGGGCCACCTGCTCGGCCACCGGGTAGCGGTCGCGCAGCAGCTGCCGCACCGGGAGGAACGGGTAGTGCTCGGCGCCGACGGCGGCGAGGTCGGTGAACGGCGAGCGCAGCACCAGCCCGGCCGGCGGGTGCTCCACCGCCAGCGCGGTGACCACCCCGCAACCGAGGCTCTCTCCGACGTAGAGGAGCCGGTCCGCGGGCACGCCGGCCTCCTCGAGCAGCCAGGCCCGGGCAGCCCGGACGTCACGCGCGAGCCCCTCCTCGCTCGGGCTGCCCGGGTTGCCGCCGTAGCCGCGGTAGTCGAACAGCAGCACCCCCAGGCCGGCCGACGACAGCGCCCGCGCCAGGGGCGCCCGCAGGCCGCGGTGACCGCCGTTGCCGCTCGCGACGAGGACGGTGGCCGCGCCGGCGGGGCCGGGGACGAACCAGGCGCCCAGGGTCAGCCCGTCGGCGGTGGCCAGCTCGACGTCGCGGGCGCCGGGGACGGCGCCGGCCGCCGCGGGAACCGGGCCGTCGTCGGGCAGGTACACCAGCCGCCGCTGGAGGGCCCAGAGCAGTCCCACGACCAGAGCACACACGACGGCGACGGCCAGCGCCGCCCGGAGCGCCCGGCGCACGCTCAGCCGGCGAGGTCCCGGCGGCGCTGCTCCGTGCCGACCTCGCCGTAGGGGTAGTCGGGATCGGCGGGGTCGCTGACGGCGTCCAGCCGCGCCGTCTCCTCCGCCGACAGCGCGAGGCCCGCGGCGCCGAGGTTGCCGCGCAGCTGGTCGGTCGTGCGTGCGCCCAGGACCACCGAGCTCACGGCCGGGCGGGCCAGCAGCCAGGCCAGCGCCACCTGCGGCATGGTCGCGCCGCGTGCCTCGGCCACGTCCTGCACCGCCTCGAGCACGTCCCAGGTGCGCGCCCGCGCGGCCACCCGGTCGTAGGCCTCCATGCCGCGGCCGGGGTCCTCGCCGAGCCGGGTGGCGCCCTCCGGCCGCTGGTCGCGGGTGTACTTGCCCGACAGCCAGCCGCCGGCCAGCGGGCCCCACGGCAGCAGGCCCAGCCCGTTGTACCGGCAGGCCGGCACGATCTCGGCCTCGATGCCGCGCACCAGCAGGCTGTAGGAGGGCTGCAGGGTGACCGGGACGGCGAGGTGGTCGCGCTCGGCGACGTCGACGGCGCGCTGGACCTGCCAGCCGGTGAAGTTCGACAGCCCCGGGTAGCCGACCTTGCCGGCGGAGACCGCGTCGTCGAGGAAGCGCAGGGTCTCCTCCAGCGGCGTGAGCGGGTCCCAGGCGTGCAGCTGGTAGAGGTCGACGTGGTCGACGCCGAGCCGGCGCAGCGAGTCGTCGAGCGCCCGCCGCAGGTGGCGCCGGGAGTTCCCCAGCGCGTTGGCGTCCTCGCCCATGGGGAAGCGGCCCTTGGTGGCGAGCACGACGCGGTCGCGCACGCCGGGGCGGGCGGCCAGCCAGCGCCCGACGATCTCCTCCGAGGCGCCGGCCGAGTAGACGTCGGCGGTGTCGACGAGCGTGCCGCCGGCCTCGGTGAACACGTCGAGCTGCTCGTGTGCGCCGGCCTCGTCGGTCTCGGCGCCGAAGGTCATCGTGCCCAGGGCGAGGACCGAGACGGCACAGCCGCTGCGGCCCAGCGTGCGCAGTTCCACCCGCCCAGGAAGCCACACGCACGCGGGCGGCGCACCTCGCCGGCGGGGGTCCTCGGGGGAGTCCCCCACCCGGCCGCGGCGGAGACGGGGGCCGGTTCGGGGGTTCCACCTGATGTCGGGCGGCGGGTGCCGTCGGGAGGCTCGGGTCCCCGAGAGCCGCGGACGTGAGAGAAGGCGGAATGAGCACTGCCGAGCTGGTCCTCCCCGAGTGCCCCCGTCCCGAGGACCGGGCGCCCGCGCCGCCTCCGGCGCGCCCCCGGCGGGTGCGCCGGTGGCTGGGCGCGCTGCTGGCCCGCCGGGTGCGCCGGCGCGGCATCGACCTGGCGACCCTGCGGGTGCTGCCGCGCGCCGCGACCGTGCCGCTGCGCCGCGACGGCGTCGGCCCCGCACCCGCGCTCACCGCCCTCGCGTCGCGCGGCCCCGTGCACCGGCTCGAGCTGCCCCTCGACGTCGCCGTGCACCTGGTGACCGGCGCCGCCGAGGCCCGCGCCGTGCTCGCCGACGCCGACGGGTACAGCACCGACGTCCGCCACCTCTTCAGCGGAGACGGCCCGGTCACCGGCGGCGACGTCGGCGGGCTGGGGTTCACCGACCCGCCCGACCACACCCGGCTGCGCCGCCTCGTCGCCCCCGAGTTCACCCGCGCCCGCCTGCAGCGGCTGGTGCCGGGAGTCGAGGACACCGTCGACCGGGCGCTCGACGCGCTGGAGGCCGCCGGGTCCCCCGCCGACCTCGTCCGGCACGTCGCCACCCCCGTCCCCATGCAGGTGATCGCCGGCCTGCTCGGCCTCGAGGGCGCCGACGAGCAGGTGCTCGCCCGCCTGGCCACCCGCCGGTTCGACGCCACCGGCGGGCCGGCCGGCGCCTTCGGCGCGGTGTCGGCCCAGCGGCGGCTGCTCGCCGAGGCGGTCGCCGCCCAGCGGCGCTCCCCCGGCGACGGGCTCATCGGCCGGATCGTGCGGGAGGAGGGCGAGGCGATCCCGGACGACGAGCTGGCCGGCCTCGCCGACGGGCTGGTCACCGGCGGCTTCGAGACGACGGCGTCGACCATCGCCCTCGGCACCCTCGTGCTGCTGCGCGACCCCGCCGCGGCCGCGCTGGTCCGCGAGGGCTCCCCGGCGGACGTCGCGGCGGTCGTCGAGGAGCTGCTGCGGCTGATCGCGGCCGTGTCGGTGGCCTTCCCGCGCTTCGCCCGCCGGCCCACGGTCGTCGGGGACACGGCGGTGGCGCCGGGCGACGTCGTCCTGGTCTCCCTCGCCGCCGCCGGCCGCGACCCGCACTGGGCGGGCGACGACCCGGACCGCCTCGACCCGCACCGCGCGACCCGCGGCGGACACCTGGCCTTCGGGCACGGCATCCACCGCTGCGTGGGCGCCGAGCTCGCCCGCCTCGAGCTCACCACCGTGCTGCCGGCGCTGCTGCGGCGCTTCTCCGGCCTCGCGCTCGCGGTGCCACCGGAGCGGCTGGCCTTCCGCCGGCTGTCGTTCGTGCACGGCCTGGACGCGCTGCCGCTCGACCTCGGCCGGGCCTCCCGGTGAGCGGGGACACCGGCGAGCCGGCGTCGGTCGTCGCCGCCCGCCAGCTCGCCGCCGAGGCCCGGCCGCCGCTCCCCCGGCGCCTGTCACGACGCGCCCGGCTGCTCGTCGCGGCGCGCGCGGCCGCCCGCCCGCCCCTCGCTGGAACCCCGACGGGAACTCTCGCTAGGTTGGGTGAGCTGGATCACAGCTCCTGGGGGAGGTCCGATGACCACGACGACCGGAACGGCGACCCTGGAGGCCCCGCAGCCCACGCGTGAGGACGTCGAGCACGTCGACGTCCTGATCGTGGGTGCCGGGGTCTCCGGGATCGGGGCCGCGCACACCCTGCGCGAGCGGTTCCCCGACCGCAGCTTCGTGCTCCTGGACGCCCAGGACGCGCGGGGCGGCACCTGGTGGACCCACCGCTACCCCGGCGTGCGCTCCGACAGCGACCTGTTCACCTACGGCTACCGGCACAAGCCCTGGCGCGGCCCCTCGATCGCCGCGGGCGGGGAGATCCTCGCCTACCTCGACGAGGTCATCGAGGAGGACGGCCTCGCCCCGCACATCCGCTACCGGCACCGGGTGACCGCCGCGTCCTGGTCGGGCGAGGACGCCCGGTGGACCGTCGAGGTGAGCCGTGAGGACACCGGGGAGACGGTGCGGATGACCACCGACTTCCTCTGGATGTGCCAGGGCTACTACAACCACGCCGAGCCCCACCGCCCCGACTGGCCCGGCCTCGACGACTACGCCGGCGTGCTGGTGCACCCGCAGTCCTGGCCCGAGGACCTGGACCTCACCGGCAAGCGGGTCGTCGTCATCGGCTCCGGGTCGACGGCGGCCACGCTCATCCCCGCCATCGCGCAGGACGCCGCGCACGTGACGATGCTGCAGCGCTCGCCGTCCTACTTCCTGGCGCTGCCGCTGACGCACGAGCTGGCGGTGACCCTCCGCGCCCTCGACATCCCGGAGGACTGGACGCACGAGATCCTCCGCCGCGCCTACACCGCCCAGACCGACGAGCTGGCGCGCCTCGCCCACGAGGCGCCCGACGAGCTGCACGCCTTCCTGATGGAGTCGGTGAAGCCGCTCCTGCCCGAGGGCTTCGACGTCGAGAAGCACCTCACACCCCGGTACCGGCCCTGGCAGCAGCGGATCGCCATCGTCCCCGACGGGGACCTGTTCACGGCGCTGCAGGAGGGGAAGGCGTCGATCGTCACCGACACCATCGAGACCTTCACCGAGAAGGGCATCCGCGTCTCCTCCGGCGAGGAGCTCGAGGCCGACGTCGTGGTGACCGCTACCGGGTTCAACCTGTCGGCGTTCGGCGACGTCGCCTTCACCGTGGACGGCGAGCCGGTCGAGTTCCCGGAGCGGGTCACCTGGCGCGGCGTGATGATCAGCGGCGTCCCCAACATGGCCTACGTCTTCGGCTACTTCCGGCACAGCTGGACGCTGCGGGTCGACCTGGTCTGCGACCTGGTCAGCCGGGTGTTCGAGCGCATGGCGGAGAAGGGCGCGCGCACCGTCGTCCCGGAGCTGCGGCCCGAGGACGCCGGCATGGCGCTCAAGCCGTGGTCGGACCCGGAGAACTTCAACGCCGGCTACGTCCTGCGCTCGCAGCACCTGCTCTTCCGGCAGGGCGACCGCGAGCCGTGGACCCACATGCTCGAGCACGCGCAGGAGTGCGAGGCGCTGCCGAAGGCCGACCTCGACGACGGCTCGCTCGTCTACCGCTGAGCCCGCCCCGACGCCCCGATCCAGGAGGACACCCGTGCCGGTCGACCCGTCCATCGCCGCCCTGCTCACGATGCTCGAGCAGTCCGGCGCCCCGCCGCTGTCCGCGGGCACGCCCGAGGCCGGGCGCGCCTACTACCTCTCGCTCACCCGCGACGCCCGCACACCGGAGACCGCCGTGCCGGTGGGCGCCGTCGAGGACCGCACCGTGCCCGGCGCCGAGGGCGACCTGCCCGCCCGCGTGTACCGGCCCGAGGGCGCCGACGGCCCGCTGCCGACCGTCGTCTTCCTGCACGGCGGCGGCTGGGTGATCGGCGACCTCGACACCCACGACGACATGGCCCGCAACGTCTGCCGGCACTCCCGGGCCGTCGTGGTCGCGGTCGACTACCGGCTCGCGCCGGAGCACCCCTTCCCGGCCGCCGCCGAGGACGCCGTCGCCTCCGCCCGGTGGGTGGCCCAGCACCTCGACGAGTTCGGCGGCGACCAGCGCCTCGCCGTCGCCGGCGACAGCGCCGGGGGCAACCTGGCCGCCGTCGTCGCCCAGGCGCTGCGCGACGACGGGACGCCGCTGCTCGGCCAGTTGCTCATCTACCCGGCCGTCGACGCCGAGGGCGAGTACCCCTCGCGCGTGGAGAACGCGAAGGGGTACTTCCTCGAGAAGGACACGATGGACTGGTTCTACGGCCACTACCGCGGCGCGTGGGAGGACGCGAGGGACGCCCGGATGTCGCCCCTCCACTCCGCGGACCTCTCCGGTCTGCCGCCGGCGGTCGTGGTCACGGCGGAGTACGACCCGCTGCGCGACGAGGGCGAGGCGTACGGGAGAGCGCTGCAGGCCGCGGGCGGCACCGCGCACGTGCTGCGCTACGACGGGATGATCCACGGCTTCTTCGACATGGGCGCCTTCTCCCCCGCCGCGCAGGCCGCGATCGAGGAGAGCTGCGCCCGCTTCGGCGAGCTGCTGCACCGCTGAGTGCCGGCCGGCCCGGGCCGCACCGCCCGGGCCGGCCGCGCGTCACACCCAGTACGTGTCGTGCCGCAGCATGAACTCCGCCCGCTCCTCCGGCGTCATCCGCTCCCCGCGGGCGAGCGTCTCGAAGTACTCCTCGCGGGGGCCGCCCGGCGCGAACATGAGCAGCATCGACGCGCGGCCCCCGCCGCGGAACCCGTGCACCCCGCCCTCCGGCACGTAGAGGAAGTCGCCGGGCCCGGCGGTTCCCCACGACCGGCCGTCGAAGACCTCCACCGAGCCGGACAGGACGTAGAACTGCTCGGAGATCGACCGGTGGAAGTGCGGCCCCGGCCCGGACGGCTCCTCGCCGAAGGTCCACCGGTAGAGGCCGAACCGGCCGGCCGTCTGTTCGCCGGTGGCCAGGAACTCGCACGTCACCCCGGCCGCGGAGACGGTGTCGGGCGGGCGGTCCGCGGGCCGCACCCAGGCGCTGGCCTCCCCGGTGGTGCCGCGGTAGAGGTCGGGCGGGTAGTGCCGGTGCAGGGACACGGGTCCCTCCTTCCGTCGCCGGCCCATCCTGGCAGCGGCCGGGCACCGGGGGTCAGCCCGCGGCGAGCAGCGCACGCTCCCGGTCGGCGTCGAGCCCCACGTCGAGGTCCGGCCAGGTGCCGCGGTCCCGGCGCACCCAGCGGAGGGTGTCGCGGGCGGTGTCCTCCACGGGCCGGAAGGCCAGGCCCGCGGCCAGCGCGGCGGAGGAGTCGACGGCCTCCTGCGGGATCTGGTCCTCCGGGTACCAGAGCGGGCGCCGCTCTCTCCCGACGTCGGCCAGGCCCCGGCGCAGCGCCTCCTCCCCGACCGGCACGAACTCCACGTCGCCGGGGCTCCCGCCGGCCGCGGCGAGGCAGGCGTCGAGCACGCCGGCCAGCGTCTGCCGCCGGCCGGGGCCGACGGTGTCGAAGACCCCGCCGCGGCCGGCGCGCAGCATCGCCGCGACGAAGCCCGCGACGTCGCGGACGTCGGAGAACTGCACCGGCCGGGCCGGGTCGCCGGGCACACAGACCCGCCGGTCGCGCCGGCCGGCCAGCGCCCCGGCCAGCCGCACCGGCCACCAGGTGAACCGGTCGGAGGGGTCGCGCGGCCCGACCACGACGCCCACCCGCGGGACGAGCACCGGCCCGTCGAAGTGCTCGGCCAGCGCCCGCTCGGCCGCCAGCTCCGCCAGCGAGCGCGCCTGCAGCGGGGCGTCGTCGGGCTGCTCACCGGCGGCGCGCACGGGCGCGGTCTCGTCCGGCGCGGCCGGCCCGTCGGGGGCGTGGACGCCCATCCCGGACACGTAGCCGTAGGCGCCCACCGCCCCCGACAGCAGCCGGGCCGTCGTGGCGACCGCGGGCGCGCCGGGCTCGTCGTCGCGGAAGGTGTCGAGGACGGCGTCCCACCGCCGGCCCGCGAGCGCGCCGAGGTCGCCGCGGCGGTCGCCGGTGAGCACCTCGACACCGTCGGCCTGCGGGCGGCCCGACCGCGAGAACACCGTCACGGAGTCGCCCGCCGCCACGGCGGCGTCGACCACCGCGGCCCCCAGGAAGCCGCCCCCGCCGAGCACCAGCAGCCGCACGGACCCACCTCCCGACCGGGCCGGACGGCCCCTCCGACTGCGACTACCCCGCCGCGGGGCGGCACACCTCCCGGACGGCGGGGAGCGCGGTAGCGTCCGCCGGGTGCCGGACCCCGCGACGCAGCGGGCCGGGTCGCGGCGGGACACCCGGCGCCGACTCGACGCCCTCACCTTCGGCCTGTTCACCGTCGCCCTCGGCACCAACATCCCCACCCCGCTGCTGCTGGTCTACCGCCGCACGCTCGGCCTGTCCGACGCCGACCTGACCGCCGTCTTCGGCTGCTACGCGATCGGTCTCATCGCCGCGCTGACCGTCTCCGGCGCGGCGTCGGACCGCTTCGGGCGGCGGGCGCTGGTGCTGCCGTTCGCGGTCGTCGCCGGGCTGGTGTCGCTGCTGTTCCTCCCCGCCGCCGGGCACCTGCCGCTGCTCTACCTCGCCCGGCTGCTGCAGGGCGTGGTCTCGGGCGTGGTGTTCTCCGTGGCCAACGCCTGGCTGCAGGAGCTCGCCGGGCCGGAGGGGCAGCAGTCGGCGGCGACCCGGGGTGCGGTGTCGACGTCGCTGGGCTTCGCGATCGCCCCGGCGATGAGCGGCGTGCTCGCCCAGTACGGCCCCGCCCCGACGACGCTGCCCTACCTGGTGCACGTGGCCGTGGTCGCCGTCGGCCTGGTCGCGCTGCTCACCGTGCCGGAGACGGTGACCGAGCGCCGCCCCGGCCGGCTGATGACCCTCGGCCTGCCGCCGGAGGCGCGCCGGCCCTTCCGCGCGCTGCTCGCCCCGACCGCCGTCGGGGTGTTCGCCTTCCCCGCGGTCGCGGCCACCCTGCTGCCGCTGCTGGTGGTGCCCGGCGGCGTCGGGCCGGCCTACGCCGGGCTGATCGGCGGGCTGGCACTGGGCGCGAGCGCGGTGGCCGCCCGGGTGGGCCGCGGGGTCGCGCGCGGCGGGCCGCTGGGCATGGCGATGGGCTCGGCCGGCCTCGCGGTGAGCGTGCTGGCGATCGTCACCCGGTCCGAGCCGCTGCTGCTGCCGGCGTCGGTGCTGCTCGGCGCGGGCGCCGGCCTGTGCCTGACCGCCGGGCTGACGCTGACCGCCCGGCTCGCCCCGCCGCAGACCCGCGGGGCGATGAACAGCGCCTTCTACGCCTTCGCCTACGCCGGGTTCGGCACCCCGCTGCTGCTCGCCTGGGTCGGCGCGGGCATCGGCGACGTCGCCGCCGTGTCGGCCTTCGCCGTCGTCCCGGCCGCGCTGGCCGCCTGGCTGTGGCGGGAGCTGCGGCGGCGGCCCTGAGCCGGGGCGGGTCCGGAGCGGGTCAGCGGGGAGCGGTGAGGATGCGCGGGCCGTCCTCGGTGACCGCGACCGTGTGCTCCACGTGCGCGGCCCGGCTGCCGTCGGCGCTGCGCAGCGTCCAGCCGTCGGCGTCGACCCGGTAGTCGTCGCTGCCGCCGCCGAGGAACCACGGCTCGATGGCGATGACCAGCCCGGCCGCGAGCCTGACCCCTCGCCCGGCGCGGCCCTCGTTGGGCACGTGCGGCGCCTCGTGCATGGTCCGCCCGACGCCGTGCCCGCCCTGGTCGGTGTTGATGCCGACGCCGCCGGCCCGCCCGACGGCACCGATGGCGGCCGAGACGTCGCCGACCCGGTTGCCCACGACCGCCGCGGCGATCCCGGCGGCCAGCGCCCGCTGCGCCGTGGCGACCAGCGCCAGGTCCTCCGGCCGGGGCGTGCCCACGGGGAAGGTGACCGCCGCGTCGCCGACCCAGCCGTCGAGGGTGGCGCCGGCGTCCACGCCGAGCAGGTCTCCGTCCTCCAGCGGCAGCGTCGTCGGGATGCCGTGCAGCGCGACGTCGTTGACCGACAGGCAGACCACGCCGGGGAACGGCGGGGTGGTCGGCAGCGGCGCGTAGCCGAGGAACGGGGACGTGGCGCCCGCGTCGGCGAGCACGTCGCGGGCCACCTGGTCGAGCTGGGTGAGGCGGACGCCGGGGACGGCCGTGGCCCGGACGGCGGCGAGCATGTCGGCGACCACCGCGCCCGCGGCGCGCATCGCCTCCAGCTCGCCGGGGGTGCGCAGCTCGATCACGGTTCTCTCCTCCGTCCGGGACCGGCAGCGGCCGGTATGACTATCCCGGTATTAGTATCACGCCATGGTGCGCCCCCCGCTGAGCCCGCAGGAGCGCGAGCGCGGCCGCCGGCTGGGCGCCCTGCTGCGCGCCGCCCGCGGCACCCGCTCGCCGGCCGAGATCGCGGCGGCGTCCGGGGTGAGCCTGGAGGCGCTGCGCAAGATCGAGTCCGGCCGGGTGCCCACCCCGGCGTTCTTCACCGTGGCCGCGCTCGCCGGCGCCGTCGGCCTGCCGCTGGACGAGCTGGCCACCGAGCTCGCCACCGAGCTGACCGCCGGGCTCGCGCCGGGCGGTGGGAGCGCCCTGTCCGCCTGAGCCGTGTGAGAGTGGCGGCATGCACCTGCTGCTCGAGTACACCCTGGCCGACGACTACCTGGAACGCCGGGCAGCGCTGCGCGAGGAGCACCTCGCGCTGGCCCGGGCGGCCCACGAGCGCGGCGAGCTCCTGCTGGCCGGCGCCCTGCCGGACCCCTACGACCGGGCCCTGCTCGTGTGGGACGCCGACCGGGAGACCGTCGAGCGCTTCGCCGGGAGCGACCCGTACGTGCTGCGGGGCCTGGTGACCTCCTGGTCGGTACGGCCGTGGGACGTCGTCGTCGGCGGGGCCGGGGCGTGAGCGGCTTCCCGACCGTCGCCGAGCTCGCGGCGGAGGAGGACGAGCTGCAGCTCGACCGGTTCACCAACGACGACGCCTGGGAGCTCGGGTCGGCACTGGTGGCCACGGCCCGCCGCGCGGGCGCGCCGGTCGCCGTCGAGATCGCCCGCAACGGGCACCGGCTGTTCTCCGCCGCGCTGACCGGCGCGACGCCGGACAACGCCGACTGGATCGAGCGCAAGGCCCGGGTGGTGCACCGCTTCGGGCACAGCTCGCTGTACGTCCGGCAGACCTGGGTCGAGCGCGGCACCACGTTCGAGGAGTCCTCGGGCCTGGACCTGCGGCTGTACGCCGCGCACGGCGGCGCCGTGCCGCTCGTCGTCCGCGGGGTCGGCCCGGTCGGGGTCGTCGTCGTGTCGGGGCTGCCGCAGCTGGAGGACCACCGCATGGTGGTCGCCGCGCTGCGCGCCCACCTCGGCCGGTGACCGCCCCCGGCAGCCCCTCCGGGCGGCTGGTCGCGGCCCTGCACGCGGCCAAGCTGCGCGCCAACCGGGCGGCGTCGGCGTACGCCCGCGACCGCGGCTGGACGACGACGGCGCTCGGCTACCCCGGCTACGCCGCCGGCGGCCGGGCGCGGGTGCGCGGGCGGCTGCTGCTCGCCCCGGCCCGCACCGCGCCCGAGGCCCGGCGGGACCTGCCCGGCTGGCGGCGCCTGCTCACCCTCGAGCAGCCCTTCGGCGAGATCGACGTCGAGCTCGCCGGCAGCCGGGTGCGCGCCCGCGCCGACGAGGCCGGCCTGCTCGACCTGACCCTGCCCGCGGTCCTGCCGCCCGGACGCGCCGACGCGTTGCTGCACGTGGGCGGGCGCCCGCCGGTGGCCGCCCACGTGCACGTCGCCGCCCCCGACGCCGGCCGTGGGATCGTGTGCGACATCGACGACACCGTCTGGATCACCGGCATCCGGCACCCCCTGCGCGCGGCCTGGCGCACCTTCGCCGGCAACAGCGCCACCCGCCGCCCGGTCGCCGGGATGGCCGCCCTGCTCACCCGGATCGCGCGCGAGCACCCCGACTCCCCCGTCGTCTACCTGAGCAACGGGCCCTGGAACCTGGCGGGCGCCATCACCGCCTTCCTCGAGCGCCACGGCTTCCCCGCCGGGGCCCTGCTGCTCACCGACTGGGGCATCCGCCCGCGCGCGTGGTTCCGCAGCGGCCGGGCGCACAAGCGCGGCTCCCTGGAGCGGGTGGCCGCCGACCTGCCGGGCGTGCGGTGGTTCCTCGTCGGCGACGACGGCGAGCACGACCCCGAGATCTACCGCGACTTCGCCACCGCGCACCCCGGCCGGGTCGTCGCCATCGCGCTGCGCACCACGGCCCCCGCCGGCACCCCCTCGCCGGAGACCGGGGAGCGTGCCGGCGACGTCCCCGTCGTGCGCGCCGGCGACGGCCGCGCCCTGACCGGCCTGCTCGAGCAGGCCGGCGTCCTCACCCCGATCGGAGTCCGGTGACCGCCCTCGACACCCCGCTGCGCAACTGGGCGGGCAACCTCACCTACCGCGCCGCCCGGGTGCACCGGCCGCGCACGCTCGCCGAGCTGCAGGACGTCGTCGCCGGCGCGGAGCGGGTGAAGGCGCTGGGCTCCCGGCACTGCTTCAACGACATCGCCGACACCGACGCCGACCTGGTCCTGCTCGACGACCTCGACGTCCACGTCGAGCTCGGGCGGGCCGAGCCGGACGGCTCCGGCGTCCTGTGGGTGCCCGGCGGCATGCCCTACAGCCGGCTGGTGCCCGAGCTCGCCCGGCACGGGCGGGCGCTGCACAACCTGGCCTCGCTGCCGCACATCACGATCGCCGGGGCCACCGCCACCGGCACCCACGGCTCGGGCAGCCGCAACGGGTCCCTGGCCACCTCGGTCGCGGGGCTGGAGCTGGTGCGCTCCGACGGCGAGGTCGTCGTCCTGGGCGAGGACTCCCCCGACCTGCCGGGCGCGGTGGTGCACCTCGGCGCGCTGGGCGTGGTCACCCGGGTGGCGCTGCGCTTCCAGCCGACCTTCTCCGTGCGCACCAACGTCTACCTCGACCTCACCTGGGACCGGCTGTTCGCCGACCTGCCCGGGGTCACCGGCGCCGCCTACAGCGTCAGCGTGTTCACCGACTGGCACCGGGTCACCTCGGTCTGGGTCAAGTCGCGCACCGACGAGCTCGACGCCGCCGCTCCCGAGGACTTCTTCGGCGCGCGGGCGGCCACCGAGCCGACGCACATGCTGCGCGACACCCCCATCGAGAACCTCACCGACCAGCTCGACCTGCCCGGCGAGTGGCACGAGCGGCTGCCGCACTTCCGCGCCGAGTTCACCCCGAGCCACGGCGAGGAGCTGCAGAGCGAGTACTTCGTGCCCGCCGGGCACGGGCGGGCCGCCTGCGAGGCGATGCGCGCGCTCGCCGACCGGATCGCGCCACTGCTGCAGGTCAGCGAGATCCGCACGATCGCCGGCGACGACCTCTGGCTGAGCCCGGCCACCGGCGGTGACGTGCTCGCGCTGCACTTCACCTGGCTGCCCGACGAGCCGGCCGTCACCGCGCTGCTGCCGGAGATCGAGGCGGCGCTGCGCCCGTTCGGCGCCCGCCCGCACTGGGGGAAGCTGTTCACCACCGGCGCCGCCGAGATCGCGGAGCAGTACCCGCGGATGGGCGACTTCCGCGACCTGGTGGGCCGCCTCGACCCGCGCGGCGCGTTCCGCAACGCCTACCTGGAGCGCACGGTCCTCGGCTGAGCGCGGGCCCGCTCAGCCCGGCCCGCTCAGCCCAGGTCGGCCAGCCGCCGGGCGAGGAAGTCCCGCTCGACGGCGTTGCCGGTGAGCAGCAGCGCCTCCCCGTAGGCCTCCCGCGCCTCGGCGACCCGGCCGAGGCGGCGGAGCAGGTCGGCGCGGGCAGCGGGCAGGTACCCGTAGCCGGCGAGCTGCGGCTCGGCGGCCAGCGCGTCGAGCGCGGCGAGCCCGGCCGCCGGCCCGGACGCGAAGCCGACGGCGACGGCGCGGTTGAGCGCCACCACCGGCGAGGGCCACACCGAGGTGAGCACGCCGTACAGCGCGACGATCTCGCGCCAGTCGGTGTCGGCCCAGGTGGGCGCCTCGGCGTGCACCGCGGCGATCGCGGCCTGCAGCGCGTACCGCGACGGCGGGCGGGACCGCAGCGCCTCGCGCACCAGCGCCACGCCCTCGGCGATCGCCGCGGCGTCCCACCGCGCCCGGTCCTGCTCCTCGAGCAGCAGCAGCCGGCCGTCGTCGGCGGTGCGGGTGTCCCGGCGGGCGTCGGTGAGCAGCAGCAGCGCCAGCAGGCCCGCGACCGCCGGGTCCCCCGGCAGCAGGCCGCGCAGCATGCGACACAGCTGCAGCGCGCGCTCGACCAGGTCGCGGCGGACCAGCTCCTCGCCGGCCGGGACGGTGTGCCCGGTGGTGAAGAGCAGGTGCACCACGGCCAGGACGGCGTCGACCCGGGCGGGCAGCTCGGCCGGTGCGGGCACCCGGTAGGGGATGCGGGCGACGGCGATCTTCTTCTTGGCGCGGGTGAGCCGGGCGGCCATCGTCGGCTCGCTGACCAGGAAGGCGCGGGCCACCTCGGCGGTGGTGAGGCCGCACAGCAGGCGCAGCGTCAGCGCCACCTGGGCCGGCCGGTCGAGCGCGGGGTGGCAGCAGGTGACGACGAGCCGCAGCCGGTCGTCGGGGTAGCCGTGCGCGCCGTCGTCGCGGGGGTCGGGGGCGACGGGCTCACCGTCACGGTCCTCGACCAGCAGCGGCAGGTGCCGGCGCTCGACGCCGGAGTGCCGCAGCACGTTGAGCGCCCGGCGGCGGGCCACGGTGGTGAGCCAGCCGCCCGGCCGCGCGGGCACCCCGGCCGCGCGCCACTCGGTGAGCGCGGCGGCGAAGGCCTCCTGCACGCACTCCTCGGCGACGTCGAGGTCGCGGGTGACGCGCACCGTCGCGGCGAGCACGAAGGCCCACTCTCGACGGTGCGCGTCGGCGACCGCGGCGGCGACGGCGTCGGGGCCGGCGTCCGGGTCGGCGGTCATGTCCGGTCGGCTCAGTCGAACACCATGACGGGCCGGACCTCGACGCCGCCGAAGCGGGCCGGCACCGTGCGGGCCACGGCGAGCGCGGTGTCGAGGTCGGGGGCGTCGATGACGTAGTAGCCGCCGAGCGCCTCCTTGGTCTCCACGAACGGCCCGTCGGTGACGTCGCCGCCGCGGACGCTCGTGGCGGTGGGCGTGGGCTCCAGCGCCTCGCCCCCGACGAGCTTCGCGCCGAGTTGCTCGACGCCGGCGGAGAAGCGGTCGTGCTCCTGCATGATCTCGCCCATGACCTCGGGGGTCGCCGTCGCGTAGGACGCCTCGTCCTCGTAGATCAGGATCATGTAGCGGCTCATCTGCGCCTCCTGCGCTCCGGGAGCCCGCCTCTCGGGCCCTCCACCTCTCCGACACGCAGCACCGCACCAGATCGACAGGTCGCCCGGAAGATCTTCCCGCCGGGCACGTACCGCACCGGCGGGACCGGGCGGCGGCGACACGCCGGATGGTCAGGTCGAGGGCAGGTAACGCCAAGCGGACGCCGACGTTCCGCAGTTTTCTGCCAGTGCGATCACGGGACGGGTCTCCGTAACGTCACTGTCAGCAGCCAGGGCGTACCCGTCCGTCACACCGGGCGACGCCAGACCCCCGACTCCCGAGGAGCTCCCCGTGTACTCCTTCTCGCGCCCCCACCT
Organism: Geodermatophilus sp. SYSU D01119; assembly: GCF_054049975.1. Lineage (NCBI taxonomy): Bacteria > Bacillati > Actinomycetota > Actinomycetes > Geodermatophilales > Geodermatophilaceae > Geodermatophilus > Geodermatophilus sp. SYSU D01119. The sequence goes on along the minus strand of NZ_JBJGYL010000003.1, from coordinate 71,405 downwards.
CAGCCTCGTCGCCGACGGCCCCGCCCTCGCCTACGACGAGGCCGACTTCGCCTACGACGCCGAGGACGTGTACGACGACTACACCGTCCCCGCGGACGCCCCGGCCGAGCAGGCCCCGCTGTCCTTCTGGGCCGACCCCACCGAGGGCGGCTCGGCCGCCTGGCGTCTCGACGCCCTGTGCGCCGAGACCGACCCCGAGGCCTTCTTCCCGGAGAAGGGCGGCTCGACCCGCGAGGCCAAGCGCGTGTGCACCGGCTGCACCGTGCGCGCCGAGTGCCTGGAGTTCGCCCTCGCCAACGACGAGCGCTTCGGCATCTGGGGCGGCCTGTCCGAGCGCGAGCGCCGCCGGGTGCGCCTCGAGCGCCGGGAGCGTCTCAGCGCCTGACCGCACGGCGCCCGGCCCGCGCGGCGGGCGGTCCCGGGCCCCGGGATGATGCCCGCATGGCCGAGGTCGTCCTGTTCCACGCGGCGCTCGGGCTGACGCCCGGCGTCACCGCCTTCGCCGACGACCTGCGGGCCGCCGGGCACACGGTGCACACGCCCGACCTGTTCGCCGGCCGCACCTTCGAGGCGGTCACCGACGGCGTCGCGCACGCGCGGGAGATCGGCTCCGGCGAGCTGGCCGACCGCGGCGCCCGCGCGGTCGCGGACCTCCCCGCCGAGGTCGTCTACGCCGGGATGTCGCTCGGCGTCCTGCCGGCCCAGCAGCTGGCGCAGACCCGGGCCGGCGCCCGCGGGGCGCTGTTCCTCTACTCCTGCCTCCCGCCGGGCGAGTTCGGGCCGTGGCCGGCCGGCGTCCCGCTGCAGGTGCACGGCATGGACGCCGACCCGCTGTTCGTCGACGACGGCGACCTCGACGCCGCCCGCGAGCTGGTCGCCGCGGCGCGGGCCACGGGCGCCGGGGCGGACCTGTACCTCTACCCCGGCGACCAGCACTACTTCGCCGACCGGACGCTGCCCTCCTACGACGCGGAGGCGACGGCCGCGCTCACCCGCCGCGCGCTCGACCTGCTGGCCGGCCGGTGACCTCCCCGGGCACCTCGCCGGGGACCTCGCCGGAGGTCACGGCCGCCCGCGTCCAGGCGGTCCTCGACATCCCGCTGCACCGGCACCTGGGCATGCGGCTGCGCGACCCGGCCGACCCGACCGCCGGCATCTGGTTCCCCGTCGGCGCCGCCGCGCAGAACCAGGCGGCGCTGCTGCACGGCGGCGTCGTCTACACCTTCCTCGACGTCGCGGCGTTCCTCGCGCTGCTGCCGCACCTGGGCGACGCCGAGCACGCCGTCACCCACGACCTCACCGCCTCGCTGCTGCGGCCGGTGCCGGCGGACGCGCGGGTCGAGGTCACCGGCGCGGTGCTGCGCCGCGGGCGGGCGGTGGCGTTCCTGCGCTCCGAGGCCACGGTCGACGGCGTCCTGGTCGCCTCGGCGCAGGTCACGAAGAGCGTCGTCCCCGCCGGCTGAGCCCGCCCGGCCCCACCGTGCGGTGCCCGACCTCGCGCTGCGGCGCGAGGTCGGGCACCGCGGCGCGAGGTCGGTCAGCGGGAGCGGGTCACCACAGCGACATCGAGCGGTGGAAGATCCCCGCGACGTCGTCCTCGGTGACCTCCTTCGGGCAGGTGGCCAGGAGGCGCTGCTGCTTCATCGTGCCCTCGACGAGGTCGCCGACGTCGCCCTCGCCGAAGCCGACGGCACCCACCCCGTTGGGGATGTCGATGTCGCGCATGAGGTCGGTGAGCACGGTGGGCAGGAACTCCGACGGGTCGTCGGGCTGCCCGGCGTTCGGGGCGAGCAGCTGCGCGGCCCGCACGTGCCGCTCGGGCGAGGCGTCGAAGGTGAACCGGAAGGCCTCCGGCGCGGTCAGGGCCACCGACATCCCGTGCGGGACCATCGGCTCGTCGGACGGGTAGTCCTTGGGGTGGAAGTCCTTCACCTGGCCCGCGATCGGGTAGGCGTTGGCGTGCGGGATGTGCACGCCGGCGTTGCCGAAGCCCATGCCGGCGAAGGTGGCCGCCATCGCCATGTCCGCCCGGGCCTGCGTGTCGTCGCCGTGCCGCACCGCGCGCCGGAACGAGCCCGCCAGCAGCGACAGCGCCTTCTCCGACCACATGTCCGAGATCGGGTTGGACCCGCAGTAGGGCACCCGCTGCTCGGGCGCCTTGCGGTCGTAGGTCGTGTACCAGCGCGCGGTGTAGCTCTCCAGCGCGTGGCAGAGGATGTCCATCCCCGACGCCGCGGTGACGCCGGCCGGCTGGGTGAGCGTCAGGTCCGGGTCGATGACGGCGAGGGTGGGCCGCAGCCGCGCGTGGCTGATGCCGGTCTTCACCCGCTGGGCGATCACGTCCATGACGCAGATCGTGGTGCTCTCCGAGCCGGTCCCCGTCGTCGTCGGGACGGCGACCAGCGGCCGCAGCGGCTCGCTCGGCGCCTGCCCCTTCCCCACCGGCACGTTGACGTAGTCCATGAGCTCGCCGGGGTTGGTGGTGAGCAGGTTGATCGCCTTGGCGGTGTCGATGCTCGACCCGCCGCCGACCGCCACGAACGCGTCCCAGGGGCCCGACGAGCGGGCGTCCTCGATGGCCTGCGTGAGGCTGACGTCGGTGGGCTCGACGTGCACGCCGTCGTAGACCCGGGCCTCGATGCCGAAGCGGCCCATCTGGTCGGCCACCCGCTGCGGCAGCCCGGTGGCCGCCACCCCGGGGTCGGTGACCACGAGCACCCGCCGCACGCCGTAGCGGCTGAGGTCGTAGCCGATCTCGTCGGACGCCCCGCTGCCGAACTTGAGCTGCGGCGCGCCGTAGGTGAAGACGGACTCGGGGCTGGTCATGACGCGCTCCTCGGCTGGGCGGCGGATCCGGTTGCAGGGATCGTTGCACCCGCCTTGTGGCCGGGACCACAGCGCGGCAGGGTCGGGGTCGGGTGCACCCCGCAACCGTTCCCCCGTCTGCCCATGGAGGCCAGCCGTGACCGCAGAGCCCGAGACCACCGTCCCCTCGCTCGAGGAGCTCCTCGCCGACTCGCCCACCAACTGGGGCAAGTGGGGCGACGACGACGAGGTCGGCTCGCTGAACTACCTCGGCCCCGAGCAGGTGCTGGCCGCCGTCGGGCTGGTCCGGCAGGGCAAGGTCTTCACGCTGCAGCGGCTCATCGGCGACCCGAAGGGCGACCCGGTCTGGCCCGGGCGCACGCCGGCCGAGCGCACCCAGATCCTCGACGAGTCCACCTGGGACTCCCCCGACGCGCCGCAGTACCCCGGCGGCCTGCACTACGCCGACGACAAGATCAACGCCTTCCTGCAGGGCTCCACGCAGTACGACGGCCTCGGCCACGTCTGGTACGGCGGCAAGATCTGGAACGGCTACGACGCGCGGACCACCGTCGGCGGGCTGGACAAGGCGAGCGTCGAGCCGATCGCCCAGCGGGGCGTCGTCGGCCGCTCGGTGCTGCTGGACATGGCCCGCTTCCGCGGCAAGCCCACCCTCGACAAGGGCGAGACCTTCACCCACGAGGACCTGCTGGCCTGCGCGCAGGCGCAGGGCACCGAGATCCGCAAGCGGGACATCCTGGTCATCCGCACCAACTTCCTGCAGCTGTTCTTCGAGCAGGGCGAGGGCTTCTACGAGGGCTTCAACGAGCCGGGCCTGGTCTACAGCCCCGAGCTCGTGCAGTGGTTCCAGGACATGGAGATCCCGAACCTGGTCACCGACACGATCGCCAACGAGGTGACCACCGACCCCAACAACGGGGTCGCGCTGGTGCTGCACAACGCGCTGATGCGCAACCTCGGCGTCACCCTCACCGAGATCGCCGACCTCGAGGCGCTGGCCGCCGACTGCGCAGAGGACGGGCAGTACGACGGCCTCTACGTCGCCGCCCCGCTCAAGGTGCACAAGGGCAGCGGCTCGCCGGTCAACCCCGTCGTCCTCAAGTGAGCCCGTCATGAGCGACTACGACGACCGGCCCTGGCTGTCGCTCTACGGCGACCAGCCGGCCGACTACGACATCGAGTTCGCCGACGCGCTGTCGATGTTCCGCGCCGGCGTGCAGCGCGACCCCGACGGCGTCGCGCTGCAGTACTTCGACGGCACCGTCACCCGCCGCGAGCTCGACGAGACCACCGACGCGATGGCGGCGGGGCTGCTGGCCAACGGGTTCTCCCCCGGCGACCGGCTGGCGGTCTACCTGCAGAACGTGCCGCAGTTCGTCATGGCCATGGTGGCCACCTGGAAGGCCGGCGGCGTCATGGTGTCGATCAACCCGATGAGCCGGGCGCGGGAGCTGACCTACCTGCTCGGTGACTCGGGGGCCACGGTGCTGCTGTGCCTGGACACCCTCTACGACGAGGTCGCCCGCGACGTCGTCCCGGGCACCGACGTCCGGCTGGTGCTCACCACCAGCGGGCTGGACCTGCAGACCCGCGACGACGAGCGGCTGTTCGCCGGGGTCACCCGGCAGCGGCACGAGGGCACCACCGACCTGCTGGAGTTCGTCGAGCAGCACCGCGGGCAGACACCGCCGGCGGCCACGCTCGGGCCCGACGACGTCGCGTTCCTGACCTACACGTCGGGGACGACGGGCGTGCCCAAGGGCGCGATGAACACCCACCGCAACGTCTGCTTCACCGCGCAGGTCTACCGCGACTGGACCCACGCCGGCCGGGACGGGTCGATCTTCGGGATCGCGCCGCTGTTCCACATCACCGGCCTGATCGGGCACATCGCGGTGAGCATGCTCGTGCCGCAGACGCTGGTGCTCGCCTACCGCTTCGAGCCGCAGGTCGTGCTCGACGCGTTCCTCGAGCACCGGCCGGCGTTCACCATCGGGGCGATCACCGCATTCAGCGCGCTGCTCAACGCGCCGGGGTTCACGAAGGACCACTTCGCGTCGTTCACGTCCATCTACTCGGGCGGGGCGGCCATCTCCCCGACCGCGGAGAAGGGGTTCCTGCAGGCCACCGGCAAGCAGGTGCACAACGCCTACGGCCTGACGGAGACGACGTCGCCGATGACGGTGACGCCGTTCGGGTCCCCCTCGCCGGTGGACCCGACCTCGGGCGCGCTGTCGGTGGGCGTCCCGGCGCCGAACACGGTCGTGCGGATCCAGGACGACGACGGCAAGGACGTGCCGCTCGGCGAGGTCGGCGAGATCGTGGCCGACGGCCCGCAGGTGGTGGCCGGCTACTGGGGCAAGCCCGACGAGACGGCGGCCAACCTGCCCGGCGGGGCGCTCAGGAGCGGCGACGTCGGCTTCATGGACCCGCAGGGCTGGGTGTTCATCGTCGACCGCAAGAAGGACATGATCAACGCCTCGGGCTACAAGGTGTGGCCGCGCGAGGTCGAGGACGTCCTGGCCGAGCACCCCGCCGTCCGCGAGTCCGCCGTCGTCGGTGTGCCGGACGAGAAGCGCGGGGAGACGGTCAAGGCGTTCGTCAGCCTCAAGCCGGGCGCGAGCGCGACGCCCGAGGAGCTGATCGCGCACTGCAGGGAGCGGATGGCCGCCTACAAGTACCCGCGCAGCGTCGTGCTCCTCGACGAGCTGCCCAAGACGGTCACCGGCAAGATCCTGCGCCGCGAGCTGCGCGGGACCTGAGACCGGCCGGGCCCCCGCCGGCGCGCGGCGGGGGCCCGGCCGGCCCCGCACGGTCAGCCACGCACGTTCTCGGTCCACACGTCCCAGCCCAGCCGCACGATCAGCGCGGTGACCACGACGAGGAAGACGGCGCGGATGAAGCCGGTGCCGCGGCTGGTGGCCGTCCGCGACCCGAGGTAGCCGCCGACCACGTTCGCCGCGGCGAGCGACAGGCCCAGCCCCCACACCACCGAGCCGTGCGGCACGAAGAACGCCAGCGCGCCGAGGTTGGTGGCGACGTTGACGATCTTGGCCTTGGCGCTGGCGTTGAGGAAGTCGTAGCCCAGCAGCGACACCAGGGCGAAGACGAGGAACGAGCCGGTGCCCGGGCCGAGCACGCCGTCGTAGAAGCCGATGACCGCGCCGATCCCCAGTGCGGTGCCGGTGTGCCGCCGGCCGGTGTGCCGCAGCGCCGTCACCTCGCCGAGCGCGGGCCGGAACGCCGTGAACAGCGCGATCCCGACCAGCGCGACGACGATCACCGGCTTGAACACGCTCGCCGGCAGGAGCGCGGCCACCGACGCGCCGCCGAACGAGCCGGCCAGCGCGACCGCGGCCATGGGAAGCGCGGTGCGCAGGTCGGGGTGCACCCGGCGCTGGTAGGTGACCGCGCTGGTGGTGGTGCCGAACACGGAGGCGAGTTTGTTGGTGGCCAGCGCCTGCACCGGCGCCAGCCCCGGCACCAGCAGCAGCGCCGGCAGCTGGATGAGGCCCCCGCCGCCCACGACGGCGTCGACCCACCCGGCGGCCAGCGCCGCCACCAGCACCAGGACCAGCAGCGACGGCGTCAGCCCCTCCGGGAGGAACCCCCCGCTCACCCGGCGCGCAGGCGCTCGGCGGTCATCTCCCGCACCTCGGCGTAGCGCTCGCGCACCTCCGGCGTCGGGGCGGCCTCGTGCACTTCGGTGCCCGGCCGCGCCCACTCCGGCGGCGCCTCCGCGCCCGACAGCACCCAGGCGGCCTGGCGGGCGGCGCCGTCGGCCACGTACTCCCCGGGCGGCGGCACGAGCACCGGCACGCCGAGGACGGCCGGGGCGATCGCCCGCACCGCCTCCGACCGGGCGCCGCCGCCGACCAGGAGCACCCGCCGGACCTCCGCCCCGGTGGCGCGGACGGCGTCGAGGCCGTCGGCCAGGCCGCACAGCAGCCCCTCGACCGCGGCGCGCGCGAGGTGCGCGGGGGTGGAGGTGCCCAGCGTCAGGCCGTGCAGGGCGCCGGTCGACGTCGGGCGGTCGGGCGTGCGCTCGCCCTCCAGGTAGGGCACGAGCGTGAGCCCCCCGGCGCCGGCCGGGGCCGACAGGGCGAGCCGGGACAGCTCGTCGTGGCCGACGCCGAGCAGCCGGGCGGTGGCGTCGAGGACGCGGGCGGCGTTGAGCGTGGCCACCAGCGGCAGGTAGCGGCCGGTGGCGTCGGCGAACCCGGCGACCGCGCCGGTGGCGTCGGCGGCCGGGACCTCCGACACGATCGACACCACGCCGGAGGTCCCCACCGACAGCACGACGTCGCCGGGCTCGGCGGCCAGGCCCAGCGCCGCCGCGGCGTTGTCGCCGGTGCCCGGGCCCAGCGTGGCGCCCGTGGTGGACGTGCCGGCGGACTCCGCCGGGCCCAGCACCCGCGGCAGCGCCGGGGTGCGGCCGAAGGCGCGCTCGAGCAGGTCGGGGCGGTACTCCCCCGTCGCCGCCGACCAGTAGCCGGTGCCGCTGGCGTCGCCGCGGTCGGTGACCAGGGCGTCGAGACCCGGCTCCCCGGCCAGCACCCAGGTCAGCCAGTCGTGCGGCAGGCAGACCGCGGCGGTGCGCTCCGCGTTGGCCGGCTCGTGCTCGGCCAGCCAGCGCAGCTTGGTGACGGTGAACGACGCCACCGGCACCAGGCCGACCGCGTCGGCCCACGCCTGCGGGCCGCCGAGCTCCCGGGTGAGGTCGGCGGCCGCGCCGGCGGAGCGGGTGTCGTTCCAAAGCAGGGCGTCGCGCACGACCGAGCCGTCCTCGTCGAGGCAGACCATGCCGTGCTGCTGGCCGCCGACGGCGACCGCGGCGACGTCGTCGAGACCGCCGGCCTGCGCCACCGCCTGCTCCAGCGCGGCCGCCCAGGCCGCGGGGGCCACCTCGGTGCCCTCGGGGTGCGGCGCCCGGCCCTCGCGGACGAGGGTGCCGGACTCCGCGTCCCGGACGACGACCTTGCAGGCCTGGGTCGAGGTGTCGACCCCCGCGACCAGTGCCATCAGCGGGCGCCGAGGAGGTGCTCGACCGCCAGCTGGGAGAGGCGGACCTGGCCGCCGCGGCGCGCACCGGCGGCCTCGGCGTCGAAGTCCTCGAACGCCGAGCGGTCGGCGAGCAGCTGCTCGTAGGACTCGCCGTCGCCGAGGGTCGGCTGCGCGAGCTCCGGCACGGCGGCGTCGGCGAGGGCCTCCTGCACCTCCGGGTCGGCGCGGAACGCGGCGGCCCGCTCCTTGAGCAGCAGGTAGGTGCGCATGTTGGCCGCGGCCGACTCCCACACGCCCGTGAGGTCCTCGGTGCGCAGCGGCTTGTAGTCGAAGTGGCGGGGGCCGTCGTAGGCCGGGCCGCCGTTCGGGCCGCCGTGCTCGAGCAGGTCGACGGTGGCGAAGGCGCTGAGCACGTCACCGTGGCCGAAGACCAGGTCCTGGTCGTACTTGATGCCGTGCTGGCCGTTGAGGTCGATGTGGAAGAGCTTGCCCTGCCACAGCGCCTGGGCGATGCCGTGCGTGTAGTTCAGGCCGGCCATCTGCTCGTGCCCGACCTCGGGGTTCACGCCCACCAGGTCGGCGTGCTGCAGGGTGGAGATGAAGGCGATGGCGTGCCCGATGGTGGGCAGGAAGATGTCGCCGCGCGGCTCGTTGGGCTTGGGCTCCAGGGCGAAGCGCAGGCCGTAGCCGCGGTCCTCGGAGTACTGCGCCAGGGTGTCGATGCTCTCGCGGTAGCGGTCCAGCGCCGCCTTGAGGTCCTTGGCGCCGTCGACCTCGGCGCCCTCGCGGCCGCCCCACAGGACGTAGGTCTTCGCGCCGAGCTCGGCGGCCAGGTCCATGTTGCGCATGATCTTGCGCAGGGCGAACCGGCGGACGCCGCGGTCGTTGGCGGTGAGGCCGCCCTCCTTGAACACCGGGTGGGTGAACAGGTTGGTGGTGGCCATCGGGACGACGAGGCCGGTGTCGGCCAGCGCCTGCTTGAACCGCTCGATGATCTTCGTGCGCTCGGCGTCGTCGGTGCCGAAGGGGATCAGGTCGTCGTCGTGGAAGGTGACGCCGTAGGCGCCGAGCTCGGCGAGCTTCTCGACGCTCTCCACCGGGTCGATCGCCGGGCGGGTGGCCTCGCCGAACGGGTCGCGGGCGTTCCAGCCGACGGTCCAGAGACCGAAGCTGAACTTGTCCTCGCGGGTGGGCTGGTTCGCCATGGGGTTCCTTCCGCTGGGCACGGGGTGCTCGTCCGGGTGACGTGGGCCACCGCTTTTGTGCTGCCGTAGAACATAAACGACGGAGGCCGCTAGCCTCAACCCGTGTCCGACGGCCGTACCCCCAGCGGTGCCCGGCAGTCGACCCTGCGCGCGACCAACCTCGCACTGGTCCTGCGCGCCGTCTGCGCCGACCCGGGCGAGCTGTCCCGCGCCGGGGTCGCCGCGGCCCTCGGGACCACCCGCGGGACGGCGGCCCGCCTCGTCGACGACCTCGTCGCCGGGGGCCTGCTCGACGAGGTGGAGCGCGGGCCCGCCGCCCGCCGCGGCCGCCCCGCCACCCCCCTGGCGCCCGGCGCGCGCCCCGCCGGCCTCGGCATGCAGGTCGACGCCGGGCTGGTCGCCGTGCGGGTGCTCGACCTGCGCGGCCGGGTGCTCGCCGAGCGGCTGCGCGAGGAGGACCTGCGCGACAGCGACCCGGTCGCCGCGCTGACACTGCTCGGCGGGCTGGCGGCCGACGTGCTCGGCGCGCTGCCCGCGGGCACCCGCGTGGTCGGGGCGGGGCTGGCGCTGCCGGGCCTGGTCGACGCCGGCCGCGGACTGCTCCTGCGCGCGCCGAACCTGGGCTGGTCGCGGGTGTGCCCCGCGGAGGTGCTGGCCGGCGCGCTGCCCGCGGACCTGGCGCCCGCGCTCGGCAACGAGGCCGACCTGGCCGCGCGCAGCGTCGCCGAGGACGCGCCGGGACGGCCCGGGCCGCACCGCGACTTCGTCTACCTCTCGGGTCAGATCGGCATCGGTGGCGCCGCGGTGCTCGGCGGGCGGGTGATGACCGGCAGCTCGGGCTGGGCGGGCGAGATCGGCCACGTCTGCGTCGACCCGGACGGCCCGGCCTGCCCGTGCGGATCGACCGGCTGCCTGGAGCGCTACGCCGGCCGGCTGGCGCTGCTCGCCGCGGCCGGGGTGCCCGCCGACGCCGGCCCCGACGAGCTGCGCACCCGTGCCGAGGCCGGCGACCCGGCCGCGCGGGCGGCGCTCGACGGCGCGGCGTGGGCGCTCGGCGTGGCGCTGGCCGGCGTGGTCAACGTGCTCGACATCCCGACCGTCGTCCTCGGCGGCCACCTGGCCGAGCTCACCGGCCTGCTGCGGCCGCAACTCGAGGACCACCTGGCCCGCCGGGTGCTGTCGGCCCGCTGGCGGCGGCCGGTGGTCGACTCCGGGAGCGCGGCGCCGGCCGCGGGCGCGACGGGAGCGGCGCTCCGGGCCCTCGACGCGGTGCTCGAGGACCCGGTGCGCTGGCTGCCGGCCTGAGCGGACCGGGTCCGGGGCTCAGCCCTGGTAGTTGACGTGCACGTGGTCGTAGTGGTTGGCGGTCACGCCACCGCGGTCCTCCATGCGCGACCACGACCCGCCCGGTGAGGACAGCATCCGCTGCTCCCAGATGAGGTAGTCGACGCCGAGCTCGGCCCAGTGGTCGATGTGGTACTGCACGATCGCGTCGCCGAGGGCGGCGTCGGACATGACCATGTAGTCCAGGGCCAGGCCCGACGGGTGCCCGCCCGGATCCGCGGCGCTGGCCCGGGTGCCGCCCAGGGTGATCGAGGCGGCGCCGGGGACGTTGCTCACCACGGCGTCGGCGGCAGCCTGCACCACCGGCTTCACCGGGCCGGAGGTGTTGCTGATCCGGGCCACGCGCGAGGCCGTCGTCCCCGACGAGGACGAGGACGAGGACGCCGACGACGAGGACGACGACGACGAGGACGACGACGCGGCGGTGGACTCCTGCTCGGCCTCCGCCGCGGCGGCGGCCTCGGCGGCCGCGGCCTCGGCGGCGGCCGCCGCCTCGGCGGCCACGCGCGCGGCCTCGGCCTCGGCGGCGAGGCGGGCGGCCTCGGCGGCCTGCGCGTCGCGGACGGCCTGGTCGGCGCCGGCCTGCGCCTGCTGGGCGGCGGTCTCGGCGGCCTCGCGGCTGCCGCGGCTGGCGGCGACCTGGCCGAGCGCCTCGATGTCCTGGGGCTGCACGGTCTCCGGCTCGGCGGCGGGCCCCGTGGCGGCCGACAGGCCCAGGGCCGCGGCCACGCTGACCGACCCCGACGTGCCGGCCTGCGCCTCGGCCGCCGGGTCGGGGGTGAGCAGCAGGTTGGCGGCCAGGGCGCCGGCGGCGGCGACGCCGAGCAGCAGCCCGGGACGGCGGACGGCGGAGCGGCGGGCGGCCGGGCGGGCGGTGCGGGCGGTCCGGGCGCTGCGGCGGGCAGCGCGCGGCGCGGCGGGGACGGTGATCTCCGCGGTGGGGGCGGCCGGCTCCGGCGTGCGGATCTCGGCGGTGGGGGCGTCCATGCGGGGCTGTGCTCCAGGGGTGCGGCCACGCGGCCCGGTGACGGGCACGGCGTGGCGGATGTGCGTGGCGGCTCCGGCGGTCCGCGGGACGCGGTCGGCCGGCGACCGGCGTCCGGGCGGGCCGGGCGGTCGCGGGACCGGCGTCGGGGACGGCCGGGGCGGTCAGATCCGGGGGCGCACCCCGGTGCGGCGGAGCCGGCGCGGGGGTGGTGCGGTGGTGCTGAGGGCGCGCGCCATCCGGCGGCTCTCCGTTCTCCCGATGGCCGCCTACCGGGTCAGCTGACGGGTTCGGGCGGGAAGCAGCCCTACCCGCGCACCGGACGGCGTCCGGCCGCGCGGGATTCACCCCAGTGGTGCGGTGGGTCCCCGGCTCGCCCCGGAGGGCGACTCGGCGGCATCCGCCCGGACTCCCCGGGCGGGGACGTGACGACCGGTCGGACGGCGCCACGGTAGACGTCGTTATCGGTCCGTGACAATCGCGCGCCCGCCGGGCGTGACGAGTGTCGCGCGCGTCGTCGGCGTGTCGCGCGGTTTCCCGCGGGCTCAGCCCTCGTCGGGCTCGTCCTCGTCGGGCTCGTCCTCGTCGGGCTCGTCCTCGTCGGGCTCGTCCTCGTCGGGCTCGTCCTCGTCGGGCTCGTCCTCGCCACCGGAGGCGCCGCCCGAGCCACCCTCGTCCTCGCCGGGCTCGTTCTCGTCCGGCTGGTTCTCGTCCGGCTCGTCCCCGCCGCCGGAGCCGCCGCCCGAGCCACCCTCGTCCTCGGTCTGCTCGACGCCGTTCCCGCCGCCCTCCCCGTCGCCCCCGCCGCAGGCGGTCGTGACGGGGACGACGACCGCGAGGACCAGTCCCACCAGGGCCGCGCGGCGGCGCGCGATCCCTCGGCGCTGCAGCGACACGGGTTCCTCCTCGTTCAGCCCAGCAGGCGGCGCAGGCAGTCGGCCTGGGTGCGCACCGACCAGAAGGCCAGCCGGGCGGGCAGCGCGACGGCGGCGCGGGCCACCCGGACGCCGAAGGCGAGCAGGTCGGCGTACTCGGCCGGGCGGGGCGCCGCCGGAGGCGGAGGCGCAGGCGCGGGCGCCGGCTCGGGGTCGTCGTCCCCGGGCGTGTCGTCCCCGGGCTCGTCGTCCCCGGGGTCGGCGGCGTCGGCGGCAGGCGCCTCGGCGCGCCCGGTGGTCGGCTCGGCCGCGGGCGGGGTCTCGGGCACCAGCAGGTCGAACGCGGTGCGCCGGCGCGGGTCGCGCAGCGAGGCGAAGGACGGGATCTCCGGCGAGGCCGGGCCGCCGTCGTCCTCGGTCGGGAGCGGCAACTGCGCCGGCGGCTCGGGCACGACCCGGCGGATGGCGCTCACCAGCCCCGGCCCGAGGCCCGGCACGGCGGCGAGCTCGCGTCGGGAGAGGCCGGCGAGCGCGGCGACGTCGGTGATGCCGGCGCGGGTCAGCGCGGTCACCGCCCGGGTGGGCAGGTCCAGCGTCGCGATCGTCCCTGCCGGCGCGTCCGGCGACCTGGTCGGCATGGCGGAGGACCCTAGTCGGCGCCGGTCAGCCGGCCGCACCGGCGTCCGGGGCGGACGGGACCGCCGACGGCGGCCCGGACGGGCCCGACGACGGCGCGGACGACGACGCCGACGACCCCGGCGACGTCGGCGCGGGGGCCTCCGGCTCCGACGGCGACGGCCCGACCGGGTCCGACGGCGCCGGGTCCGACGGCACCGGCTCAGACGGCACCGGCTCCGACGGCACCGGGTCCGACGGCACCGGGTCCGACGGCGCCGGCCCGGTCTCCACCGGCTCGGACGGCGCGGCACCGGACCCCTCGGGCGCCGGGTCCTCCGGCGCGGACACCCCGGCCCCCGGCAGCGGGGCCGCGGACCCGGCCGGCTGCGACGGGGCGGGACCGGACGGCGTGGTCCCCGACGGAGCGGCCGGCGCGGGCCCCGACGCGTCGCCGGGAGCGGCGGTGTCCGACGGCGCGGGCGCCTGCTCCCCGGCCGGGGCGGTCTCCTCCGCGGGCGCCTGCCCGGCCGGGGACGCGGCGGGCGGCGCGACCGCGACCGACAGGGTGACCGTGTCGCCGGCCCGCAGCGGCACGCCGACGGGGTCGAGCGCCGCGACGGTGCCCGGCTCGACCGCCGTCGTCTCCTCGGTCTCGCGGGCGACGGTGAGGCCGAGGGCGGTGAGGTCGGCGGCGACCTCCTCGACCGGCCGGCCCACGTGCTCGCCGGCGGTCAGCACCACCGACGACGCCGCGGCGGCGCTCCCGCCGGAGGGCGCGGACGTCTCCGCGGCCTGCGCCGGGGCCTGCCCGCCGGAGCCGCTGGGCCACAGCACCACGGCCAGCAGGCCGGCCAGCACGAGCGCCAGCACCGGGACGAGCAGCAGGGCGCGGGAGCGCCGGGAGGATGCCTGCGCCGTGTCGTCGCCCCCGTCGTCCCCGTCGCCCACCGGCCGGAGGCCGGGGACCGGGCTGGTCGGCGGCCCCGTCCGCACGGCGGTCGCCCCGGCGGTCCCCTCGATGGTCTCCTGCACCGCGGTGAGGAACGCGTCGGCGTCCGGCGGCCGCTCGGCCGGGTCCTTGACCAGGGCCGCGTCGATGAGGGAGCGCACGACCGGCGGCACGTCCTCGGGCAGCGGCTCGGGCTGCTCGCGCACCTGCTTGAGCGCCACGGTGACCGGGTTGGTGCCGTCGAAGGGCGCATGGCCGGTGAGCGACTCGTAGCCGACCAGGCCGAGGGCGTAGACGTCGCTGGCCGGGCTGACCCGCCCGCCGGCGGCCTGCTCCGGGGACATGTAGCGCGCGGTGCCGATGACCTGCCCGGTGCCGGTGAGCGGCACGCTCTCGGCGGACCAGGCGATGCCGAAGTCGGTGAGCTTCACCCCGCCGTCGGGGCGCACGAGGATGTTGGCCGGCTTGACGTCGCGGTGCACCAGGCCGGCGCGGTGCGCCTCGGCGAGCCCGGCCGCCGTCTGCTCGAGCACCGACAGGGCGGCGCCCGGCTCCAGCGGCCCGTCGGCCGACAGCAGCGCCGACAGCGGCGCGCCCTCGACCAGCTCCATGACCAGGTAGGCGAGGGACTCGCCGGTGTCGGCGTCGCTCGTCTCCCCGTAGTCGAGGACCGCGGCGATGTTCGGGTGGCTCAGCGCGGCGGCGTGCCGGGCCTCGCAGCGGAACCGCTCGAGGAACACCGGGTCGTCGGCGTACTCGCTGCGCAGCACCTTGACCGCAACCGGCCGCTCGAGCAGCACGTCGCGGCCGCGCCACACCTGGCCCATGCCGCCGCTGGCGATCGGCTCCACCAGCTCGTAGCGGCCGCCCAGCGTCTGCCGCCCGGTGCCCAGCGAGGTCACGTCCCGTGCTCCGTCCCGTCCGCGTGCGCGGGCCTGCTGCCCGCCTCGGTCGACTCCCCCCGGGAGCGGCCCGGCGACGGCGGTGCCGCCGCGAGCGCTCCAGGTGGGGTGCCCGGACGGGTGCACCCTCAACCGCCCGGGTGGCGTCCGACCGGTGTGGGGCTCGCCTCGGGGCCCGCGGTCCGCCACGATCCGCACAGTCCCGCGGCAACGGCGCCGCGGCCGTCCCGGAGGTCGCCCATGGACTCGGCCCTCAGCACCGTCGCCCTCCCCGCCGCGCTGGCGGTGATCATGTTCGGCCTCGGGCTGTCGCTGACCGTCGACGACTTCGCCCGGGTCACCCGCCGCCCGAAGGCGGCCGTCGTCGCGCTGGGCCTGCAGGTGCTCGTGCTGCCCGCGCTGTGCTTCGGGCTGGTGGCGCTGGCCGGGCTGGAGCCGGTGCTCGCCGTCGGCATGGTGCTGCTCGCCGCCTCCCCCGGCGGCACCACGGCGAACCTGTTCAGCCACCTGTACCGCGGCGACGTCGCGCTCAACGTCTCGCTGACGGCGGTCAACTCGCTGCTGGCCGTCGTCACGCTGCCGCTGCTCACCAACCTCGCGGTCACCGTCTTCGAGCCGGCCGGCGCGGACTCGATCGGCCTGCAGTTCGGCAAGACGGTGCAGGTCTTCGCGGTCGTGCTGGTGCCGGTGGCGCTGGGCATGCTCGTGCGGCGTGGCGCCCCGGCCTTCGCCGACCGCATGGACCGCCCGGTGCGCGTGCTGTCGGCGGTGGTGCTGGCGCTGGTCATCGTGGGCACCGTGCTCGCCGAGCGGGAGGACGTCGGCGGCTACCTGCGCCAGGTGGGCCTGGTGGCGCTCGCCTTCTGCCTGCTGAGCCTGCTGCTCGGGTTCGCCGTGCCGCGCGCGCTGGGCATCGGCCACCGCCAGGCGATCGCCTGCTGCTTCGAGATCGGCGTGCACAACAGCACGCTGGCCATCGCGGTGGCGATCAGCGTGCTCGGCAGCGTGGAGCTGGCGATCCCGGCCGCGGTCTACGGGGTGCTGATGTTCCCGGTGGCGGCGCTGGTCGGCTGGGTGCTGAGCCGCCGGGCGCCCGACCGCGAGGCCCAGCCGGCCTGAGCGCTCACCCTCCCGGGCCGCGCCAGCGCAGCACCTCCAGCGCCGCCGCGACGCCGAGGACGTTGTCGGCCAGCGGCCGGGGCAGCAGCTCCTCGGCGCGCGCCAGCCGGCGCAGCACGGTGTTGCGGTGGGTCCACAGCCGCTCGGCGGTGCGGGAGGCGTTGCCCAGCTCCTGCACGTAGGTGCGCACCGTCCGGCGCACGTCGGCGTCGGCGGTGAGCAGCCCGCCGAGGGTGTCGGCGAGGAACTCGTCGACCGCGGTCGGCTCGGCGGTGAGCAGCGCGACGAGCTGCACGTCCTCGTAGCGGGCCGCCTGCTGCGGGGAGGTCAGGCGGGCGAGCATCCGCTGGGTGGTCGCGGCGTCGAGGTGGCTGCGCCGGAAGCCCTCGACGTCGCGACCGGGCCGGCCGACGGCGACCCGGACGCCCGGCGTCCGGGCCAGCGACGGCGTCAGGTCGGCCACCCGCGGCGCAGTGCCCACCGGCAGCCACACCCACAGCGCGGCGGCGCTGGCCACCACGGTCAGCCGGCGCGGTGCGCCGGCGGCGCGGGTGAGCGCCTCGGCCGCCGCCTCGAGGTCCTCGGGCCCCGCGGTGCCGGATCCCGACCAGACGACGGCGGCGGTGTGCGGCCCGGTCAGCCCGTAGCCGAGCTGGGCCTCCGCGCGGGCGCGGGCGATCGGCGCGCCCTCCAGCAGCAGCGCCACCGTGGCCCGGCGCTCGGCGAGCCCGCCCCGGGTGAGCTCGGTGCGCTCGGCGGCCATCCGCTCGGAGACGGCCGCGACCGTGTCGTCGATGAACGCGGTGATCGACAGCGCCGAGACGTCGAGCAGCTCGCGCAGCTCCGCGGGGTCAGTGGTGAGCTCGAAGCAGATCTCCATCCACCGCCGCCACGCCACGCCCTGCGCGGTCCGGTAGGCGTCCAGCCCGCTCTGGTCCAGCCCGCGGCGCACCAGGTCGCGGGCGGCCTCCAGCACCTCCGGGCCGAGGTTCGCCGGCACCCGGCGGCCGGGGTGCTGCACGTTGGCCGCCGCCCAGTGCAGCAGGTTGGCGAGGTTCGCCCGGCGGGTCGCCTCGGCGAGCACCGGGTCCTCGGCCACCGGTCGCATCCGCTCGCTGCCCAGCGCCGCGGCGTGCAGCTCCTCGATCCACTCGGCGCGCGGGTCCAGCGCCGCCTCGGCGCCGCGCCGGAACAGCTCCCGCGTGCGCTCGGAGACCCGCGGCCAGTCGTCACTCACCGGTGCATCGTGCACCACCCGGGCCGCGACGGGGTGCACGTCGTCGTTGCGGACGGTGGCCTGCGCCACGGATGGTCGGTATCAGGCACACGTCCGTCCCCGGGGAGAGCCACCGCATGACCACCAGCCAGCCACCGGTCCCGACGCCGGTCGAGCACCTCGACGTGTTGATCGTCGGCGCCGGGATCTCCGGCATCGGCGCCGGCCGGTACCTGACCACCGAGCTGCCGGCGAAGAGCTTCGCGATCCTCGAGGCGCGCGGCGCCTCGGGCGGCACCTGGGACCTGTTCCGCTACCCCGGCATCCGCTCGGACTCCGACCTGTCGACGTTCGGGTACGAGTTCAAGCCGTGGCGCGACCGGCAGTCCATCGCCGACGCCCCGAAGATCCTCGCCTACCTGCGCGAGACGGCCACCGAGAACGGCCTCGACGAGCGGATCCGCTACCACCACCGGGTGCTGGCCGTGGCCTGGTCGAGCGCCGACGCCCGCTGGACGGTCGACGTCGAGCGCACCGACACCGGCGAGCGGCTGCAGTTCACCGCAGGCTGGGTGTTCTGCGCCGGCGGCTACTACCGCTACGACGAGGGCTTCACCCCCGTGTTCGAGGGCCGCGACCGGTTCCGCGGTGAGGTCGTGCACCCGCAGTTCTGGCCCGAGGACCTCGACCTGACCGGCAAGCGGGTCGTCGTCATCGGCAGCGGGGCCACCGCCGTGACGATCGTGCCGGCCATCGCCGGCACCGCCGCGCACGTGACGATGCTGCAGCGCACGCCCACCTACGTGCTGCCCGTGCCGCGCGAGGACCCGATCGCCGCCCGGCTGCGGCGCTGGTTCGGCGACGAGCGGGCGCACGCGCTGATCCGCCGCAAGAACATCGCCCAGCAGCGCGCCATCTACCGCTTCGCGCAGAAGCACCCGAAGGCCGCGCGCACGGCGATCCGGTGGGTCAACACCAAGCAGCTGCCCGAGGGCTTCGAGGTCGACACGCACTTCAACCCGCCGTACGACCCGTGGGACCAGCGGCTGTGCGCCGTCCCCGACGGCGACCTGTTCCGCGCGATCCGCGCGGGCACGGCGTCGGTGGTCACCGACCGGATCACCACCTTCGACGAGACCGGCATCCGGCTCGCCTCCGGGGAGCACCTCGACGCCGACGTGGTCGTCACGGCCACCGGCCTGTCGGTGCAGGCCTTCGGCGGGGTCGCGATCACCGTGGACGGCGAGCCGGTGACGCTGTCGGAGACCGTCGCCTACAAGGGCATGATGCTGTCCGGGGTGCCGAACCTGGCCTTCGCCATCGGCTACACCAACTCCTCCTGGACGCTGAAGATCGGGCTGCTCTGCGAGCACTTCGTCCGGCTGCTGCGCCACATGGACCAGCGCGGCCTCGACACCGCCCGGCCGGTCCTCGCCGACCCGGGCATGCCCACGCGGCCCTTCCTCGACTTCGCCGCCGGCTACATCCAGCGCGCGGTCGCCCAGCTCCCCCGCCAGGGCGACCGCATGCCGTGGCTGACCTCGATGGACTACTCCGACGACGTCAAGCTGCTCCGGGCCGACAGCGTCGTCGACCCGGAGCTCCGGCTCACCTCGTCGCGCGACCGCCTGCCGCAGCCGGCCGCGGCGGTGGGCGCGTGACCGCCACCGAGGCGCCCCGCGCCACCGGCCAGCCGCGCGCCACCGATGCCGACCGCTTCGCCGACCTGCCGGCGGGCCCGCGGATCTGCTTCCGGGTCGACGGTCCCGACGACGGCGAGCCGCTGCTGCTGGTCGCGGGCCTCGGGCTGGACCTCACCTCGTGGCCGCGGCGGATGGTCGACGGGTTCACCGCCCGCGGCTTCCGCGTCGTCCGGCTGGACAACCGCGACGCCGGCCGGTCGGGGCGGATCGCTGCCCCGCCGCCCGGGCGCGCCCGCCAGCTGCTGGCCCGGCCGCGCCCGGACGCCTACGACCTCACCGACATGGCCGCCGACACCGTCGGCCTGCTCGACGCCCTCGGCATCGCCCGGGTGCACCTGGTCGGCATGTCGATGGGCGGGATGATCGCCCAGGTGGTCGCGGCCCGGCACCCGCACCGGGTGGCGAGCCTGACGTCGATCTTCTCGACCACCGGACACCGCCGGGTGGGCCAGCCGGCCCGCTCCACGATCCTGCGGCTGGCAGAGGCGGCGCCGCGCACCGTCGAGGAGTCCGTCGAGCGGCACCTGGCGATGCTGGCGCACATCGGCGGCCCCGGCTTCCCGCCCGACGACGACCTCGAGCGCGCCTGGGCCACCGCGGTGTGGGACCGCGTGGGCGGCGACCGGTCGCGGGAGGTGGCCCGCCAGATCCAGGCCATCCAGGCCTCCGGCGACCGCACGCCCGAGCTGGCCCGCATCACCGCCCCGACGCTGGTCGTGCACGGCGACGTCGACCGGATGGTCCACCCCAGCGGCGGGCGGGCCACCGCCGACGCCATCGCCGGCGCCCGGCACGTCGAGGTCCCCGGCATGGGCCACCACCTGGCACCGGGGGTCGTCGACCGGCTCGTCGAGCTCACCACCGACCTCGCCCGCGGAGCGGGCCGCAGGAACACCGCCCGCGGAGCGGGCCGCAGGAACACCGCCCGCGGAGCGGGCGCCGACCTCCCAGGGGAGAACCGATGAGCAGCGTGCGCGACAAGGTCGCCGTCGTCACCGGTGCCGGGTCCGGCATCGGCCGGCAGCTGGCCTTCGAGCTGGCCAAGCGGGGCGCGCGCCTCGCCCTGTCCGACGTCGACGAGCTGGGCCTCGGCCAGACCGCCGACCGGGCGGAGGCGCTGGGCGCCGAGGTGCACACCGCCCGCCTCGACGTGAGCGACCGCGCGGCCGTCGTCGCGTACGCCGACGCGGTGGCCGCGCACTTCGGCGTGGTGCACCAGGTCTACAACAACGCCGGCATCTCCGGCGGCGGCCGCTCGGTGCTCGACACCGACTGGGAAACCTACGACCGCACCCTCGGGGTCAACCTGTTCGGCGTCATCAACGGGACCAAGGCGTTCCTGCCGCACCTGATCGCCTCCGGCGACGGGCACGTGGTCAACGTGTCCAGCCTCAACGGGTTCATGGCCCAGCCGACGCTCTCGGCGTACTGCGCGAGCAAGTTCGCCGTCCGCGGGTTCACCGAGGTGGTGCGCACCGAGATGATCGCCGGTGGCCACCCGGTGCAGGTGACGGTCGTGCACCCCGGCGGCGTGAAGACGAACATCGCCTCGTCGACGGCGCGGGAGGCGCAGGCGCAGGGCATCGAGCTGTCGGCCGCCGAGGTCGCCCGCCAGCGGGTCTACGACGAGAAGCTGCTGAAGATGCCGGCCGAGCAGGCGGCGCGGATCGTCGTCGACGGCGTCGAGGCCGGGCGGCCGCGGGTGCGCGTGGGCAAGGACGCCGTGCTCGTCGACCGGCTGGTGCGGCTGCTGCCGGCGCGCTACCCGGTGCTGGCGGCCTGGTACGACCGCAAGCTCTTCGGCGGCCGCTGAGGCTCAGCCCGCGTCGGCCCAGGACCGGACGACGGCGACGTCGAGCGGGAAGTCGAGCGGGAAGTCCCCGAACAGCAGCCGCCCGGCCGTCGCGGCGGCGGCGCGGACCTCGCCGGCCACCCGGTCGGCGAGGTCGGCCGGCGTGTGCACGACCACCTCGTCGTGGAGGAAGAACACCAGGTGCGGGCGCTGGTGCACCTGCCCCTCGCCGAGGCGCCACAGCCGGTTGCGCAGGTCGGCGAGCCAGCACAGCGCCCACTCCGCGCCGGTGCCCTGGACGACGAAGTTGCGGGTGAAGCGGCCCCACGCGCGGCGCGCCCGGTCGGAGTCGCGGCCCCCGGGCTCGGGTGCCTCGCCGAGGTCGGCGCCGCGGTCGGCCCACGCGCCGCCGGGCAGCGGGGAGCCGCGGCCGAGCAGCGTCTGCACCACCCCGCCGCGCTCGCCGGCCCGCGCCGCGTCCTCCACCAGGCCGATGGCCCGCGGGTAGCGGCGGGCCAGGCGCGGCATCATCCGCCCGCTCTCACCGCGGGTGCCGCCGTAGAGCGCGCCGAGCACCCCGACCTTGGCCTCCGCGCGGGTGCCGACCACGCCCGCGGCGACCATCCCGGCGTAGAGGTCGCGGTCGCGGGCGGCCTCGGCCAGCGCTGCGTCGCGGCTCATCCCGGCGAGCACCCGCGGCTCGAGCTGGGCGACGTCGGCCACCACCAGCGCCCACCCGTCGTCGGCCACCGCCGCCGGGCGGACCTGCACCGGCACCGACAGCGCGCCGCCGCCGTGCGAGGCCCAGCGGCCCGTGACCACCCCGCCGGGCAGGAACACCGGGCGGAACCGCCCGTCGCGCACCCACGTGTCCAGCCACGCCCAGCCGTTGGCGGCGAGCAGCCGGGCCAGCCGCTTGTACTCCAGCAGCGGCGGGACGACGGGGTGCTCGATGCGCTCCAGCGTCCAGGAGCGGGTGTCCTCCACGGGCAGGCCAGCGGTCTGCAGCGCCCGCAGCAGCACGGCCGGGGAGTCGGGGTTGAGGTCGGGGGCGCGCAGCACGGCCCGCACCTCGCCGGCCAGCCGCTCCAGCACCGGCGGCCGCAGCCCCGCCGGCGGGCGCTCGCCGAGCAGGCCGGTGAGCAGCCGCGCGTGCTCGTCGGCGCGCCAGGGCAGGCCTGCCCAGGTCATCTCGGCGGCGGCCAGCGCGCCGGAGCACTCGGCGGCGACCAGCAGGCCCAGGCGGGCCCCGTGCGGGGAGGCGGCGAGGGCGGCCTGCTGGCGGCGGAGCTCGGCGGCCGGGTCGAGCCGGTCGGCCGGGTCCTCGAGCTCGAACAGGGCGGGGTCGCCGCCGGTGCGGGGCTCCAGCGCCGCCCAGCCGGCGGCGTCTCCGCCGGCGAGCAGCGCCGGGTCGGCCAGCGGCGAGCGGCGCAGCAGGGCGCCGGTCAGCCGGAGGTCGGTGCACCGCTCCACCCGCACGCCGGCGTCGAGCAGCCCCGGGTACCAGCGGGTGGTGTCGTCCCACGTCCAGCGGACCGCACCCGCGCGCTCGCGGGCGGCGACCCAGGCGGGCAGGTCGCCGGCGGGCAGGCGGGTGGCCGGTCCGGGGGTGCCGTCGGCCGCGCAGTCGGCGGCGACGACGTCCCCGCCGTCGCGGCGCAGCAGCACCCGGTCCACCGCCCCAGTCTCGCCGAGGGCACCGACGCCGCCGGGGAGGCGGCGGGCACACTGGGGAGCGTGGCCGCCGTCCCTGCTGCGCTGCGCCGGGGCGTCGTGCGCCTGCTCAACACCTCCGGCGGCCGGGTGCTGGTGCTCGCCGGCGAGGTCGACGCGGCCGCCGTCGAGGCGTTCTGGCGCTGCTACGGCCGGGAGCCGGTGCGGGTGGACGTCATCGACGCCCGCTCGGTGACGGCGCTGTCGCCGTCGGGCCGCGAGCTGCTCACCGACACCCTCGACCGGGCCGAGTGGACCGGCCGGCCGGTGGCCCTGCGCCCCTCCCCCGCCGTCAGCCGCGCGCTGCCGGCGCGCTGACCTGCCCGGCGGCCCGCATCGCCGCCAGGTGCGCGTGCACCAGCGTCACCACCAGGGCGCCCTCGCCCACCGCGGAGGCGACCCGCTTCACCGAGCCGGCCCGCACGTCGCCGGCGGCGAACACCCCCGGCGTGCTGGTCTCCAGCGGCGCGGGCGGGCGGTCCAGCGGCCAGGCCGGCGTGACGCCGTCGGCGAGCAGCTCGCTGCCGGTGAGCAGGAAGCCCCAGCGGTCGCGGGCGAGCGTGCCGGCGAGCCAGTCGGTGCGCGGCTCGCTGCCGATGAGGACGAACAGCACGCCCTCCTCCACCGTCTCCTCGCCCGTGTCCAGGTCGCGCAGCACCACCGACTCGAGGAAGTCGGTGCCGCTGCCGCCGGTGACCTGCACGCGGTAGCGGATGTCGACGGTGGGCAGCGCCTCCAGCTCGCGGATCAGGTAGTCCGACATCGTCTCGGTGAGCGTGGCCCGCCGGACCAGCACGGTGACCCGGTCGGCGTAGCCGGCCAGGTAGACCGCCGCCTGCCCGGCGGAGTTGCCGCCGCCGACGACGAACACGTGCCGGCCGCGCATCGCCGGCGCCTCGGTGACCGCCGCCCCGTAGAAGACGCCGCGGCCGGTGAGCGCCTCGAGCTCGGGCACCCCGAGCCGGCGCCAGCTCGCGCCGGTGGCCACCACGACGGTGCGCGCGCACGCCGTCGTCCCGTCGCTGAGCGCGATCCGGTGCAGCCCGTCCGGGGTGGTCCCCAGACCGCTGCCCCGGCGCATGAAGTGGAACCGGGCGCCGAACGCCCACGCCTGCTGGTAGGCGCTGAAGGCCAGCCGGCTGCCGCTGATCCCGGTGGGGAACCCCGGGTAGTTGCGGATCAGCGAGCTGGTGCCGGCCTGCCCGCCGATCGCCTCGCCCTCCACCACCAGCGTCGACAGGCCCTCCGAGGCGGCGTACACGCTCGCGCCGAGGCCGGCCGGGCCGGAGCCGAGCACGAGGACGTCGTGGACGACGTCGGGATCGAGCGGGGTGAACAGGCCGAAGGCGTCGGCGATCTCGAGGTCGGTGGGGTCCTGCAGCACGACCGGCTCGCGCGTGAACCGGATGCTCACCACCGGCAGCCTCGGCTCGGACAGGCCGAGCGCGGCCAGCGCCTCGGCGCCGGCCCGGGAGCCGGCGTCGAGGAAGCCGAGCGGGATGCGGTTGCGGGAGAAGGAGTCGCGCAGCTGCTGCGAGCGCGGCGACCACTGCTCGCCGATGACCCGCACCGCCTGGAACCCGCCGGCCCGGCGCGAGGACCACTCCTCGAGCACCTCGGTGACCAGCCGGTGGAACTCCTCGTCGCCGCGGACCTGCGGCGCGGTGAGCCAGCGGTCGAGCTGGCCGACGGTCAGCGCGTCGAAGATCGGCCGCGCCGTCTCCCAGGCCCCCCACCGGACCAGGGCCACCGACACCGCGCCCGGGGCACGCGCGTGCAGGGCCCGGAGCTCGGCGAGGCCGTCGGGGTCGGCGTCGCCGAACCCGCCGAGCAGGACGGCGACCGGGGTGCCGTCGTCGGTCAGCGTCGCGGCGGCCTCCTCCGGGGAGGCGCAGGACCGGACCTCGTAGTCGCCGCCGTAGCGGCGGGTGAGCTCCGCGGTCGTGGTGTCGCGGACGTCGTCGTCGCGGGTGACGACGAGCAGGCAGGCCTCGCGCCCACCGCTCACGGCCGGTGCCTCCCCGGCGCGGGGGCGAGGCGCCAGCCGGCCGCGCCGGTCAGGGCGATCGCGGCGGCCACGGCGACCAGCACCCAGGCGGCCGGGCGGTCCCACCCGACGTCGCCGGCGTGCACCGCCACGACCAGGAGGACGAGGACGCCGAAGACGGTGTAGGCGACGGCGGAGGTGCGCAGCCGCTCGAGGTCGCCGGCGAGGGCGGCCAGGGCGGTCGCGACGCCGAAGGCGACGAGCCACGCGCCGACCACCCGCGCGGTGAACGGGGTCAGCGGCCAGGGCCACAGCGCGGTGGTGTCGGCGGGGGCGACCGACAGCAGCGCGCCGACGGCGAGCAGCACGACCGACTCCGCGCCGAGGGCGGCCCGCAGCGGGACCGGGACCGGCGCGCGGCGCGGCGGGTCGGTGCCCGGCGCGCGTTCCTGCACGACCAGCACGACGGCCATCGCCACCGGGACGAGCACGTAGACGCCGGTCCAGAACCAGGCCGCGGCGCGGGCGAGGAGCGGCGCGTCGGCGAACTCCGGCTGCAGGTGCAGGCGGTCGAGGTGCACGAGCGTGGCGACCAGGGTCAGCACGGTGAACACCAGGATGGTCAGCACCGCGACCCGGCTGCGCGCCCACACCGGGTCGCGCAGCGACAGCAGGACCAGGGTGCAGCCCGCGGCGTAGCCCGCGCCGAGGAAGGCGGCGGTGGCCGGCGGGGCGATCGTCCACGCGAACACCTCCGCCGTCCGGCCGGGCTGGACGAGCAGGGCGAGGACGGCCAGCCCGGTCAGCACGCTGAACACCCTGAGCAGGGCGCGCATGGCGGGGAGCAGCTCGCGGCGGCGGGCGGCCGCCGGGCGCACGGTGGTGGTGGCAGGGTCCACCGGGACCTCCGTCGTCGGTGCCTCCCCCGTGCGGCGCCCATTGGAGCACCGCCGCGCCCCGCTGTCACCGGCTTTCCGGGCGCAGGCGTGCGCCACGCCGCAGCGGACACGCGGGGGGCGCGGGGCCTGTCGGCGCGGCCGCCCGCGGCCCTACGCTCCGGGTCCCGGGAGCGGCCGCGGGGCCGCCCGTCGCGGGAGGCGCCATGACCGGGCCCGGTCCCGAACCGGCCGCACCGATCGGCACGCCGGACCGCCGGCTGCGGGTCTTCGTGTCCTCGACGCTCACCGAGCTCGCCGCCGAGCGGGCGGCCGTCCGGGCGGCGGTGACCTCGCTCCGGCTGACCCCGGTGATGTTCGAGCTCGGTGCCCGACCGCACCCCCCGCGTGACCTCTACCGGGCCTACCTGCGGCAGAGCGACGTCTTCGTCGGCCTCTACGGCGACAGCTACGGCTGGGTCGCGCCGGGGATGGCGGTGTCGGGCATCGAGGACGAGTTCGACCTGTCCGACGGGCTGCCCCGGCTGCTGTACGTGCGCGACCCGGCGCCGGACCGCGACCCCCGGCTGGCCGCGCTGGTCGAGCGGATGCAGGCCACCGGCGGCGCGTCGACGGTGCCCTTCAGCGATCCCGCGCGGCTCGGCGAGCAGGTCGCCGACGACCTCGCCGTCCTGCTCACGGAGCGCTTCGCCGCCCGCCCCGCGCCCGGGGCGCCGGTGCCCGGCCTCACCCCCGGGTGGCTGCCGGAGCCACCGACGCCGCTGGTCGACCGCGGCACGGAGCTCGGGCTGCTCACCGGGCTGCTGCGCGCGCCGGAGGTGCGGCTGGTGACGCTCACCGGCCCGGGCGGCATCGGCAAGACGCGGCTGGCCCTGGCCGGCGCCGCCGTGGTGCGGGCGGAGCGCGACGGCGTCTGGTTCGTCGACCTGGCGCCGGTCCGCGACGCGGCGGGGGTGCCGGTCGCCGTCGCCGGGGTCCTCGGGGTGCGGCCGGAGGGCGCCCGCCCGCTGGTCGACGTCGTGGCCGAGCGGCTCGCGGGGGTGTCGGCGCTGCTGGTGCTCGACAACGCCGAGCAGGTGTCCGGCGTCGCGCCGGTGCTGGCCGCGCTGCTGGAGCGCTGCCCGCGGCTGGACCTGCTGGTGACCAGCCGCAGCGTGCTGGGCCTGCGCGGTGAGACCGACGTGCCGCTGCAGCCGCTGCCCGTGCCCGCCCCCGGGGCCCCGGACCCGGCCGCGCCGGCGGTGCAGCTGTTCACCGCCCGCGCCCGCGCCGCCGACCCGTCGTTCACCGCCGAGGGCGAGGACGCGGCCGCCGTCGGGGAGCTGGTGCGCCGGCTGGAGGGGCTGCCGCTGGCGATCGAGCTGGCCGCGGCCCGGGTCCGGGTGCTGCCGCCGCGGGCGCTGCTGCGCCGGCTGCGCAGCGCGCTGGACCTGCGGGCGCCGGTCGCCGACCTGCCCGACCGCCAGCGGACCCTGCGCGCCACGCTGGAGTGGAGCCACGAGCTGCTCGGTGCCGAGGAGCGGCTGGTGCTCGCCCGGCTGTCGGTGTGCACCGGCGGCTGCACGCTGGACACCGCCGAGGCGGTCGCCGCGGTGGACGGCGACGTCGACGTCGTCGAGGCGCTGTCGGCGCTGGTCGCGCAGAGCCTGGTCGCCCCGGATGACGCCGCCGGCGGCGAGCCGCGCTTCCGCATGCTCGACGTGGTGCGCGCCTTCGCCGCCGAGCGGCTGCGCGAGCTCCGGGAGGAGGACGCGGCGCGCGAGCGGCTGGCCCGCCACCTCACCGGGGTGGCCGAGGCGGCGGCCGCCGGGCTCGCCGGGCCGGACCGGGCGTCGTGGCTGGCCCGTCTGGAGGCCGAGGCCGACGACCTGGAGGCCACGCTGGAGTGGGCGGTGACCGCCGACCGGGCCGAGCTCGTCGTCGGCCTGGCCGCGCCGCTGGCCCGCTGGTGGTGGGCGCGCGGCCGGCTCGCCGCGATGTCCGAGCTCGCCGACCGCACCGCCGCGCTGCCCTCGGCCCGCCGGCTCTCCCCCGCCGCGGCGGCGTCGCTGCGCTGGGCCTGCGGCAGCACCGCGATCGCCATGGGGCGGCCCGCGGACGCCGTGCCGCAGCTGACCGGGCTGGTGGCCGAGGCGCGGGAGCTCGGCGACCCGTGGCTGCTGGCCCAGGGGCTGACGCTGCTGGCGATGACCCGGACGCCGGAGGACCCGTCGCTGCGCCCGCAGCTGGAGGAGGCCGAGGCCGCCGCGCGGGCCAGCGGCGACCCGTGGGCGGTCGCGTTCACCCTCGTGCCGCTGGGCGACGTCGACCTGCTGGCCGGCGACGTGCCGGCGGCCACCGCCCGGCACACCGAGGCGCTCCGGGCCGCGCGGGCGAGCCGCGACGACCACCTCGCGGCCGCCGTCCTCGACCAGCTCGGCCTCGACGCGCTGCTGGGCGGCGACCCGGACGGCGCCGCGGCGCACCTGCGGGAGGCCGCCGCCCTCCACCGGGCGCTGGCCGACCGGGAGGGCCTGGCCAACTGCCTGGAGGCACTGGCCGGCGTCGCCCTGCTGAGCGGGCGGCCGGAGGAGGCGGCCCGGCTCGCCGGCTCCGCCGACGCCACCCGCCGGCTGCTGGGCCTGCGGGTCTGGCCGTTCCTGCGGCCGCTGGCCGCGCAGCTCGCCGCCGCGGTGGACGCCGCGCTGGGGCCGGAGCGGGCCGCCGCCGAGCGGGCGGCCGGCGCCCGGCGGGACGGGTGGGCGGCGCTGGAGGACGCGCTCGCCGCGAGTGGCTGAGGGCAGTGGCTGAGGACAGTGGCTGAGGACACGGTGCGGTTTCCCGCCCGTTCACCCGGACGTGTCCACGCCGCAACCGGTCGCGGGGAGCGTGGGACGCGGCCGAGACGACGACGTCCCCACCCCGAGATCCGCCTGGAGACGCCATGACACAGCCGACCACCACCCCTGTGACCCGCACCCGCGCCCTGCTGCGCCGCCTCGACGCCTACACGCTCGAGGTGTTCAACCCGGGCGCGCCCTACCGCCCCCGCCGCGACCGGGGCTGACCGCCCTCAGGGGCGCGTCCGCAGCCCCCGGAAGGCCGTCGTCACCAGCGCGTCGGCGAGGTCGTCGGCCGAGAGGCTGCCGCCGGGCCGGTACCACTCGGTGAGCGAGTTGACCGTCCCGAACAGCAGCCGGCTGGTGACGGCGGGGTCGACGTCGGGGCGCACGTCACCCTCCTCCTCGGCGGCGCGGACCAGGTCGGTGACGATCCGGTCGAACTCCCGCCGCCGGGCGAGGGCCGCCTCCTCGACCGCGGAGTTGCCGCGCACCCGGAGCAGCAGGGTGACGAACGGCAGCTCCGCGGCGAGCACCCGGACCGACCCGCGCACGACGTGCTCGAGCCGGTCGATCGCCCGCCCGGTGACCGCCCCCGGCTCCGCGGTGACGGCGAACAGCGCGTCCAGCGCCCGGTCCAGTGCCATCCGCAGCAGCTCGACCTTGCTCGGCACGTGGTGGTAGATCGCCGACTTGGTGACCCCGAGCCGCGCGGCCAGCTCCTCCATGCTGGTGGCGTCGTAGCCGCGCTCGTTGAAGACGGCGACGGCGACGTCGAGGAGGCTGTCGAGCGAGTGCCCGGGCCGGCCCCGGCGGACCCGCGTCTCCGTCACGCGCGCTCCCGCCGGTCGGTCATCCGCTGCAGCTTGCCCATCGAGCGGGGCAGCGTCTCGGGGTCGACGACGAGCACCTCGATGCTCGTGCCCACGGTGTCCTTGACGCCCTTCGCGACCTCGGCGGCGGCCTGCTCGCGGCGCCCGGGCGGGCAGTCCGGGCGGGCCTCGACGCGCACGACGAGGTGGTCCATGCGGCCGCGGGTGGTCAGCTCCATCGCGAAGTGGGGCGCCAGGCCCGGCGTGCGCAGCACGACCTCCTCGATCTGCGTGGGGAAGAGGTTCACCCCGCGCAGGATGATCATGTCGTCGGTGCGGCCGGTGACCTTCTCCATCCGGCGCATGCCGGGGCGCGCGGTGCCGGGCAGCAGCCGGGTGAGGTCGCGGGTGCGGTAGCGCACGACCGGCATGGCCTCCTTGGTGAGCGAGGTGAACACCAGCTCGCCCACCTCGCCCTCGGGCAGCACCTCGCCGGTGATCGGGTCGATCACCTCCGGGTAGAAGTGGTCCTCCCACACGTGCAGACCGTCCTTGGTCTCCACGCACTCCTGCGCCACCCCCGGGCCCATGACCTCCGACAGGCCGTAGATGTCGACGGCCTGGATGTCGAGGCGCTCCTCCATCTCCCGGCGCATCTGCTCGGTCCAGGGCTCGGCGCCGAAGATGCCGATCTCCAGGCTGGAGGCGCGCGGGTCGAGGCCCTGCTTCTCGAACTCGTCGATGACGGTGAGCATGTAGCTCGGCGTCACCATGATCACGCGGGGCGCGAAGTCGGTGATCAGCTGCACCTGCCGTGGCGTCATCCCGCCGGACACGGGGACGACCGTGCAGCCCAGCGCCTCCGCGCCGTAGTGGGCGCCCAGGCCGCCGGTGAACAGGCCGTAGCCGTAGGCGTTGTGCAGCACGTCGCCGGGCCGCCCGCCGGCGGCCCGGATGGAGCGGGCCATGACGGTGGCCCAGGTGGCCAGGTCGTGCTCGGTGTAGCCGACGACGGTGGGCCGCCCGGTGGTGCCGCTGGAGGCGTGCACGCGGCGCACCTGCTCGCGCGGGACGGCGAACATGCCGAACGGGTAGTTCTCCCGCAGGTCGGCCTTGCTCGTGGTGGGGAACCGCGCGAGGTCCGCGAGCTCCCGGCAGTCGTCGGGGTGCACGCCGGCCTCGTCGAACGCGCGCCGGTGGTGGGGCACGTTCTCGTAGGCGCGGCGCAGCGAGTCCCGCAGCCGCTCGAGCTGCAGCGCCCGCAGCTCGTCGACGCCCATGCGCTCGGCCGGGTCGAGGGTGGCGGGGTCGGGGGCCTCGCCCAGCCGCCGCAGATCGCCGGTCGCCGTCGTCATGCCTGCCTCCTCGTCGGCCGTGCACCCATCGCGCCGCTTGTGTCGTGCAGCACGCTGCGGCACACTATTACCGACCGCACGGTCAGTAAATAGCTCGAGGGGAGACCCGATGTCCGCGCCGACGCTCGACCGGCCCGCGGTGGACGAGACCGCCCTGCAGGCGCAGTTCGACGCCACGATCGCGGCCGACCACCGCATCGAGCCGCGCGACTGGATGCCCGAGGGCTACCGGAAGACGCTGGTGCGCCAGATCGCCCAGCACGCGCACTCCGAGATCATCGGCATGCAGCCGGAGGGCGACTGGCTGCTGGCCGCGCCGAGCCTGCGGCGCAAGGCGGTGCTGCTGGCCAAGGTGCAGGACGAGGCCGGGCACGGGCTCTACCTCTACTCGGCGGCCGAGACGCTCGGCGCCGACCGGGCCGACCTCACCGACAAGCTCATCGAGGGCCGGCAGAAGTACAGCTCGATCTTCAACTACCCGACGCTCACCTACGCCGACGTCGGCGTCATCGGCTGGCTGGTCGACGGCGCGGCGATCTGCAACCAGGTGCCGCTGTGCCGCTCCTCCTACGGGCCCTACGCCCGGGCGATGATCCGCGTCTGCAAGGAGGAGTCGTTCCACCAGCGGCAGGGCTACGAGCTGCTGATGACGATGATGCGCGGCACCCCCGAGCAGCGGGCGATGGTGCAGGACGCCGTCGACCGCTGGTGGTGGCCCTCGCTGATGATGTTCGGCCCGCCCGACGACGACAGCCCCAACTCGGCGCAGTCGATGGCGTGGGGCATCAAGCGGCACAGCAACGACGAGCTGCGGCAGCGCTTCGTCGACATGTCGGTGCCCCAGGCGCAGGTGCTCGGCGTGACGCTGCCCGACCCCGACCTGCGGTGGGACGAGGGGTCCGGGCACTGGCGGTTCGGCGCCATCGACTGGGCGGAGTTCAAGCGGGTCATCTCCGGTGAGGGCCCGTGCAACGCCGAGCGGATCGCCCGCCGCCGCGCCGCCCGCGACGACAACGCCTGGGTGACCGAGGCCGCGACGGCCTACGCCGCGAAGCACGCCGAGCAGGCCGCCGAGCAGGCCGCCGAGCACGCCGGGACCGCCGCGTGAGCACCGACGTCACCGCCGAGGGCGGGCACGGCGCCGTCCCCACCGGGCCCGAGGTGCCGGTGGAGCCGCAGCGGCCGGCCGTGAAGCGGGACTGGCCGCTGTACGAGGTGTTCGTGCGCGGCAAGCGCGGGCTCAACCACGTGCACGTCGGCTCGCTGCACGCCCCGGACGACGAGATGGCCGTGCACGCCGCCCGCGACCTCTACACGCGGCGCAACGAGGGCGTGAGCATCTGGGTGGTGAAGGCGGCCGACATCACCGCCTCCAGCCCCGACGAGAAGGACCCGATGTTCGCCCCGAGCGGCGACAAGGTCTACCGCCACCCGACGTTCTACGAGATCCCGGAGAACGTCCCCCACATGTGAGCAAGGACCCCGGTGCCCCCCCACGCCTCGTACCTCGGCGCGGGCCCCTGCACCGGGGCCTTCCAGCCATCCGTCACGAGGCAAGGAGCGTCCCGTCGTGGGTCACGAGGAGACCGTCTACGACGCGCTGACCAACGCGCACGACGACGCCGGGCACTGGGCGTTCGGCACCGGGTTCGACGAGCCGCTGGCCGGCGTCGACACCACCGTCCCCGACGGCGTCGACCCGGCCGACCTCGGCGTCTACTGCCTGATGCTCGGCGACGACGCCCTGGTGCTCGCGCAGCGGCTCACGCAGTGGATGACCAACGCGCCGGAGCTCGAGGAGGAGGTCGCGCTCGGCAACACCGGCCTGGACCTGCTCGGCCAGGCGCGCCTGCTGCTGGCCCGCGCGGGCTCGGTCGGCGTCCTCGGCCGCTCCCGGTCGCTGGCGACGGCGTCCATCCCCGACGAGGACGCCCTCGCCTACTTCCGCGACCCCGACGAGTTCCGCAACACCGGCCTGGTCGAGGCGGACAACGGCGACTTCGCCCGCACCATGGTCCGGCTGCTCGTCGCCTCGACCGTCCGGCTCGCGGTGTTCGCCCGGCTGCGCGAGTCCCGCGACCCCGTGCTCGCGGCGATCGCGGCCAAGGGCGTGCACGAGCTGGCCTACCACCGCGACCACGCCGCCCGCTGGGTGCTGCGCCTGGGCGACGGCACCGCCGAGTCCTCCCGCCGCGCGCAGGACGGCGTCGCCGCGGTGTGGCCGCACCTCGCCGACCTGTTCACCGCCACCGACGTCGAGGCCCGGCTGGCGGCGGGCGGCGTCGCCGTCGACCCGGCCGTCGTCCGCGACGAGGTGCGCGAGGTGCTCACCACCGTGCTGGAGCGCGCCACCCTGACCGTGCCGCCGTGGCCGGACGACGCCGCCCCGCGCGGCCGGCTCGGGCAGCACGGCGAGGAGCTGACCGCGCTGCTCGCCACGCTCCAGGGCCTGGCCCGGCAGCACCCGGCGGCGACCTGGTGACCCCCGTGCTCACCGACCCGCGCGCCGTCGCGGAGACCGTCACCGACCCCGAGCTGCCGGCGCTCACGCTCGCCGACCTGGGCGTGCTCCGCGACGTCCGGGTGCACGACGGCACCGTCGTCGTCGACATCACCCCCACCTACTCCGGCTGCCCGGCGATGGGCGTCATGCGCGCCGACCTGCTGCACGCGCTGCACTCGGCCGGCTTCGACGACGTCGAGGTGCGCACCGTCCTGTCCCCCGCCTGGTCCACCGACTGGATCACCGAGGACGGCCGCCGCAAGCTCGCCGAGGCCGGTATCGCCCCGCCCGGCCCGGCGCCCGAGCGCACCGCCGGACCCGTCCCGCTACAGCTCGGGCCTCCCCGCCGGACGGCGGCCTGCCCGCTGTGCGGGTCGCCCGACACCGAGGAGATCAGCGAGTTCGGCGCCACCGCCTGCAAGGCGCTGCGGCGCTGCCGCGCCTGCCGGGAGCCGTTCGAGCACCTGAAGGAGATCTAGTGGCGCGACAGGGAGTGAGCGTCGCGGCGAGCGCCAGCGAGCGAGGAGCGGAGCGACCGCGCAGCGGCACCGAGGGCACGGTGAGCGCCCCCGCCCGCCGCCGGCCACAGTTCCACCCGCTGACCGTCGCCGGCGTCGAGCGCCTCACCGACGACGCCGTCGCGGTCACCTTCGACGTGCCCGACGAGCTGGCCGAGGACTACGCGTTCCGGCCGGGCCAGGCGCTGACGCTGCGGCGGGTCGACGGCGACCGCGACGAGCGCCGCTCCTACTCCATCTGCGCGCCGGTGGGCGCCCCGCCGCGGGTCGGCGTCCGCGAGGTGCCCGGCGGCTTCTTCTCATCCTGGCTGGTGCACGAGGTCCGCCCCGGCGACGCGATCGAGGTGCTGCCGCCGTCGGGCACCTTCACCGCCGACCTGTCCACGCCCGCCGACCACGTCTTCGTCGTCGCGGGCTCCGGCATCACCCCCGCGCTGTCGCTGGCGAGCACGGTGCTGCGCGACGGCGAGTCGACGGTCACCGTCTTCTACGGCAACCGCCGCACCAACACGGTCATGTTCGCCGACGAGCTCGCCGACCTGAAGGACGCCCACGGGCCCCGGCTGCAACTGGTGCACGTGCTCTCCCGCGAGCCGCGCGACGCCGAGCTGACCAGCGGCCGGCTCGACGGCGACCGGCTGCGCGCCCTGGTGACCAACCTGGTCGAGGTGCAGCGGGTCGACCACTGGTGGCTGTGCGGGCCGCACGGGATGGTCACCGACGCCCGCGCGCTCCTGGCCGAGCTGGGCGTCCCCGCCGAGCGGGTGCACCAGGAGCTGTTCTTCGTCGACGACGTGCCGCCGGAGCCGGTCCGCGGCGACGACGCGACCGTCGACGGGCCCAGCAGCCAGGTCACCGTCGTCCTCGACGGGCGGTCCACCACGCTGGCGCTGCCGCGGGAGGAGACCGTGCTCGACTCCGCCCAGCGGGTGCGCTCAGACCTGCCCTTCGCCTGCAAGGGCGGCGTCTGCGGCACCTGCCGCGCCCGGGTCACCGACGGCGAGGTGGAGATGCGGCGCAACTACGCGCTGGAGCCGCGCGAGGTCGAGGCCGGCTACGTGCTCACCTGCCAGACGCTGCCGCGCTCCGACGCCGTCACCGTCGACTTCGACGCCTGACGCCGTGCGGCCGCTCGCCGTCGGGGACAGCGCCGTCCTCGACGTCGTCGTCACCGAGGCGATGACCGTCGACTTCGCCACGCTGGGCCCCGTGCACCCGGTCTACGCCACCTACTCGATGGCCAGGCACTTCGAGGAGGCCGGCCGGGTGCTCCTGCTGCGGCACCTGGAGCCGGGCGAGGCGGCGGTCGGCACGGCGGTGTCGGTGGAGCACCTGGCGCCGGCCTGGCCCGGCGACCGCGTGCGGGTGACCGCCACCTGCACCGGGGTGGAGGGCAACCGGGTCACCTGCACGTGCCGGGCGGAGGACGCGGCCGGCCGCGAGCTCGGGCGCGGCAGCACCGGGCAGGCGGTGCTCTCCGAGGAGGTCCTCGCCGCCCGCCTCAGGCGTCCACCCGGCTAGCGGTCGCCGCGCACCACGTGGACGGCGGCCTCCTCGGCGGAGGCGGCGCCGCCGTCGATGCCGAGGTCGTCGGCGAGGAGCTCGTCCTCGTCGTCGACCACGCCGTCGTCGCCGAGGTCGGCCAGCCGGCCGGCGCGGGCGTCGCCCACCTCGTCGTCGAGCAGCTCGCCGTCACCGCCGGCGAGGTCGCCGAGCTCGTCGCCGTCGTCGTCCCCGGAGCCGTCGGGCAGCTCGCGGGCGAGCCGGCCGTCGAGGCCCTCGCCCGCGGCCTCCTCGCGGTCGGTGGTGCCCCACTCCTGCACGCCCCAGGGCCGCTCCGGCGGGGACCAGCCGGTGTCGAGCGGGTCGTCGCCGTCCTCCAGCGTGTCCTCCCGCTCGAGCAGGCCGGTGGCCTCCTCGGGGTCGGTGCCGTCGGTGCCGTGGCTCTCGCGGTCCACGCCTGCCTCCTCGGGGTGCGTCGGGACGGACGCCGCTGTCCGGGGCGCCCACCCTGCCACGGCCGGTCCCGCCCGCGGGAGGCCCCGGAGCACTCCCACCGGCCTCGCCGCGCGGTGCCCGACCTCGCGCTGCGGGGCGAGGCCGGCCACCGTGGCGCGAGGGCCGGCGGACCGGCCGGTGTGACGGAGTGAGCAGCCCGACCTGCGGCACCGGCCCCTCCCCCGGCCGGACACTGGA
Organism: Geodermatophilus sp. SYSU D01119; assembly: GCF_054049975.1. Taxonomy (NCBI): domain Bacteria; kingdom Bacillati; phylum Actinomycetota; class Actinomycetes; order Geodermatophilales; family Geodermatophilaceae; genus Geodermatophilus; species Geodermatophilus sp. SYSU D01119. The sequence continues at coordinate 36,068 of NZ_JBJGYL010000003.1, read as the reverse complement.
GGGGAGCCGACCTCCCAGGAGACCGTCGTGGACACGTCGCTGACCGAACTGCACGAGCACTACGCCCGGCGGGTCGAGGCCGCCGTCGCCGAGGACCGCATGGACCGCGTGCGGGAGCTGTACGAGGACTACTTCGACGAGGCGCTGCGCCGCCTGCTGGCGACCACCGCCTCCGCCTGACCGCGCCCGGCCCGTCGCCCGACCGGCCGCCCTGCTAGCGGAGCGCCCCCTCCAGCACCCGGTGCGGGTCGGCGCCGGCGGCCAGCGTCGCGAGCCGCTCGCGGACGGCGGGCGTGGGCGTGCGGGCCAGCACGTCGGGCACCGCGGCGAAGCCGTGCGCGGGCTCCCGGCCGCCCAGGTCGGCGCCGAACGCGGCCGCGACGTCATCGGTGCAGGCCCGGGTGGCGGCCCGGTCCTCGCTGCCGGCGCCGCCGGTCACGAGCACGGCCAGCCGCGCGTCGCGGTGGCACACCGCGCTCGGCCGCTCGGGCACCCAGCCGAGCGCGCCGCCGAGCAGCCGCAGCTCCACCGTGCGGGGCCGGCTGCCGCGCACCGCACGCAGCACCGCGGCCGCCGCGTCGTCGGACAGCCGGTCGGCGAGCAGCGAGGAGCCGGGGTCGGGAACCTGCTGCGGGGTGGCCAGCCCGGCCGGGCCGCGCGGCGCGATCTCGGAGTCCAGCGGCCGGCCCCCGGCGGCCAGCGGGCCGAGCAGCCGGTCGAGCACGGCGACGCCGTCCTCCGGGTCCCCCGCCCAGCCGAAGCGCACGGCCACGCCGCCCTCCCCCTGCCGCGGCCGGGACAGCACGAGTGAGGTGCCGGCCTGCGCGGGCAGCGTCGCCGTCCAGGCGCGCCAGGCGTCGAGCACCCGCGCGGCGTCGGCGGCGGCCCAGCGCAGCTGCCCGCCGTAGCGCGGCCCGGCGGCCAGCAGGTCCAGCTCGACGGCGGTGACCACGCCCAGCGCCGCGCCGCCGCCGCGCAGGCCCCAGAACAGCTCCGGCTCGTCGTCCGGGGTCACCCGGCGCAGCGCGCCGTCGCCGGTGACCACCTCGACGGCGCGGACGCGGTCGGCGGCCAGGCCGTAGGTGCGGGCCAGCGGGCCGACGCCGCCGCCGGTGACCGTGTCGGCCACCCGCTCGGCCGCCGAGGCGCCGGTCAGCGGGGTGAAGCCGTGCCGGCCGGCCTCCCCCGCCAGCTCGCGCCAGCGCACGCCGGCGCCCACCCGGGCCCAGCCGGCCGGGGAGACGGTGACCTGGGCGAGCCGGTCGGGGTCGACGGTGAGCCGGCGCGCCGGCCCGCCGGCGCGGCCCGGGCCCCGCACGGCGAGCGCCACCCCGTGCCGGCCGGCGAGCCGCACGGCGGCGACGACGTCGGACACCTCGGCGACCTGGACCAGCGCCCCGGAGGACCCGGCCCCCTCGGACAGCCGGGCGCCGTGCGACAGGCGGGCGCGCAGTGTCGCGGTCAGATCGGGCGGCAGGGCGGGCGGGGCGGCGGTCGCGGACGTCACGGGTCTCTCCAGGGTGCAGGGGTGCGGTGCGGGGAGAGCGTCGGCCGCCGTCCTTGGTGTGTCCTTGGTGCGCGCTTGGGTGCCTGCTCACGGGCCGGTGCGGGAGGTCACGGGCCGGGAACGGGACGCCGCGGACGGCACCACTCGGGGGTTCCGGAACCTAGGCTGCGCCGCGATGTCCGCGACCTCGTTCCGCGTGCTCGGCCCCGTGGAGGTCCGGCGCGACGGCTCCCTGCTCGCCCCCCAGTCCCCCAAGCACCGGGCGGTGCTCGCCGCCCTGCTCCTCGACCCCGGCCGCACCGTGCCGGTCGACCTGCTCGTCGACCGGGTGTGGAGCGGCAACCCGCCCGCGGCGGTGTCGGCGACGCTGCAGTCGATCGTCTCCCGGCTGCGCCGCGAGCTGGAGCCCGACGTCACCGGCGGCCGCTGGACGCTGCTGGTCACCCGCGAGCCCGGCTACCGCCTGGAGGTGGCGCCGGAGGACGTCGACGCCGTCCGGTTCGTGCAGCTGCTGCGCACCGCGCGCGACCTCGCCGCCCGCGGCGAGCCGGCGGCCGCCCGGGAGGCGGTCACCGAGGGGCTGGCGCTGTGGCGCGGCCCGGCCTACGCCGACGTGTCGGCGACCTTCGCCGCCGAGGAGTCCGAGCGGCTCGAGCAGCTGCGGCTGGCCGCCCGCGAGCTGGCCGCCGAGCTGGACCTGCGCCTGGGCCGGCACGCGGAGATCGTCGATGACGTCCGGGAGCTGCTGCGCGCCGAGCCGCTGCGCGAGGGCCTGCGCGGCTCGCTGATGCTGGCGCTGTACCGGTGCGGCCGGCAGGCGGAGGCGCTGGAGGTCTACGAGGAGGGACGGCGGCTGCTCGCCGACGGCCTCGGTGTCGACCCGGGCCGGCCGCTGCAGGCGCTGTACGCGCAGATCCTGCGGCAGGACCCGGCGCTGGCCGGCTCGGGCACCGTCCGGCCCGCGCCCGCGCCCGCCCCGGCCGCGGAGCCCGCACCCGCCCCCGAGCGGCCCGCCGCCCGCCCGCTGCCGCCGCTGCCGGTGCCCCTGACGGCGTTCGTCGGCCGGGAGCGCGAGCTCGCGCAGGTCGGCGCCGCCCTGGCCGGCCCGCGGCTGGTGACCCTCGTCGGGCCCGGCGGCAGCGGCAAGACCCGGCTGGCCCTGGAGGCCGCCCGCCGCCGCCCGGCCGGGGCGCCCCCGGCGGTGCTGGTCGAGCTGGCCGGCGTCACCGACCCCGACCTGGTCGCCGCCCAGGTGGCCGGCGTCCTGGGCGTCACCCTCGCCGGCGGCGACCCGCTGGGCGCGGTCGCCACCGCGCTGCACGACCGGCCGCTGCTGCTGGTCCTCGACAACTGCGAGCACGTGGTGGAGGCCGCCGCGACCGCCTGCGCCGAGCTGCTGCCGCGCTGCCCCGAGCTGCGGGTGCTGGCCACCTCCCGCGAGCCGCTGGGCCTGCCCGGCGAGGCGGTGCTGCCCTGCGGGCCGATGCCGGCCGGCGCCCCCGGCAGCGACGCGGAGCGGCTGTTCCTCGACCGCGCCCGGCTGGTCGCCCCGCACCTGGCCGACCCGTCGGAGGACGACCTGCGGCAGGTGCGCGAGCTGGTGTCCGCCCTCGACGGGCTGCCGCTGGCCGTGGAGCTCGCCGCCGCCTGCCTCACCACGCTGCCGCTGGCGGAGGTGGCCGGCCGGGTCGACGACCGGTTCGCCCTGCTGTCCGGCGGCTGGCGCACCGCGGTGCCACACCAGCGGACGCTGGCGGCCACCGTGCAGTGGAGCGTCGACCTGCTCTCCCCGCCGGAGCTCGCCGTCTACCGCGCGGTCGCGGTGCTGCCGGGCACCTTCGGCCCCGACCTGGTGGAGGCCGTGGCCGGCCCCGAGGTCGACGGCGGCGCGCTGGAGCTGCTGCGGGTGCTCGTGGCCAAGTCGCTGGTGGAGCTCGACCACGGCGCCGGGCGCTACCGGATGCTCGAGACGCTGCGCCAGTACGCCGAGCAGGGCCTCGACGAGGCGGACGGGCGGCGGCTGCGCGACCGGCTCACCCGCTTCGCCGTCGACCTGACCGAGCGGCTCGAGCCGACGCTGCGCCGTGCCGAGTGGACCGCGAGCGCCCGCCGGCTCGATGCCGAGCAGCCGGCCCTGCGCGCCGCGCTCGGGCACGCGCTGGCCACCGGCCAGGGCGAGGCGGCGCTGCGGATCGGGTCGGCGCTGTCGTGGTGGTGGTACCGCCGCGGGCACGTGGCCGAGGGCCGCCGCTGGCTCGCCGCGGCGCTGGACGCGACCCCCGACGCGCCGCCGCCCGTGCGCAGCGGTGCGCTGCTCGGCGACGCGCTGCTGGCCTACCTGTCCGGCGACGTCGCCTCGATCTGGGCGCGCACCAACGAGATCGTCGACGTCGCCGACGACGAGTCCGACGGGGTCCTGGCCCTCGCGCTGGTGCTGCGCGGCTTCGTGCGGGCGCTGCTCGGCCAGGCCGACCCCGACGGCCAGACGCCGAAGGACATCGCCCGCGGCCTGGAGCTGGCGCAGGCGTCGGGCATCGAGTGGGTGCAGGCCGAGATCGCGATGACGCTCGGCCAGTTCTCCCGCGTGGCCGGCGACGTCCCGGGCGCGCTGGAGCACCTCGGCCGGGCCGAGGAGCTCGCGCTGCGGCTGGGCCACTCCTGGGCGCACTCGTCGGTGCTGTGGATCCGCGCCAAGGTGCTCACCGACGCCGGCCGCGCGGACGAGGCCCTGGCCGACCTGTGGCGCATGGTCGAGCTGACCCACCGGGAGGGCGACGCCACCGGCACGCTGGCGGGGCTGCTGGCCGCCGTAGGCGCCGCCACGGCGTCCGGCGACGCGCGGGCCGGCGGGGTGCTGCTCGGCGCCGTCCAGGCCAACGCCCGGCTGGTCGGCTACGACCCGCTGCGGATGGACCCCATGGACGGGCAGCGGTACGTGGCCGCCACGCAGGCGGCGCTGCCGGCCGACGACCTGGTGGCCGCGCAGGCCGAGGGCGGCGCGCTCGACGTCGGCGGCGCGGTGGCGCTGGTCGGCCGGCTGGCGGGGGCGGCGGTCTGACCGGCGGGGTGGGTCAGGACCGCAGCCCGGCGTAGAGCCGGGCGAGGTCGGGCAGCTGGAAGTGGGCGTTGAGGCCGCTGGGGTTGGGCAGCACCCAGGTCTGCGCCCCGGCCAGCGACTCCTCCTGCCGGCCCCACCCGGCCCGCGGGCGGCCGGTGGCCAGCCGCCAGGCGGTGACCCCGAGGACCGCCAGCACCCGCGGCCGGTACTCCGCCACCAGCGCGGCGAGCGACCGCAGCCCGTCGCGCAGCTCCTCGGGCGTGAGCTCGGCGGCGGTGCGGGTGGGCCGGTCGGCGAGGTTGGTGACGCCCAGGCCGTGGCGCGGCAGCTCGCCGTCCTCCTCCGGCCGCAGCCGCCGCGGTGTCAGCCCGGCCAGGTGCAGGGCCGGCCAGAACCGGTTGCCCGGACGGGCGAAGTGGTGGCCCCGCTCGGCCGACAGCAGGGACGGGTTGATCCCGCAGAACAGGACGTCCAGGTCGGGCGCGACGACGTCGCGCAGCGGCTTGCCGGCCGGCCGGGGCGCTCCGATCAGTCGTCCATCGCCCGGACCGCCAGCGCCGCCGCGCCGTAGAGGACCGAGCTGGCCACCGCCCGCACCGTGGTGGCCCGGCCCGAGCCCCCGGCCGCCGTGAGCGCCGTGAGCACGTCGAGCAGGTTGACGCCGGCGAGCACGGCGAGCCCGCGGTCGACCTCGTCCGGAGTGCGCGCGGTCAACGCCGTGGCCGAGAGGGCCAACGCCCGGCTCCCGACGAGGCGCTGCAGCTGCAGGCCCTGCGGCGTGGGCGGGACCCCGTACCCGGAGGCGACCACCCCGGGGGCCAGGACGCTGAGCGCGCCGAACGCCGCGCCCACGGCGCCGAGCGCCCGCGCCGCCGTCTGCTTGGACATGCCTGCGAGGGTCGTGGCCACGAGGCCTCCAGTCAGCGACCGGGGCGGCCGACCTGCTGGGCCGCTCACCGCAGCCAACCAGCCGCGCGCCCGGCGCGCACCCGGGAGCCCGCGACGCCACACTGGCGTCCGGCACCGCCCAGCCCCGGCGCGCCGGCGGAGGGCTGGAGGTGCCCGGTGCCGAGCGACCTGGTCCCCGCCGACCGCGAGACCCCGTTCGGGCGGATGCGCAGCCGTTCGGGCGGCCGGCCGCGGGACGGCGTCGCCGAGGTCGTCCTGGTGCAGGGCATCGGCGTCGCCGACTACCTGCTGCCCGGGCTGCGCGAGCTCACGAGGTGGACCCGGGCGCACCTCCTGGAGCTGCCCGGCTTCTCCGGCAGCGGCGAGCCGCCGCACGAGCTCGACGTCGTCGACTTCGGCGACGCCGTCGTCGCGTGGCTGACGGACGCGGGGCTGGGACCGGTGGTCCTGGCCGGGCACTCCGGCGGCACGCAGGTCGCGGCGCGCGCGGCGCTGCGGCGCCCTCCCGGGGTCCGCGGGCTGGTCCTGGCCAGCCCCACGGTCGACCCGCGGTACCGGAGCCTGGGCGGCGTCCTGCGGGCCTGGTACCGGGACGTCAAGCTCGAGCCGCCGGACCTGGCGGAAGCGCACCGGCCGGAGCGGCACCGGGCAGGGATGCGCCGGGTCGTCCACGCCGTCCGGGCGCACCTGGCCGACCGCCTGGAGGACGTCGTCCCGCAGGTGCCGGTCCCCGTGCTGGTGCTCCACGGCGCCGACGACCTGCTGTGCACCGAGGAGTGGGCCCGGTCGTTGTGCGACCGTGCGCGGGACGGCCGCTTCGCATCGGTCCCGGGAGCGCACAGCTTCGTGTGGACCGCGCCCTGCGCCTGGTCGGACCCGATCCGGCGCCTGGCCGCGGAGGTCGGCTGACCCCGTCCCGCTCAGCCGATCCGGTCGATGGCCTCCCGGGCCACCTCCAGGGGCACCTCGTGGCCGCCGTCGAACTCCCGGTAGGTGACGTCGTACCCGTCGTCGCGCAGCACGGGCACGATCTCCCGGCTGGTCCGCTCGATCGGCAGCACGTCATCGCGGGTCCCGTGGGAGACGAACACCGGCGGCCGGCCGCGGCGCGGCGCCGGGGGCACGAACCCCGGGGAGAACGCGACCACCCGCTGGAAGAGCCGGCCGTTGGCCAGCCCGAGGCCCAGAGCGTAGGACCCGCCGTCGGAGAAGCCGGCGACGGCGACCCGACGGGCGTCGACCGGGACCGCGGCGAAGGCGGCCGACAGAGCCCGGTCGACGGCGGCCACGTCGGGGCCGTACCCGCCGAGGACGGCGTCCCAGGTCGAGGCCCGCGATGCAGGGGCGATCAGCACCAGCCCCCGCTCGTCGGCCGCCGACCGCAGCAGACCCAGGGCGGCCTCGGCGTCCCCTCCCGCACCGTGCAGGACCACCACGAGCGGTGCGGGCCCGTCCGACCCGTCCGCGGGCACGTGGAGGAGTGCGTCGCGCGTGTCCTCGACGCCGAGCGGGTGGGTGCCCGGCGAGGGCACCGGCCCCGCGGCGGCGGCTACGGGCCGCGCCGTCAGGACGGCTGCGGTCCCGCTCGCGGGTGCGACGTCACTGGCCGGCCGCGCGCCGCACCCGGCCAGCAGGCCGGCGCCGGCGGCCAGGAGGAGGCGGCGGGTGAACACGCCGCCCGCGGGTACCCGCTCAGGCACTGGTCTCCTCGTGGGTGTTCACCCCGGGGATCCGGCGTACCGATCCCCAGCCGACGCGCGCCCACACCACCAGCAGCGCGGCCCCGACCAGGGAACCGAGGGTGTCGCGGACCAGGTCGCCGTTGGTGTCGTCGTTGCCCTCCGACAGCGCGGTGCCCAGCCATGCGTCCGACCGCCACTCGTACACCTCCCACAGTGCCCCGACGGTGACGCCGAGGGCCGCCGTCACCACCGCGATGCCCACGTAGTGGCGCAGGTGCGTCTCGTCGCGGGGATCGGGGACGACGTCGAGGCGGGCGAGCGCGATGTAGACCACGGGCGCGGTGAGCATCGGCAGCGTGAAGTGCACGAGGTCGTCGAAGCGCACGAAGCGGTCGTAGAGGCCCCACACCTCCCCGAAGCCCTGCAGGGCCATGCCTGCCGTGACCGCCAGGTCGTACACGCGCGGCAGCTGCACCAGGCGAGCCACGAGGGTCACCGCGCCGAGGACCGCGAGCACCGCCGCGGCGTCCGCGCGTCCCGCGAGCCCGTAGGCGACCGCGCCGCCCAGCAGCGCCAGGCGCAGGAGGTCGATGCCGTCCCTGACCACCGGCGTCCAGTCACCGAACACCAGCCTGCGCGCGTCCACGGACACCGCCCTACCCGCCCGGCCGGCCGCGACCCTCCCGGCCCCCCGCGGCCGGCGCGGGAGTGCCTGCGAGCATCTGCCGGTGCGGGGACGGGGGGACGCGGCGCTGCCGCGCGAGGTGGGCGTGCTGGCCGTCGTCGCGTTCGTGGTGGCGCTGGGGTTCGGCATCGTCGCGCCGGCGATCCCGCTGTTCACCCGCGCCTTCGGCGTGGGGACGACGGCCGTCGGGCTGGCGGTCAGCGCCTTCGCCTTCTTCCGCTTCGTCTCGGCGTTCGGCGGCGGGTCGCTGGTCGAGCGGCTCGGCGAGCGGGTGGTGCTGGCGGCGGGCCTGGCCATCGTCGCGCTCACCACCGGCGCGGCGGGCCTGGCGACGTCGTTCCCGGTCTTCCTCCTTCTGCGGGCGGCGGGCGGGGTGGGCAGCGCGATGTTCACCGTCGCGGCGCTGGCGCTGCTGCTGCGGGTGGCGCCCCCGACCCACCGCGGCCGCGCCGCCGCCACCTACCAGGGCGGGTTCATCCTCGGCGGCATCGCCGGCCCCGCGGCCGGCGGACTGCTCACCGAGATCTCGCCGCGGCTGCCGTTCTTCCTCTACGCGGCGGCGCTGCTGGTGGCCGGGGCCGTCGCGCTCGTGCTGCTCCGCACCCCGGCGGGCGCCCCGGCCCCGGCCCCCGACCCCACGGCCCCGGACGCGCTGCCGCTGCGCGCGGCGCTGCGGTCCCGGGCGTACGTGGCGGCGCTGGTCGCCAACCTCGGCGTCGGCTGGGTGCTGTTCGGGGTGCGCAACTCGCTGGTGCCGCTGTACGTCACCGAGGAGCTCGGCCGGGGCGCCGCCTGGGCCGGGGCCGGGCTGTTGGCGGGCTCCGCGGCGCAGGCGCTGGCGCTGCTGCGCTCGGGCCGGCTCGCCGACACGTGGGGACGGCGGCCCGCGCTGCTGCTGGGGTCGGCCACCGGCACCGCGGCGCTGGCGCTGCTCGTGCTGCCCCCGCAGACCGGCGTCTTCCTGCTCTCGATGGCGACCTACGGCCTGGCCGCCGCCCTGCTGGCCAGCGTGCCGGCGGCGCTGGTGGGCGACGTCAGCCCGGCCCGCGGCGGCCGGGTGGTGGCGGTGTTCCAGATGTCGGCCGACCTCGGCGCGGTCGCGGGGCCGCTGGTGGCCGGCTGGCTCACCGACGTCGCCTCCTACCAGGTGGCGTTCGGGGTCAGCACCGCGGTGGTGGCCGCCGGGCTGGCAGCGGCCCTGGCCCTCCCGCGGCGCTGACCCCGTCCCGGTCCGGGCTCAGCGCAGCCGCAGCACCTCCTGCGCCCGGGCGGCCATGCCGGCCTCACCGAGGGCGTTGGGGTGCACGATCACCGCGTTGGTGCCCTGCAGCACCGGCTCCACCCAGCGCACGCCCAGCGGCGCGCAGGCGTCCCGGCCTTCGGATACCTGCGCGAGGTCGACGAAGGTCACGCCCGTCTCCCGCGCCGCGCGGGCGACGGCGTCGTTGAGGGTGGCCTGCAGCGAGCGCAGGTAGGGGACGTCGCCGGCGGCCACCGTCATCCGGTCGAAGCAGCCGCCGGACGCCGGGAGGATCCACGGGTAGCCGAGGATCGCCACCCGTGCCCGCGGGGCCGCCTCGCGGACCGCGGTCAGCGCCCGCACCAGCGCCGGGTAGGTGGTGGTGCGCACGGTGTCCTCGAAGGAGGTGCCGTAGGTGTCGCGGCAGGGGCTGCCCTGGCCGAGCGCGAGCAGCCCGGCCGTGGAGCAGCGCAGGATCGACTGGATGAACACGCCGCTGTCGTTGCCGCCGATGGTCATGGTGACCAGGTCGGTCTCGCGCGAGAGCGCCTCCAGCTGCGGCGGCACGCCCGGGTGCTGGGCCTCGAAGTAGTCGTCGGTGTCCGCGCCGCCGCAGGTGACGTCGGTCAGCCGGGCGCCGATCGCCTGCGCGAGCACGTGCGGGTAGTTGCGGGTGGAGCGCAGGCACTGCGGCGCGGCGGTGGGGTCCGGTGGCAGGACGCCGGAGGCCGCGCTGTAGGAGTCGCCGAGGGCGACGTGGTCCAGGGGTTCGTGCGGCGGGGTGGCCGCCGCGGGCGGGACCAGGAGGACCACGCCGGCGAGGGCGGCGGACAGGACGGTCAGGAGGCGGCGCAAGCGGACCACTCCATCGGGGCCGGGGGACGACGACGCCCGGCTCAACGACGGCGACCCGATCGGGTGACGGCCCTCACTCGACCACGGCGTCGACGCCCGCCGCCGCGAGCACCTCGCGCGCCCGCACGTCGAGGCGCTCCTGCGTCATCCCCGGCTCGCGCAGCTCTGCGAACGCCGCAGCGTGCAGCGCGTTCGGCACGGTGAACTCCAGCGCGATGCCGTCGGGGTCGCGCAGGTTCAGGTGCCAGCCGAAGGGCATCTCCCGGATCGGCGTGTACGTGGCACCCATGGCCGCCAGCTGCGCCTCCCGCGCCCGCAGCTCCTCCAGCGAGCCGCAGGCGAGGCCGACGTGGTCGAGGCCGGTGCGCCGCTCGTCGAAGCGGCCGCCCGCTCCCCCGTTGAGAGCGAGCGACAGCGTGAACCCGGTGGCCGGGTGCACGAGCACCCGCACCGACCCGAAGTCGGCCAGCCGGAGCAGGCCGAGCAGCTCGACGTAGAAGCGCTGGCTGGCGTCGAGGTCGGTCACCGTGAGCGTCAGGTGGTCGACGGCGGGGGCGGTCACCGGGACCCCCGCGACGGCCGCGGCAGCGGGTGCAGCGGCGCCCCGAACAGGCGCGCAAGGCACCTCAGCTGCAGGGTGATCGGCGATAGGGTCCGCGCCGGTGTCGTGGTCATGGCGTCCTCCCGAGGGGTTCCTGCCGGACGAGCGTGCGGCCGGCGGGCGAGCGGTCGCGTCAGGGGAAACCCCCGGCCTGGTGGACCGCGCCGCCGAGATGGGCCGCCTCGACCGGCTCCTGGACGACGCCCGCGCGGGCCGCGCCCGGCTCCTCGTGGTCGAAGGGGAGGCCGGCGTCGGCAAGACCGCCCTGCTCCGCGCGGCGGCCGCCCGCGCGACGGGTTTCGGCCGGGTCACCGCCCGGGGCATCGAGACCGACGCGGCGCTGCCGCACGCCGCCCTCGGCGAGCTGCTGGCTCCACTGCGCCCCCTGCTCGGCGAGGTCCCGCCCGGCCAGGCGGCCGCGCTGGCCGGCGCGCTCGGCTGGGGACCCGCGGACGTCCCGGGCGACCGGCACCTCGTCGCCGCGGGCACCCTGTCGCTGCTCGCCGCCGCCGCCGCGGAGGCGCCGCTGCTGGTCACCGTCGACGACCTGCAGTGGGCCGATCCGCAGTCGGCCGGGGCCGTCCTGTTCGCCGCCCGCCGGATGCACGCCGACCGGGTCGCCGTCGTCGTCACCCGGCGCCCCGGCGCGGACCCGGGCGCCGGCGACGACGTCCTGCGGCTGGCCGACCTGGACCCCGCCGCCGCCCCGGACCTGCTGGCCGGCACGGTCGCCGGGCCGGTCGCCCGCCGGCTCGCCGCCCGGCTCGGCGGCAACCCGCTCGCGCTGCGCGAGGTCGCCGCGGCGCTGACGCCGGCGCAGCGGGCCGGCGACGAGCCACTGCCCGCCGAGCTGCCGGCCGGGCCCGGGCTCGCCGGCGCGTTCGGGCCTGAGCTGGCCGCCCTCACCGCGGGCGCCCGGCAGGCGGTCCTGCTCGTGGCCGCCTCCGAGGACGGCGGGGCCGCCGCGGTGGCCGCCGCCTTGACCCGGGCGGGGCTGGACGCCGACGCGGCCCTCGACGCCGCCGAGCAGCGCGGCGTCGTCGTGCGGTCCGGCGGGGTGCTCGCCCTCCGCCACCCGCTGCTGCGCAGCCTGGCGTGGAGCCGGGCGTCGCCCGCCGAGCGCCGGCGCGCGCACCGGCTGCTCGCCGAGGCCGCCCGCGAGGGTGACGACGTCGCCCGCACCTGGCACCGGGCGCTGGCCACCACCGGCCCGGACGAGGCGCTGGCCGCCGAGCTGGCGGACGTGGCCGGCCGGGCGCGGGAGCGGCGCGGGTTCGCCGCCTCGTCGGCGGCCCTGGAGCGGGCGGCCGCGCTCACCGGGGACGCCGCCCGCGCCGCCGCGCTGCTCGCCGGCGCCGTCCGGGACGCGGCGCTCGGTGGGGACGCCGCGCGTGCCCGCGCGCTGGGCGGCGCCGTCCTGCGCGGCGCGGCCGGCCCGGCCGTGCGTGGCGAGGTGCTGGCCGTCCTCGGCCGGGTCGAGCAGGACACCGGCTCGGTGCCGGCCGCGCGCGACCTGCTGGAGGCGGCGGCCGGACTCGCCACGGGCCGCACCGCCGTCTGGGCGCTCACCGACCTCGCCGTCGTCGGGCACCGGCTCGGCGACGTCGCCGGCATCCGGTCGGCGGCCGCGCGCGCCGCCTCGATCGCCGACGACGCCGATCCCCTGCAGCGCGCCCTCGCCGCGTGGGTCGCCGGGGTCGCCGAGGTCTCCGGCGGGGACCCCGACGCGGGGCGGGGTCTGCTGCGGCGGGCGCTGGCGACGATGGAGGAGGCGCCCGGGCTGCGCGCGGAGGCCCGGCTGCTGCCCCTGCTGGTGCTCGCGCTGGGCTGGCTGCCCGACGCCGCCACCGCCGTGGCCGTGGTCGAGCGACGGGTGCGCGAGGCGCGGGCCGCCGGGGCGCTGGGCGTGCTGGTCGCGGTGCTGGCGATGACCGCCCACGGCCGGGTGCAGCTGCTCGGCGACCACGCGGGCGCCTTCGCCGACGCCGGGGAGTCCGTCGAGCTCGCCGGGCAGCTCGGGTACGTCGCCGACGCCGCGCCGGCGCACGAGCTGCTCGCCTGGGAGTACGCCGCGCGGGGCCGGCACGAGGACGCCGAGGAGCACCTCGCGCGGGCCCGGGCGCTCGTCGTCCGGGCCGGGACGGCCGGCGTCGCCGCGCACCTCGCCCTGTCCGCCGCCGCCTGCGCGCTGTGCCGCGGGGACCTGGCCACGACGGCGCGGCTGCTGGAGGAGCGGCTGGCGGCCGACGGCGGCAGCGGCGCCCTCGGCGAGCCGCTCGGGGTGGCGCCGCTGCTGGTGGAGGCGTGGACGGGGCTCGGCCGGCGGGCCGAGGCCGCCGGCCTCGCCGACCGCTACGCCTCCGCGTCGCGGTCCCCGTCCCCGGCCACCGCGGCGCTGGTGGCCCGCTGCCGGGCGCTCGCCTGCCCCGACGACGACGCGGCGGCCGCCCTGTTCCGGGACGCGTTGACCGCGCACGCCGCCGGGCCCGACCGGTTCGAGGAGCCGCACACCCGGCTGCTGTACGGCGAGCGGCTGCGCCGGGCCGGCCGGCGGGTGCCCGCCCGGGAGCAGCTGACCGCGGCGGCCGACGCGTTCGCGGCGATGGAGCTCACGGCCTGGGCGCGGCGGGCGGAGGAGGAGCTGCGGGCCACCGGGCGGACCGCGCGGCCCCGCCGGCCGCTGCCGGAGGAGCCGCTGACCCCGCAGGAGGTGCGGATCGCCACGCTGGCGGGCGGCGGCGCCTCCAACCGGGAGATCGCCGCGGAGCTGTTCCTCAGCCCGAAGACCGTGGAGCACCACCTGAGCGGCGTCTACCGCAAGCGGGGCCTGCGGTCCCGGGTGCAGCTGGCCCGGCTGTTCCCGCCCGGCTGAGCGGCCGGGAGGGATCGCTCGGGCGGGGACGCTCAGCGGGCGGTCCCGCCGAGCCGGCCGGAGAGGCGCTCGACCGCCTCGTCGACCCGGCGGGGCTGCTCGCCCGGGGCCAGGGGCACCGGCGGCGTCAGCACCCACAGGGCGGCGTAGAGGACGATCCCGGCACCGCCGGCGAGGGTCAGCGCCACGAAGAGGACCCGCCAGAGCACCGTGTCGATGCCGCTGTAGTCGGCGAGGCCGGCGCTGACGCCGCCGAGCATCGCGCCGGACCGGGCGCGGCGGAGCTCCCGGCGGGGGGTCGGGGGGAGGGCGGTCTGCGGTGTCGATGTCATGTCCCGAGCCTGCCGCCGCGCCCGCCGGCCGGGTATCCGGCGACACCCTGGACCGTCCCGGGTCCGCGCGCTCCGGGGATGCCCGGGCGCTCCCCCGACGGGACACTCCGTCCATGGCCGACGCCCCCGACCGCGGCCCCGCGCACGACGCGAGCTCCCCCCACCGGATCCCGCCGCGCGGCTGGGCGCAGGTGCTCCGGCGGTCGCTGCGGCAGGCCCTCGGCGAGCGGCTGATGGTCCAGGTGTCGGCGGTGGCCTTCTTCGCGCTGCTGTCGATCGCGCCGGTGCTGGTGACGGCGCTGTCGATCTACGGGGCGCTCAACTCCCCCGCGCAGGCGCTGCAGCAGCTGTCGGACATGGCCGAGGTGCTGCCCGACGACCTCGAGCCCCTGGTCGGCGACCAGCTGACGTCGATCACCACGGCGTCCGGCCAGGTGCTGACGCTGCGGGGCCTCACCGGCCTGGCGGCGGCGCTGTGGACGGCGACGACGGCGGCCACCTACCTGGTCGACGCGCTGACGCTGGCCTATCACGAGCGGGAGACCCGGGGTTTCCTCCGGCGCAGCGGGCTGGGGCTCGCCCTCGTGCTGGGGGGCGCGGCGCTGCTGGGCGCCGCCATCGCCGGGCGGGGCCTGCTGGCGTCGGTCCTGTCCGCGGCCCCCCGGGCGCTGCGCGACCTGGAGCCGCTGCTGGTCTGGGTCAGCCTGGCCGCGCTCATGGTGCTCGTCTGCGCGGTGCTCTACCGGGTCGGCCCCGACCGGCGCCAGGCGCGCTGGCGCTGGATCAGCGGCGGGGCGGTGCTGGCGACCGGCCTGTGGGTGGCGACGTCGCTGGCGCTGTTCGCCTACGTGCAGGGCCTCGGCGACTACACCGCCACCTACGGCTCCCTGGCCGGCGTGGCGATCAGCATGGTGTGGCTGTGGCTGAGCGTCTTCCTGGTCGTGCTCGGCGCGGTGGTCAACGCCGAGGCCGAGCGGCAGACCGAGCGGGACTCGACCGTCGGGCCCGAGCGGCCGCTGGGCGAGCGGGGCGCCGTCGTCGCCGACAGCGCCCCGCCCTACCCGGAGGACGGCTGAGCGCCCGGGCGGTCGCTCAGGCCGAGGCCACCCGCGGGGCCACCTCGGTGCCGAGCAGCTCGATGCCCCGCAGCAGGTCGGCGTGGGCGAGCCGGGGGTTGGTCATCTGGATCGACACCCGGTCGACGCCGCCGAGCTGGCCGGAGATCCGCACCAGCTTCTCGGCGACGGTGTCCGGGTCGCCCATGAAGAAGGCCCCGTTCGGCCCGCTGGTGGCGTCGAACTGCGCCCGGGTCGGCGGGGCGAAGCCGCGCTCGCGGGAGACCTTCGTGAACATCTCGTGCCAGCCCGGGTACACGGTGTCGGCCGCGGCCTTCGTGCTGTCGGCGACGAAGCCGAAGACGTGCAGGCCCACCTGCAGCCGCTCGGGCGCGTGCCCGGCGCGCTCGCCGGCCTGGCGGTAGAGGTCGACCAGCGGCGCGAACTGGCGGGGCTCGCCGCCGATGATCGCCACCATGAGCGGCAGGCCGAGCAGGCCGGCGCGGACGAACGACGTCGGGGTGCCGCCGACGCCGACCCAGACCGGCAACGGGTCCTGCAGCGGGCGCGGGTACACGCCCTGGCCGGTGAGCGCCGGGCGGTGGCGGCCCGACCAGGTGACCCGCTCGGACCCGCGGATGCGCAGCAGCAGGTCGAGTTTCTCGTCGAACAGCTCGTCGTAGTCGGCCAGCGACAGGCCGAACAGCGGGAACGCCTCGGTGAAGGAGCCGCGGCCGACGACGAGGTCGATGCGGCCCCGGCTGATCAGGTCGAGCGTGGCGAACTGCTGGAACACCCGCACCGGGTCGGCGGCCGACAGCACCGTGACGGCGCTGCCCAGCCGGATGCGCGGGGTGCGCGCGGCGGCGGCGGCGAGGATGACCGGCGGCGCGGAGTCGTAGTACTCGGGGCGGTGGTGCTCGCCGATGCCGAAGGAGTACAGGCCCACCCGGTCGGCGGTCTCGATCTCCTCGAGCAGGTCGGCCATGCGCTCCTCGGGCCCGACGGCCCGCCCGGTGGACGGGTCCGTCACCGCCGCCACGAAGCTGTCGACGCCCAGGTGCACGGCGGTCCTCCTCCGGTCGCGCGGGACGCCCGCCCCGCTGTCGTCAAACGTTCAACCACAGTGAACCAGGACGGGCGCCCGGACGTTCCCCGGAGACGACGCCCGCGAGACGACGGCGCCCCTCCGGCCGGGGTGGCCGGAGGGGCGTCGGAGGGGCGGTGCGGTCAGGCGGCGTGCGTGCGGGCGTCGTCGTCCGTGCGCGGGCGGGGCACAGCCGGGCTGTCCTGCCGTCCGGCCCGCAGGCCGGCGAGGTGCCAGGAGGTGCAGTCGGGGCAGCTGGCGATCCAGACGTGCCGGGGGTGGCGGTGGCAGACGGCGCGGTCGGCCGCGGAGGCGGCCGGGGTGCTGGTCATGGCGCGTTCTTCCTGTGCCGCCCCGTCGGGCGGCTCGTGACTCGTGGGACGGCTGGTGCAACGCCGTCACCCGTCCGGGGCATCCGGGGTGTGCGCGACGACACCGCCACCAGCCGATTCGGCGACACCTGACAAGGTGCGCCTCACCCTTCGTGATCAGGGGTGGGTAACCGGACGGCCGGATGGGCCGATCCTTCCCGCATGTCCGCTCGACTCGTCGCTGCCGGCACCGCCGCCGGCCAGCAGCCGTGGTCCCGGCCGGCTCCCGCGCAGGAGCAGCCCTGGTGGCGCTCGGCCGTCGTCTACCAGGTCTACCTGCGCTCGTTCGCCGACGGGAACGGCGACGGCATCGGCGACCTGGCCGGCCTGCGCGCCCGCCTGCCCTACCTCTCGTGGTTGGGTGTCGACGCGCTGTGGATCAACCCGCACTACCCCTCGGGTGGCGCGGACGGCGGCTACGACGTCGTGGACTACCGGGCCGTCGACCCCGAGTACGGCGACGTGTCCGACGTCGAGGCGCTGGTGGCCGACGCCCGGAAGCTCGGCCTGCGGGTCGTGCTCGACGTCGTCCCCAACCACACCTCCGACCGGCACCCCTGGTTCCAGGCGGCGCTGGCCGACCCCGACTGCCCCGAGGCGTCGCGCTACCACTTCCGGCCGCCGTCGGAGGAGCCGCCGAACAACTGGCGCTCGCTGTTCGGCGGGCCGGCCTGGTCGCGCACCCCGGACGGCCGCTGGTACCTGCACCTGTTCGCGCCCGAGCAGCCCGACCTCAACTGGCGCGACCCGGTGGTGGCCGAGGACTTCGAGCGGACGCTGCGCTTCTGGCTCGACCGCGGGGTGAGCGGCTTCCGCGTCGACGTCGCCTACGGCCTGCACAAGGACGCCGGGCTGCGCGACAACCCCGGCACCTACTCCCCCACCCTGTTCGGGCACGGCCCCGAGCAGGCCATGACGTGGAACCAGCCCGAGGTCCACGACGTGTGGCGGCGCTGGCGCTCGATCTGCGACGAGTACCCGGACACCATGCTGGTCGGCGAGGTCTGCCTGGCCGACCTCGACGAGGTGGCGCTGTACTCCCGGCCCGACGAGCTGCACCAGTCTCTGTCGTTCCGGCTGCTCAAGTCCCGGTGGGAGACCACCGCCTTCGCCGAGGCGATCGGCAGCGCACTGGACGCCTTCGGGAAGGTCGGCGCCCCGGTGTCGTGGGTGCTCGGCAACCACGACAAGGACCGCATGGTCACCCGCTTCGGCGGCGGCGAGACCGGCCTGGCGCGCGCCCGCGCCGCCGCGCTGCTGCTGCTGTCGCTGCCCGGCTCGGCCTACGTCTACGCCGGTGACGAGCTGGGCCTGCCCCAGGCGCACGTCCCCGACGAGGCCAAGCAGGACCCGATCTTCCACCGCAGCAACGGCGAGCGCGCCGGCCGCGACGGCTGCCGCGTCCCGATGCCGTGGAACGCCACCCCCGGGATCGGCTTCTCCCCCGCGCGGGCGGCGAAGCCGTGGCTGCCGGTGCCGGCCGAGTGGCGGCAGTACGCCGTCTCCCGGCAGACCCGCGACTCCTCGTCGGTGCTGCACCTCTACCGCGAGGCGCTCGCGGTGCGGGCCGAGCACCCGGCGCTGGGCAGCGGTGAGGCCACGGTCAGCAGCCGCGGCGACGTGCTCACCGTCCGCTGCACCGGCGAGGGCCGCACCGTGCGCTGCGTGGTCAACATGGGCAGCGAGGCGGTGCTGGTGCGCTCCCGCGGCCGGGTGCTGCTGGAGTCCGGCCCCGGCGTGCACACCTCGGCCCGCTCGGTGGCGCTCCCGCCGGACACGGCCGTCTGGATCGCGGAGGACTGAGGAAGGACCCCTCCGCCCCCGCCATTCGCGAGCTCGCGGCGGGACCCTGCGGAGGGGCCACACTGCGACGGTGAACCCGACGCGCTGCCCCTGCGGGTCCGGCCTGCCCTACGCGGACGACTGCGGCCGCCTCCACGACGGGACCGCGGCCGCGGCCACCGCCGAGCAGCTGATGCGCTCGCGCTACAGCGCCTTCGCCGTCGGCGACCCCGCCTACCTGCTCGCCACCTGGGACCCGGCCACCCGGCCACGCACCGTCGAGCTCGACCCGGGCGTGCGCTGGACCGGCCTGGAGGTGCTCGCCACCACCGGCGGCGGGCTGTTCGACGCCGAGGGCACCGTCACCTTCCGCGCGCACGCGCGCGCCGGCGGGGAGGACACCGTGCAGGCCGAGCGCAGCCGCTTCCGCCGGGCGGACGGCCGCTGGGTCTACGTCGACGGCGACCCGGCCTGAGGTCCGCCGGCCCGAGCACTCAGCGCCAGCGGTACTCCAGCTCCGGCCGGCCGGCGCCGCCGTAGCGCGGCACCCGGTCGACCAGGCCGGTCTCGGCCAGGTACTCCAGGTAGCGGCGGGCGGTGATCCGCGAGGCGCCGATGAGCTCTGCGGTCTCCGCCGCCGACACCCCCGGCGCCCGGCGCACCGCGGCCACCACGGCGTCGAGGGTCTCCCGGCCCATGCCCTTGGGCAGCGGCGCCGACCGCGACGGGCGCACCGCGCCCAGCACCCGGTCGATCTCCGCCTGCCCGGCCGCCTCCCCGCCGGCCCGCAGCTGCGCGCGGTAGGCGGCGTAGGCCTCCAGCCGGTCGCGCAACGCCGGGTAGGTGAACGGCTTGAGCAGGTAGCCGACGACGCCGTGCACCGCGGCGGCCCGCACGGTGGCCAGCTCGCGCGCGGAGGTGACGGCGAGGACGTCGACGTCGGCGCCGGCCGCCCGGATCCGCCGGCACAGCTCCAGGCCGGAGGCGTCGGGCAGGTGCAGGTCGAGCAGCACCAGGTCGACGGCGGTGCGCGACAGGGCGTCGAGCGCGGCGGCGCCGGTGCCGGCGACCGCCACCGCGGTGAACCCGGCGGTGCGCTCGACGTAGGCGCGGTGGGCCTCGGCCGCGACCGGCTCGTCCTCGACCACGAGCACCCGCACCGGCGCGGGACCGGTCACGGGGCCGGCCGCGGTGCCCGTCCCGGCGCCCGTCACGGGGCCGCCCCGGCGGGCACGGCCAGCGGCACCGAGACGGTGAACTCCGCGCCCGGGCCGGGGCGCACGGTCACCGTGCCGCCGTGCCGGTGCACCGCCTGCTGCACCAGCGCCAGGCCCAGCCCGCGGCCGAGGCCGTCGGGCGCGCCGGCGTCGCCCTTGGTCGTGTAGCCGCGGCGGAAGACCTCCGCCGCCTCCTCCTGCGTGAGCCCCGGCCCGCTGTCCTCGACCCGGACCTCCAGCCGGTCGCCGTCGACGGCGGGGTCGACGGCGGAGCCGACGGCTGGAGCGACGGCGATGCCCACGGCGACCTCCCGCGGCGGCTCCCCCGACAGCGCGGCGTCGATCGCGTTGTCCAGGAGGTTCCCCACGATCGTGACCAGGTCGCCCGCGGGCAGCCCGGTGACGCCGACCGCGGTGCCGGGGTCGACCTCCAGCGCGACGCCCCGCTCGGCGGCGGTGGCCGCCTTGCCCAGCAGCAGCGCCGCGAGCACCGGCTCCTCGACGGCGCCCACCACCCGGTCGGTGAGCTCCTGCGCCGAGGCCAGCGAGGCGGTGGCGAACTCGACGGCCTCCGCGCTGCGGCCGAGCTCCACCAGCGACACGGTGGTGTGCAGCCGGTTGGCCGCCTCGTGCGCCTGCGCCCGCAGCGACTCGGCGAAGGCCCGCACGCTGTCGCGCTCGCCGGCCAGCGCCTGCAGCTCGGTGTGGTCGCGCAGGGTCACCACCGAGCCGTCACCGAGGCCGGGCGTGCGGGTGGGCATCCGGCTGACCAGCAGCACGCGCTCGTCGGTCAGGTGCACCTCGTCGACGCCGCGGCGCGGGTCGGCCAGCGCGGCGGCCAGCTCGCCGGGCAGGCCGAGGCCGGCGACCGGCCGGCCGGCGGGGTCGCCGTCGAGGCCGAGCAGGCGGCGCGCCTCGTCGTTGGCCAGCTCCACCCGGCCCTGCCCGTCGACGAGCAGCAGGCCCTCCCGGACGGCGTGCAGCACCGCCTCGTGGTGCTCGAGCATCCGGGCGAGGGTGGCGGCGTCGAGGCCGCCGGTCTGCCGCCGCAGCCGGCGGGCGACCGCGGCGCTGCCCACGCCGCCGACGGCCAGGGTGACCGCCGCGGTGCCGACGATGCCGGGGACGGCGTCGGCGAGGTCGGCGGCGACGACGTCGACGGTGAGCCCGGCCGACACCAGCGCCACCACGTCGCCGTCGTCGTCGAACACCGGGCCGGTGGCCCGGACCGAGGGGCCCAGCGTGCCGGTGTGGGTCTCGGTGAACGTGGTGCCGGCCAGCGCCGGCGCGACGGTGCCGAGGAAGGGCCGGCCGATCTGCTCGGGGTCGGGGTGGGTGAACCGCGTGCGGTCGGGCGCCAGCACCGTGACGAAGGACAGGCCGGTGTCGGCGCGGACCTCCTCCACGAACGGCTGCAGCACCGCCGTCGGGTCCGGGCCGGTGACGGCGTCGGCGACCAGCGGGGAGTCCGCCAGGCTCTCGACGACGGCCGTGGTGCGCTGCTCGGCGCCGCGCTGCAGCGCCTCGCGGGCGTCGTGCCAGGCCACCACCGCCGAGGCCGCCACCACGGTCAGCAGCACCAGGGCCTGCAGCGCCAGCAGCTGGCGGGCCAGGCTGCCGCCGGTGCGGCGGCGGGGCAGGAGGCGGGGCACGGGAGCGAGTCTCCCGCGCCCGGTGCTGCGACGTGGCTCACGTACGCAATGAACACATCGGTGACGGCGGTCACCGCGTCCGGCCCACTGGTACGCGACCGTCCCGACGTCTCCCCCAGGAGCAGACATGGCAGCTGGCACCGCGGCCGGCGATCCGCCCGTGCGCACCAAGCGCGACCGCACGCACTGGCTCTACATCGCCGTCATCGCCGCCGTCGCCCTCGGCATCGCCGTGGGCCTGGTGTTCCCCGAGTTCGCCACCGGCCTGAAGTGGATCGGGACGGCGTTCGTCGCCCTGATCAAGATGCTGATCGCGCCGGTCATCTTCTGCACGATCGTCCTCGGCATCGGGTCGATCCGGCAGGCCGCGAAGGTGGGCCGGGTCGGCGGGCTGGCGCTGGGCTACTTCCTGCTGATGTCCACGGTGGCGCTGGCCATCGGCCTGGTCGTGGGCAACGTGCTGCACCCGGGCGACGGGCTCGCGCTGTCCGACGAGCTGCGGGGCCGGGGCTCCGAGCTCGCCGAGACCGCCGAGGAGAGCGGCGGCACCACCGACTTCCTGCTCGGGCTGATCCCCACCACGCTGCTGTCGTCGCTCACCGACGGCTCGGTGCTGCAGGCGCTGCTGGTGGCGCTGCTCGTCGGGTTCGCCATCCAGGCCATGGGCCGCTCGGGCGAGCCCGTCCTGCGGGGCATCGGCCACCTGCAGAAGCTCGTGTTCCGCGTCCTCGCGATGGTCATGTGGGTGGCGCCGATCGGCGCGTTCGGCGCGATCGCGGCGGTGGTCGGCGAGACCGGCGTCGACGCGCTCACGAGCCTCGCGGTGATCATGCTCGGCTTCTACGCCACCTGCGTCGTGTTCGTCTTCGTGATCCTCGGGCTGATCCTGCGGCTGGCCGCCAAGGTGAACGTCTTCTCGCTGCTCAGGTACCTGGGCCGGGAGTTCCTGCTCATCGTCTCGACGTCGTCGTCGGAGACCGCCCTGCCGCGGCTGATCGCCAAGATGGAGCACGCCGGCGTCAGCAAGCCGGTCGCCGGGATCGTCGTGCCGACCGGCTACTCGTTCAACCTCGACGGCACCGCCATCTACCTGACGATGGCCTCGCTGTTCATCGCCGAGGCGCTGGGCGACCCGCTGTCGGTCGGCGAGCAGATCGGCCTGCTGGCGTTCATGATCATCGCCTCGAAGGGCGCGGCCGGGGTCACCGGCGCGGGCCTGGCCACCCTCGCCGGCGGCCTGTCGGCGCACCGGCCCGACCTGCTCGACGGCGTCGGCCTGATCGTCGGCATCGACCGGTTCATGTCCGAGGCCCGCGCGCTGACCAACTTCGCGGGCAACGCGGTGGCCACCGTGCTCATCGCCGGCTGGACCCGCGAGCTCGACCGCGAGCAGCTGTCGGCGGCGCTGTCCGGGCGGTCGCCGTTCGACGAGGCCACCATGCTCGACGACGACCACGGCGGCCTGCCCGCGGACGCCACCAACGCCGGGCCCGGCCAGCGCGACGCGCAGGCCGAGCTGCGGCAGGAGGCGCTGTCCTCCACCCGCTGAGCGGGCACTCCCCGACTACACCCCCGACCCCGGCCGCGCGCCGGAGCCGGGGGTGTGGTCGTCTGCGGCGGTGGCAGCCCTCGTCGACGTGGTGGTCGCCGGCGCCGGCCCGGCCGGGCTGTCGGCGGCCGCCGCCTGCGCCGCCGCGGGGCTGCGGACGGCGCTGGTCGCGCCCGCGGTGCGGCCCTGGCCGGCCACCTACTGCCTGTGGGCCGACGAGCTCGACGCCGCGGCCGGCCCGCTCGGCCTCGACCCGGCCGCCGTGCCCACGACGCTGGCCGCGCGGTACGCCCCCACCGTCGTGCGGACGGCGTCCGGCGGCGAGCGGCGGCTGACCCGCGGCTACGCCCGGCTGCGCAACGACGCCGTCCACGCCGCCCTGCTGGGCCGGTTCGAGGCCGCCGGCGGCCGGGTGGTGACCGGCCGGGTCCGCGGCCTGGTCGACGACGACGGCGGCGGTGAGGTCGCCGTCCTCGCCGACGGCACCCGGCTGCCCGCGCGCACCGTGCTCGACGCGCGCGGCGGGGGGCCCGCGACGGCGCAGCAGCGCGCGTGGGGCGAGGTGGTCGCCGGGCCCGTGCCCGACCTGGTGCCGCCCGGCGGCGCGCTGTTCATGGACTGGACGGCGCTGGCCGACCCCGGCGCTCCCCCGGCCTTCCTCTACGGCCTGCCCCTCGACGACGGCACCGTGCTGCTCGAGGCCACCTCGCTGGCCGCCCGCCCGCCGCTGCCGCTGGCCGGCCTGCGCGAGCGGCTCGCCGCCCTGCTCGACGCGCACGGGCTGCGGCCGGCCGGCGAGGCGGAGCGGGTGGCCGTCCCGCTCGACGCCGCGCCCCGCCCCGCCGGTCCCGGCACCCCGCTCGGCGCGGCCGCCGGGCTGGTGCACCCGGCCACCGGGTACAGCGTGGCGTCGTCGCTGCGCCTCGGGCCGCGGGTGGCCGCGGCGCTGGCGGCCGGCCGCGACCCGCGCCCGGTGGTCCGCGCCGCCCGCCCCCGGGCCACCGCCGCGCTGCTCGGCCTGGGCCTGGAGGCGCTGCTGCCGATGGACGCCGCCGCCACCGACGCGTTCTTCGGCGCCTTCTTCACGCTGCCGGAGCGGGCGTGGGCGCCGTACCTCGACGCCGGGTCACCGCCGTCCGCCGTCGCCGGGGCGATGGCCCGGGTGTTCGGCGCGCTGTCCCCGGCGCAGCGGGCCCGGCTGCTGCGCGGCGTCGCCGGCGGGAGCGCGGCCCGCCTGCGGACGAGCCTCAGGCGGGCGCGGGCGGCGGCGTCGGCTCGATGACGGCGGCGTGCTCCGGGAGCACGCCGGTGCGCCGCCGCTGGCGCAGCAGGTACCAGCCGAGGCCCACGGCGACGATCGCGCCGATGAACACCGGCGCCGCCCACTGCAGGTACCAGTGCGGCTCGCCGGTGGCGTTGTAGACCTCCCGGCGCGGCCAGGCGAGGTTGACCGCCATCCCCGCGCCCCACAGCACCGCCAGCACGTTCACCGGCAGGCCCCAGCGGCCCAGCGAGAACCGCCCGGGTGCCGGCCGCCACCGGCCGCGCAGCCGCGCCACCAGCATCGGGCCGGTGACCAGCAGGTAGGCCAGGTAGATCATCACCACGGCGATGCTGGTCAGGGCCGTGAAGACCTGCGGCTGGCGGACGTTGAGCAGCAGCACGCCGATGGCCAGCACCCCGACGACGACGGCCGGGACGACCGGCGTGCGCCGCTTCGGGTCGACGTGCGCCAGCCGCGCGGAGGCCGGCAGCGCGTTGTCCCGGGCCATGGCGAAGGTCATCCGGATCGCGGCGGTGTGCACCGCCAGGCAGCAGACGGTGACGGCGACGACGATGCAGACGAGGAACGCCTTGCCCAGCCCCGTGCCGGCCACCGACAGCAGCACGTACTGCAGCCCGCCGCCGCTGCTGGCCAGCTGCGGGTCGGTGAGGCTGGGGGCGGCCATCAGGCCGAAGAGCAGGATCAGCCCGCCGAGCACGAAGGAGGCGGTGATCGCCCGCAGGATCGCCCGCGGGGCGGTGCGGCCCGGGTCGATGGTCTCCTCGCCCAGGGAGCTCGCGGTGTCGAAGCCGTACATCACGTAGCCCGACGCGAGCGCCGCCACGAGGAAGGCGCCGAGGTAGCCCAGCGACTGGCCCTCGCCGCGGCCGGCGGTGTCGAACAGGACGTCCTGCGGGCCGCGGGTGATCGCCACGGCCAGCACGACGACGATCAGCACCGCCGCCACCAGTTCGATGAACACGCCGGTGCTGTTGATCCGGGCCATGAGGCGCACGCCGAAGGCGTTGATCAGCGTGGTGACCGTGATGAGCAGCCCGCCCAGGAGCACGGCGTTGACGGCGACGTCGTAGGTGCCGGTGCCGTCGCCGACCACCTGGAAACCGGACCACAGCTGCGGCAGCGTGATCTGGTACGCGAGCGCGGTCGCGGCGAGGGTCACGACCGAGGCGGTGAGCATCACCCAGCCGGCCAGCCACGACGTCGTCGCGCTGCCGAGGCGCTTGGTCCAGTTGTAGAGCGACCCGGCCACCGGGTACCGGGCGGCCAGCTCGGCGAAGCACAGCGCCACCATGAGCTGGCCCGCGAACACCATCGGCCACGACCACACGTAGGCCGGGCCGCCGGCGCCGAAGCCGAAGTAGAAGAGCTGGAACGTGCCGGTGAGGATCGAGATGTAGCTGACCCCGGCGGCGAAGCTGGAGAAGCGGCCGATGCTGCGGTCCAGGTGCTGCCGGTAGCCGAACTCCGCGAGCTGGGGGTCGCCGTCGTCCGAGGGGCGCACGGGGAGGCCTTCCGGGTGGGGGATGCGGGCGCCCCACTCTGGCCGACGGCACGGTCCCCGGCGACCCGGGGACCGTGCGGCGCGCGTCAGCCGGCGGTGGGCGCGAACTGGGCCCGGGCCGCGGCCTCGCCGCCCGCGACCTCCTCGGGCGTCGCGGTGCCCGACGCGGTCACGGTGGCCACCCAGGCGTCGACGGAGGCGGCGTTGACCGCGCGGACACCCTCGCCGTCCTCCCACGCCACCGGGTCGCCCACCTCCTCGCCGGCCACGTGCAGCGCGAGGCCCAGCAGCGCGACGTCCCAGCCGGGGCCGACGAACAGCGCGCCCGCGCCGCTGCCGGCGAAGGCGGCGGGCACGGTGTGCTCGAGCTCGAGCGCGGTGCCCTCCCCCGCCGCGCGCAGCCGGACGGTGACCACGCTGACCGGCCCGCCCCAGGTGAGCACGAGGGTCGAGGGCGGGGTGCACTCGCGGATCTCGCCGTCGGCGTTGCCCTCGACGGCGAAGGTCCCGCCCTGGCGCAGGTCGCCCCTGACCGGGGCGAACCAGCGGGCCAGACGGGCGGGATCGGTGACGGCGTCCCAGACGTCGGCGACGGCGGCCGGGCACTCGCGGCGCAGCCGGACGGCGATCAGCTCGTCGTCGCCGGTGCCCTCGCGGGCGACGGCGCGGGCGGTCTCGGCGATCTCGGCCAGCAGGTCTCTCACGGTTCCTCCTCGGGTGGGGTGTCCTGGGGCTGGGTCCCGCGCAGGCGGCGCTCGCGCTCCCCGCGGGCGAGCTCGGTGGCGAGTGCGTCGAGGTGCCGGTCCCAGGTGGAGCGGAACCGCTCGAGCCACCGGTCGACGTCCTGCAGCGGCGCGGGCTCGACGGCGTAGATCCGCCGCGCGCCCTCGGCCCGGACCCGGGCGAAGCCGTTCTCCCGGAGCACCCGCAGGTGCTGGGAGACCCCGGGCTGGGAGATGCCGAACTCCCGGCGGACGACGGCGGTGACCTCCCCTGCCGACAGCTCGCCGTCGGCCAGGAGCTCGAGGATGCGCCGCCGGACCGGGTCGCCCAGGACGTCGAACGCGTGCACGTCCGCACTGTGTCAGCCGACACTGATATCAGTCAAGCCTGATACTTACCTCGGGCAGTCGGGACGCCGCTACCCTCCCGGCCGGTGAGCGCCCCCTCCCCCGGCCCCCTGGCCGCCCTGCTGCGCCGGTTCCGCGAGCGGGCGGCGCTCAGCCAGGAGGAGCTCGCCGCGCGGGCCGGCCTGACCGGCAAGGCGATCGGCGCTCTGGAGCGCGGCGAGCGGCGCCGTCCCCACCCGCACACCCTGCGGGTTCTCGGCGACGCCCTGGGTCTCGACGACGCCGAGCGCGCCGACCTGACCGCGGCCGCCCGGCCGGACGCCGCGGATCCCGCGGACGCCGCGCCGCCGCCCGGGCTGCCGGTCCCCGCCGTGGCGCTGGTCGGGCGCGACGCCGAGCTGCCGGAGGTCACGGCACTGCTGCGGTCGGGGACCACCCGGCTGCTCACGCTCACCGGCCCCGGCGGCGTCGGCAAGACGACGCTGGCCCTGGCGGCGGCCCGGGTGCTGGCCCCCGCGTTCCCCGGCGGCGTCGCGGTGGTGGAGCTCGCGCCGGTGCGCGAGGCGCGGTCGGTGCTGCCCGAGCTGGCCCGCGTGCTCGGCGGCCGGCAGCCGGCCGGTCCGGCGGCCGAGGCCGTCGCCGCGCGCCTGGGCGACCGGCGCTGCCTCGTCGTGCTGGACAACGTCGAACACGTCCTGGACGCCGCGCCCGAGGTCGCCGCGCTGCTGGCCCGCTGCCCCGGCCTGGCGGTGCTCGCCACCAGCCGGGCCGCGCTGCGCGTGCGGGCCGAGCGCGAGTACCCGCTCGGCCCGCTGCCGGTCCCCGCCCGCGCGGACGCCGGCACGGTCGCCGCCTCGCCCGCCGCCCGGCTCTTCCTCGACCGCGCGGCCGCCGCGGGCCGGCCGCTGTCCCTGGACGACACCACGGCCGCCGACGTCGCCGCGATCTGCCGGCGCCTCGACGGCCTGCCCCTGGCGCTGGAGCTCGCCGCGGCGCACGCCCGCTACCTGCCGCCGTCGGCGCTGCTCGACCGGCTCGCCGACGCCCTCGGCCGCGGCCGGTCACGCGACCTGCCCGCGCGGCAGCGGACGATGGCCGCCGCGCTCGACTGGAGCCACGAGCTGCTCACCGGCGGCGAGCAGGCACTGCTGCGCCGGCTGTCGGTCCTCGCCGGCGGGTTCGACCTCGACCTGGCGCGGGCGGTGCACCGCGGGGAGGACCCCGTCGTCGCGCTGGCGGGGCTGGTCGAGCAGTCGCTGGTCGTGGCCGAGGACGGGCCGCACCCGCGCTACCGGCTGCTGGAGCCGGTGCGCCGGTACGCCGCGGCACGGCTGGCGGCCTCCGGGGAGGCGGACGAGGCGGCCGACCGCGCCGCCGCGGCCGTGCTCGCGCTGGCCTGCCGGGCGCGGAACGGGCTCACCGGGGCGGCGCAGGGCGCCGAGCTCGACCGGCTGGGACGCGAGCACGGCAACCTCGGCGTCGCCCTGGACCGGCTGACGGGGGCGGGCCGGGCCGCCGACGTCGCCGTGCTCATGGAGGCGACCTGGCTCTACTGGGCGGTGCGCGGCAACGCCGCCGAGGGCCTGCAGTGGCTCGGGCGGGTGTCCCCGGACGGGCTCTCCTCCGACGACGCGGCCCGGCTGCTGCTCGCCGCGGCCGCGCTGCGGTACGCCGCCGGCGACGTCCCCGGCACCCGGGAGGCGGCCGGGGCGGCGGCGCGGACCGCCGACGCCGCCGACCTGCGGTCGCTCGCCCTGGTGCTCACCGGCTCGGCCGCCGTCTTCACCGGCGACCTCGACGCCGCCGCCGCCGAGCTCGACGAGGCGCTCCGGCTGGCGGAGGAGAGCGGCCAGGCGTGGGCGCGGGCGCACGCGGTGACCGCCCGCGGGCAGCTGCTGCTGCGCGCCGGCGACCTCGGCGGGGGCACGACCGAGCTCGCCCGGGCCGAGGAGCTGGCCCGGGAACTGGGCAGCCCGTTCACGCTGGCGACGGTGCTCAACGTGCAGGCCTCCCTCGCCTGGCTGGCCGGCGACGGCGAGGAGGCGCTGGCCCGGTGGACGGAGGCCGCGGTGCTCGCCGCCGAGGTGCGCACCACGTGGACGCTGGCCTACACGCTGCCCGGGCTGGCCGCCGTCGCCGCCGCCCGCGGGCGCCCGGAGCTGGCGGCGCGGCTGTTCGCGGCCGGCTCGGCGACGGCGGAGGCGGCGTCGGTGGCGGTGGCGTTCCCACCGGACGTCGAGCTCGCCGCGCAGGTACTGCCGGAGGTGCGCGCGGCGCTGGGTGCCGCGGCCTTCGGGCGGGCCTGGGACGCCGGCCGGCTGCTGCGCCCGGAGGACGTCCCGGCCCTGGCCCGGGAGCTCACCGGGTCCCGCGCACCCGGCTGACGTAGCGGCGGTACCGGCCGGCGAACACGGTGTGCAGCAGCACCCGGACGGGGAACGGGACGACGCGCAGCATCATCTCCCGCTCCTCGGGGTCGCACTCCTCCAGCAGCGCGCCGAACAGCAGCGGCAGGTCGCGCACCGCCATCTGCCCCTTGCCGTGCTCGCCGAGCTGCGACCACTCCTCCTGCGTCACGTGCCGCTGCGCGAGCGGCAGGATCTCGCGCTCCTCCTCCTCGAGGTGGACGAGGAGCACCTCGCGCAGCGCGTCGACGGTGCCGGCCACCTCCTCGGCGACGGCGGGCCGGGCCTCGGCCTCCCAGCGGTCCAAGGCCGGCCCGAGCGCCCCGATCAGCCGCTCGACCTCGGCGTGCTGCTCCTCCATCCGCTCGACCAGCGCCGCGTCGGGCGGGCAGCGCTCGAGCAGCCGGGGCCACAGCAGCTCGTCCTCGGCGGTGTGGTGCAGGTGCAGGCCCTGCAGGCACATCCGGGTGTGGCCGGCGAGGACGGCGGCCCGGGCGGTGTCGCCGGGGGCGACGGCGCGGACCAGCTCGGGGACGAGCCGCAGCTCGCGGCGGAAGGCGCGGTGGACGACGTACATGTCGCGGACGTCGCAGAGCGGGGCGGAGGCGGTGTGCGTCATGGCGTCGAGCCTGTCGGCGGCCGCCGGCACGCCCCACCCACAGCGCCCCCACAGGACCTCCACGTCCCCGGACGTCCTCGCAGGTGGGAGGCCGGTTCTGTCGTACCTCCCACCTAGCGTCGGGGCTGTGTTCGAGGGCTACGGGATCGGGCTGGCGGTGGCGCCGCTGCCGTCCCCGGCCGCCGGGGAGCCGTCCTTCGACGACGGCACCCGCCCGTCCCGGCTGAGCGAGGTCCTCCGCGTCGACGACTGGGCCCCGGCCACCCAGGCGGTCGAGCTCGGGCGGGTCCAGGAGCTGCGCTCGGTCCTCGCCGCCTACGAGGTCTCGCTGATCGCCGCCCTGGCCGGTGGTCGCGCCGACTTCTTCGACGTCGCCGACGATCGCCCGGGACGGGAGAGGTCCGCGTCCTGGTCGGAGGGCGGCCTGGCCGGCGTCGGTGAGTTCCTCGTCGACGAGGTGGCGCAGGTCCTGCGCTGCTCGGTCACCGAGGCGAGCGTCCGGGCAGGGCACGCGCTGCTGCTGACCCGGCACCTGCCCGCCACCTGGGCGGCGCTGGCCGACGGTCGCATCGACTGGCCGCGGGCACGGGCCATCGCCCAGGAGCTGTCCGAGCCGGTCCGCCGCGGGGACCCGGCACGCGCGGTGGCCGCCGTGCAGGCCGCCGTGCTGCCCGGGGCGATGGGCGCCGGCGTCCAGGCCCTGCGGACGGCCGTGCGCCGGGAGCTGACCCGACTCGACGCGGCGGCAGCCGACCGCCGCCGCAGGGAGGTGCGACGCCGGGCCGACGTGCGGGTGCGTCCGGTCGGCGACGGCATGTCGGAGCTCGTCGCGCTGCTGCCCCACGAGGACGCCTGCGCCGTCCGCGGCACGCTCGACCGCCACGCACGCACGGCGCGGGACGCGGGGTCCGAGGTGCCCCCTCGGGCCACTGCGCGCCGGCGTCCTCACCGACCTGGCGCTGCGGCCGTGGGTCACAGGGCCTGCGGGAGGTCCTCGACCGGCTGGGTGCCGCCTGCCCGGACGGGTCGCGCGCCCCGGCCGGCGGGAGCCTCGACGTCGCGCTCACCGACCCCGCCACTGGCGCCCTGCGCGCCGTGGTCCCCGCCTCCGAACTGCGCGGACTCGCGCGCGACGGATGCCGGGAGCACCCCGACGGCGACTGCCGGTGCCCGCTCGCCGG
Source organism: Geodermatophilus sp. SYSU D01119 (assembly GCF_054049975.1). Taxonomy (NCBI): domain Bacteria; kingdom Bacillati; phylum Actinomycetota; class Actinomycetes; order Geodermatophilales; family Geodermatophilaceae; genus Geodermatophilus; species Geodermatophilus sp. SYSU D01119. The sequence continues at coordinate 5,553 of NZ_JBJGYL010000003.1, read as the reverse complement.
ACGCCCGCCCGCCCGCGACGGCTACACCCGCAGCCGCGCCCAGCAGCGCTTCGTCGACACCCGCGATCGCGCCTGCCGGATGCCCGGGTGCTCGCGTCCCGTCGCGGCCACCGACCACGACCACGTCGTCCCGTACGCCCGCGGTGGTCCGACCGACTGCACGAACCTCTGTTGCCTGTGCGAGCGCCACCACCGCCTCGAGACGCACGCGCGCGGGTGGGCCTTCGTCATGGACGACGACGGGGTCCTCACCGTCACGACTCCTGCTGGCGTCGTCCGCGTCACCCGGCCACCGGGTCCGTACCGGCGGGCGGACGAGGAGCCCCCGCCCTTCTGACGGGCGGGCACCGGGTCGACATGGCGACAGCTCGACGCGACGACTCCTCGACCCGGCGACACCTCGACGTCCCGACACGACGACGTCCCGACACGACGACAGCTCGACGTGCCGACACGGCGACCCGGCACCCCGACCCGGTGACCCGTCGGCGGGCCGGCATCCGAGGATGGGCGGCGTGAGCCAGGACGCCCCGGAGGTCGCGCTGAGCCGGGCCGAGCTGCGGGCCGTCGCGGGCTTCGCGGCGGCGTGCGCGCGGCCGGCGCTGGCGCGCTTCGAGCGGGCCCGGCCCGGCGACCCGCGTCCCCGCGCCGCGGTCGACGCCGCGCAGGCCTTCGCCGACGGCGCTGAACGCACGAAGGCGCTGCGCGACGCCGCCTGGGCCGCGCAGCGGGCGGCGGCCGAGGCGCGCGGAGCCGGGCAGCCCGCCGCGGTCGAGGCCGCCCGGTCCGCGATGGCCGCGGCCGGCGCCGCCTTCCTGCACCCGATCGCGCAGGCCACCCAGGTCGGGCACGTCCTCGGCGCGGCCGCGCACGCCGCCCGCGCGGCCGAGCTCGACGGCGACGACCCGGCCGCCGTCCTCGACCGGGCGCGGGCGACCGCCGGGCCCGTCGTCGCCGGCGTGCTGCGCCGCTACCCGCCCGCCCCGGCCGGCGGCGGGCGGGTCGGCGAGCTCGTGCGGGAGCTGGGCGGCGCGCTGCGGTAGGCGCTCAGTGCTCCGAGGCGTGGTGGTGGAACCGTCGCCACGGGTGCCGCCGCGCGGTCGGCGCCGCGGGTACCGAGGGCGGCTCGGCCGGCGCCGCGGCCGCGCTCGCGGTGGCTCCCGCGGGCGGCGAGCCCCGGCGCGGCGGGCGCACCCGGTCGGCGAGCCGCTCGCGGCTGAGCTGGTGCTGCAGCCCCATCGGGTCGCAGCGGTGCCCGCGCGCGGCGACGTCGTGCTGGGCCTCCCACTGGGCGATCAGCTTCTCGTCGGCCGACATCTCCCGGCGCCGGTCGTCACCCGAGCCCGGCGTGCTGGACCTGGTCATGGCGCTCCTCCCTGCTGCCGCCCGGCCCCGGGCCGGGCGGAGTCCCGAGCGGGCGGACGACCGTCACGGGGCACGCCGCCGCCCGCAGCACCGACGTCGCCACCGATCCGGGGAGCCGCCCGCGCGCGGCACCGCGGCCGCGGGCGCCGACCACCAGCAGCGCGGCGCCCTCGGCGGCGGCCAGCAGCGCGTCGACCGGCGCCCGGTGCACCGCGCGGTACTCCACCGGGACGCCCGAGGGCACCCCGGCCGCGGCGACGTCGTCGGCCAGGGCCTGCCGCACCGCCGCCTCGTAGTCGGCCACCGGCGGCACGTAGCCGCACTCCCAGGTGGCCGGCCGCGGCGCGGTGGTCAGGCTCCACGCCCGCACCACGAGCAGGGGCAGCCCGGCCCGCGCGGCGAGCGCGCCGGCCCACGCCAGCGCCGTCCGCGCGCAGGCCGACCCGTCCACCCCGACGACGACCCCGCCGTCGAGCCCCGGCGTCGTGTCCACGGCAGCGCACCTCCCGGCGGGTCCGCACCGACCCCCGTCCCAGTGCAGCCCCGCCCGGGCAGCCGCGGCAGGGTCGTTGGTCCCTGCCGCGACGGGCCGGCGGGCGGTCAGACCTCCTCGGCCTCCAGCTGCCCGGTCGCCCGCTGCACCGACCCGGCCGCCACCACGACGACGACCAGCGCGGCGAGCGCGCCGATGACGGCGACGGCCGGCAGGTCGAGCAGCGCGTCGAGGCCGGCCAGCACCGCCGCCAGCAGCGGCCACCACCACCCGCGGCGCACGTCGCCGGTCATCGCCGACGCCGTCAGGCTCGCCGACGCCAGGTACAGCGCCACGCCCCCGGCGACCAGGAGCCGCGTGCCGGGCGGCACGTCGCCCGCCTCGACGACGGCCAGCTCGATCCCCGCGCCCACGGTCGCCAGCGCCAGCGTGAGCGGCAGGTGCCCGAACACGTAGACGTCGAGCGCGTGCGTCGCGCGCCCCTCCCCGGACCCGTCGAGCAGCCGCTTCGCGCGTGCCCCGGCCAGGTCGAAGTAGCTCCACCACAGCGCCGCGGCGAGGACGAAGGCCAGCGCGGCCACCACGACCGAGTTCGCCGTCCACTTCGCCTCGTAGAGGCCGTGGGCCACGGCCGCCACCGGCTCGCCGAGCACGAGGATGACGAACAGCGCGAACCGCTCGGGCAGGTGCTCGACGTGCACCGGCACGTCGGCCGGGATCCGCGTGGCGAGCAGGGGCACCAGCGCCTCGGCCAGCACCGCGGCGGCCCAGAACGCGTAGGCGGCCGGCCGCGGCACCGCCAGCGACGCCGCCCAGAACGCCGCTCCGGCAGCCGCGCCGATCAGGTACAGCCGGGTGACCGGCCTCGCCTCGGGCACGTGCACGTGGGCGCGGCGGTACTGCAGGAGCAGCAGGCCGCGCAGCACGAGCTGGCAGACGACGAAGACGGTGGCCCGCTCGCCCGTGGCCTCCGACGCCGAGGCCGCGAGCCCGACGACGGCGGCCATGCTGGCCAGCTTGTAGAGCCGGTAGACGACGTCGTCGTGGTCGAAGCGGTTGGCGTACAGCGTGGAGCTCACCCACGACCACCACACCGCGCCGAACAACGCGGCGAAGACGAGGTAGCCGTGCACGGTGACGTCCTCGCGCAGCGCCTTCGCCAGCTCGGCCAGGACCAGCACGAAGGCCAGGTCGAAGAACAGCTCCAGCCGGGAGGCGGAGCGGTGGTCGTCGGTGCGCAGCCCCGGCGGCCGGACGGCGTCGGAGCGGCCGGTGAGTCGTTCGACCAGGCGCCGGCCCGGGCCCTGCTCGGCCATGCGTTCCCCCTCGCGGACGTCGGCGCCGGGAGGTCAGGGCGCGGCGGCTGCGTCCGGAGTCGGCGTCGACCGGCTGAGCTTGCGCCAGATCCAGCTCGACGGCACCCGGTGGCCGGTGACCAGGTAGTCGGCCACGCCGTCGATGAACAGCGTCGCCTCCACCTCCCGGTGCACGGCGGCGCGGCCGGCGAACAGCAGCTCGTCGCCGGGCTCGAGCTCCAGGTCGCCGTCGGGGGTCAGGTGGGCCTGGTCGCCGCGCAGCGCCAGCAGCGGGACGGCGAGCAGCGTCTGGTCGCGGTCGGCGGGGTCTCGCAGCAGGTCGGCGAGCCGGAACCCGCCGCGGGACAGCCGCGGGTGGAGCGCGGGCGCGTCCTCCGCCGTCAGGCGCACCTTCCACAGCGCCTCGAGGTGGGTGCCGCACGCGTCGAGCAGCCGCTCCACGACGCCGGCCGACCACTCGTCGCTCTGCCGGGGCAGCTCGCGCAGGAAGCGCCACAGCAGCGGGGTGCTCAGCCGCGCGTAGGCGTCGTGGGCCACCACCTCGGTGGGTACGAGCAGCGCGTCGACCTCCATCGCGGCGAACAGTGCGGCGTCGGCCGGCTGGTTCTGCCGGGCGGCGACGAACAGGCCGGGGTTGATCCGCCGGGCCTCGGCCACCAGCGACAGGTTGGTCGTGTCGTTGTCGGTGCCGGCGACCAGGCCGACGGCGCTCGCGAGGTCGGCGCACCGGATGACGTCGAGGTCCGCGGCGTCCCCGACGATCGTCGGCTCCTCCTCGGGCGAGGGGTCGACGGTGGTGACCTCCAGGCCCTCGGCGCGCAGGTCGGCGGCGAAGTGCCGGCCGAAGCGCCCGTAGCCGCAGACCACCCAGCGGCCGGGCGCGGGGGCCTTCCCGCGGGGCGTGAGCTCCGCGCCCGGGCCGCTCTCCAGCCAGGTCATGAGCTGGTAGGACGCCGGGGTCCGGAGCGCGAGGCGCAGGTGGTCGCCGAACCGGTCGAAGGGGTTGACCACCGTGGGCGAGCCGAAGCCCGCCATCCGCTCGGCCACCATGGGCGACGTCGTCCGCGAGACCACGGGCAGCTCCGGGCGCAGCAGCGCGGCGGCCATCGTCACGGCGAGGTTGGCCTCGTCGTCGCCGGTGAGCGCCAGCACCCCCTCGCACCAGGGGTGCCCCAGGCCGGCGACGCCGAGCACGTGCGGGTCGCGGGCGTCACCCACCACGCCCGGCACGTCCCCGCGGTAGGGCGCGATCTCGAGGGCGTCGATGCGGCCCTCGGCGATGTCGACGACGGTGAACCGGCGGCCCAGCGCGTCGAGCGAGGCGCCCAGGTTCTCCCCCGCCTGCCCGTAGCCGGCGATCAGCAGGAACGGCTCGCGCAGCCGGGTCACCTTGCGCGACACGTGCCGCAGCGCCAGCGCCTGCCGGAACGCGCGGTCCTGCACCAGCGCCAGCAGCGACCCGATCGCGTAGGCCCACCCGATGACGGTGAGGTAGATGGTGGCCGTGACCCACATGCGCTGCGCGTAGCTGAAGGCGAACGGGATCTCGCCGAAGCCGATCGTCGTCGCGGTGTAGCTCATGACGTAGAAGGCGTCGAACAGGCTCAGGCGGGCCGGCTGCCCCTCGGCGTCGACGCCCGGGATGAGCGAGAGCCCGAGCACGCTCACGAAGAAGATGACGATCAGCGTGATCAGCGGGGCGCGCATCCGCCGCAGGACGGTGAAGACGGTCGCCGAGCCCTCGGCCCGCGGCACGACCGGACGGCGGCGGGCGCGGCGGCCGCGGGTGGTCACCGGGGGCGGCGGCGCGGTCTCCACGGTCGGCGTCCGCTCAGTGGCGCTGGAAGGACACGGTCTCGATGACCAGCAGCACCACCGAGACGACGTTGGCCACCAGCGCCCCGCCCGACAGCGACACCATGCTCGCCGTCGCGGTCGCCGTCAGCCCGTCCGCCGAGACGTGCACCGCCCACGCCCAGGTGATGGTGGCGGCGATCAGCTGCAGGTCGGCGACCAGGCTGGTGGCCAGGTGCACCGCGCCGATCTGGGTGCGGTCGCCGAACTTGAGCACCGTGGCGATGAGGCTGACCACGAGCGCGGCGAACAGCTCGTAGACGTTGTGCACGGCCGGGTCGTCGATGTCGCCGATGAAGAACCCGAAGTTGATGGTGGCGGCGAGCAGCACGAAGAAGCCGAAGACGACCTTCTCGAGGTTCATGCGACTCCCGCGGCGGTGGGTGGGACCGTCCGGACACTAACGCCGCACCGGACCCGCCGCCGGGGGACGGCGGGGCGCCGGGGGGGGGGGGGGGGGGGGGGGGGGGGGGGGGGGGGGGGGGGGGGCGCGGGGGGGGGGGGGGGGGGGCGGGGCGCCCCCGC